>CAMDEX010000151.1 GCA_945897075.1 Litorilinea aerophila
TCTTGCAAGCCTTATGGACCCAATTCACCTCCACTATTGAACCTGTCCGTCCTAACCGTTCCGTCCCTCGCCGCCTGAGAGTTAGGCCAAAAAAATATGCTTTCGCTTACAAATCAACTCGCTAAAACCCTAACTTAATGACATTGAGACATCACTCATAACAAACCTTCCGCTTGCAGAACTGTATCTCGAAGTTCTTGGCGCAGTTCGATCAGCCCGGACCACTCGAAGAGATCGGCGTCGTCTCCCAATTCGCCGGACTCGAAGCGGCGATAGAAGCTGTCAGACTCCATTTTATACTGCGCTTCAAAGCTACGAATATCTCTGTCGTACCGTTGCAGTCGTTGCTGGTGTTCGTCCAGGGCAACGGTGAGGAGCTTCTCCAGAATCCGGTCCAACTCCTCGCTATTGGGATAAATGTCCTGCAAAAGCTGGAGTTTTGTGCTTGCGTTCATTTCTCATAACCACCTTATCTTGCGATATTTGGCTTCCCTCTCCAACCGGGCTTCGTAATAGCCAATCCACTGGATAAAACTCCGGCTCTGTTCCAGCTCACCCGCTTTGTACAAATGATAGAAATCGGCAGAGAGCAGACCGAACTGGCTTTCCAGGTAGAACAACTCTTGGTTCAACCCGTGTATGTCCTGGATAATCTGTTGTAGTGTCATAGCTTTTCCAACTCCTCCTGACGGCGCAGAAGAATCTTATAGGCTCCGGCCCAGTCAGCCCAATCCAGAACCCAGGCGTCATTTTCCGGTTCCTCACCGGCCGCGTATAGTTCGTAAAATGTCTCCGACAGCACGCCAAACTTCCGCTCGTAGGCTTCCAGGTCTTCGCGCAGCGCGTGGACGTCAAGAATAATCTCTTGTAATGTCATAGGGCAATCCTTTTGCTCCGCACCGGTTCCTGCTCCCCGCCGGTCCGTGACCGGCGGGGAGCAGGAACCGCTAAGAGGCTGTTGAATAATTCAGACACGAGCGACGCAAACCAACAACCACGAAACACACGGAAAATTTTCTTTTGTCTTCCCTTCCGTGTGTTTCGTGTATTCTGTGGTTAGCCAAGAGCCTGTTGAATAATTCAGGCTCTAAGGCATTTGCGCTACGCCGTACTAGACCCGCCCGCGCAGAAACTCCAAACTGCGCCGCGCTGTACTACACCCGCCCGCGCAGAAACTCCAAACTGCGCCGCGCTGTACTAGACCCGCCCGCGCAGAAACTCCAAACTGCGCCGCACACTGGCTACCGCATCGGCGGGCAGGTCGTGTTCGACGACGAAAGCCGTGGCACCGGCTGCTTTGGCCGCGGGGATGAGCGCATCCCAATCCAGCGTGCCATAGCCCACATCGGCCAGCCCCATCTGGTCGGCGTTCTCGCCCGGCTGCGCCAAATCTTTGGCGTGGACGCGCGGGCAGCGTCCCGCGTACTGCTGCAAGATCGCCAGCGGGTCGCCGCCGCCTTTGACCGCCCAGGCCAGGTCCAATTCAAGAAAGACGCGGCCCGACGTGTCGCCTTCCAACAGCCAGTCAATGATGCGCTTGCCGTCCACCTCGGCCATCTCCCACCAGTGGTTGTGATAGCCGACACTCATCCCGGCATCAGCACAGCGCGCGGCAAAGCCGCCCAGTTCAGCGCCCAGGCTACGCCAGGCTGTGGCGTCTGCGGCTTCGCGCAGTTCGCTGGGCGGCGCGGGCACAATCAGATGGCTGTTGCCCACGGCCTGGTGAAAGGCGATGGCCCCGGCCAGATCGTCGCGCAGCCCCTGAATGCCCACGTGGGCCGAGACTGCCTGCACGCCGTTCTCTTGCAAAATCGCGGCCACATTTGCTCCGCTCAGACCGGGCGTGCCCACCAGTTCCACGGCGCTGTAGCCCACACCGGCCACTGTGCGGATCAACTCGGCAAAATCTTTGGTGTAATTGCGCAGGCTGTACAACTGCACGGCGATGGCGGGGGAGGTGTTTGTGCTCATTGGAGAAGTTCCTTTCGGTATTGGATATTGGATATTTCTGATTGGGTATTGGAGACCTGTCACCGGCAACTCCCGTTGACAACAAACAACGAAGCCTCGCCACTACGAAATATCCAATACCCAATATCTATTCGCCTAATCGCAATCGTTCGGTCAAGCCCGTATACCGCTCCGCCACCCGGTTGTTGCGCACGGCCAGGGCGATGGCTTTGGGTTGGCCTACCAGCACCACCAGGCGGCGGGCGCGGGTGACAGCCGTGTAGAGCAGGTTGCGTTGCAGCATCATATAATGGGTGGTCAGCACCGGAATCACGACGACGGGAAACTCGCTGCCCTGGGCTTTATGCACACTGACCGCGTAGGCGTGGGTCAATTCGTCCAGTTCCAGAAAGTCGTAGGCCACCGGTTTGCCGTCAATCGAGACCACCACCTGCTGCTCAATCGCATCCAGCGCGGTGATGTGGCCCATATCCCCATTATACACCTCTTTGTCATAGTTGTTGCGAATCTGCATCACCCGGTCGCCCACGCGGAAGATGCGGCTGCCCACCATCCGTTCGGGCCGGTTGGGGTTGGGCGGGTTGATGGCGCTTTGAATGGCGTCATTGAGCGCGGCCACGCCGACGACGCCCCGGTGCATCGGGCTGAGTACCTGAATATCCTGCGCAGGGATGGCAAAGCGGCGGGGGATGCGTTCCTGCACCAGCTCTACGACGAGCTGGGCGGCCCGTTCCGGCTCCTCCGTGCGAAAGAGGAAGAAGTCGCTGGCTTTGTCATTGTCCAGCTCCGGCATCTGCCCGCGGTTGATGCGGTGGGCGTTCTCAATGATATAACTGCCCGCGGCCTGGCGAAAAATCGTATCCAGCCGCACCACCGCCGCGTTGGAGAGTGGGGATTGGGGATTGGGGATTGGGGATTCTCCCCTCTCCTCTGCATCTTTGCCTCTTTGCATCTTTGCGGTAAATCTGTTGCCTTGCGCGATCTCAACAGCCTGGATAATGTCCTCCAGCACATTGCCCGCGCCCACACTGGGCAACTGGTCTACATCCCCCACCAGCAGCAGGTGCATCCCCGGCGGCACCGCTTTGAGCAAACTGTTGGTGAGGATCAGATCGAGCATCGACGCCTCATCCACAATCAGCAGATCCCCAGCCAGCGGAGATTCTTCGTTGCGTTTGAAGCTCATCCCCTCGCTGGGCTGAAATTCCAGCAGCCGGTGGATCGTCTTGGCCTCCTGGCCTGTGGTTTCCGCGAGCCGTTTGGCGGCGCGGCCGGTGGGCGCGGACAATAGAGCAGTGCGCCCGGTCGTCTGACAGAGACGCAGAATTGTACGAACAGTGGTTGTTTTTCCAGTGCCCGGCCCGCCGGTGAGAATCGTCAGCCGGTGGGTCAGCGCGCTGCGCACGGCTTCCCGCTGCTTTTCCGCCAGGACAAAGCCTGTCTCCTGCTCCATCTCGGCAAAACTGTGTTCCCAGTTCCAGCTTTGGAAATGTTCAAAACGGCTGAAACCGGGCGCAAGCAGGCGGCGCAGACGGTTGCTCACCCCCACTTCGCCGAAGTAGAGGGGGGTCAGATAGACGGCCTGATCCTCCTGCAAAAAGGCGCTGACTTCGCTGGGCCGGGGCGCGGCGTATGCGGCCTTCTCCTCGGCCAGGGCCATTTGCACTTCGCCCCCGTCGCCGTAGACCGCCGTCACCGCCCAGTTAAGGTTCGGCGCATCCGCCCCAGCCGTCGGGGCCACTTTCACCCGGTCGCCGCCGCGCAGATGGAGGATGCCCGCAGCCGTCTGCTCCCGGCTGACGCCCAGGAGTTCGGCGGCCTGGGAAATCAGTTCGTTGCTGGGCAGATAGACATGACCTTCGTCGGTGGACTGGTTCAGCGTATATTCCACCCCGGCCGCGATGCGCTGGGGCGAATCCAGAGCCATGCCCAGCGCCTGGGCGATTTTGTCCGCGGTGAGGAAGCCGATGCCGTAGATGTCCTGGGCCAGCCGGTAGGGGTCGGCCTGCACAATGGCGATGGAGTCGTCGCCGTAGCGTTTGTAGATTTTCGTGGCCAGACTGGTGCTGACGCCGTTGCCCTGCAAAAAGATCATCACCTCTTTGATGGCGCGCTGTTCGGCCCAGGCGTGGCGGATCAGCGAGACCCGTTTCTTGCCCACCCCCGCCACTTCGATCAGCCGCCCCACCTCGCCGTCGATCACCTCCAGTGTCTCCGCGCCAAAGTGGGCGACGATGCGTTTGGCCGTCACCGGACCCACGCCTTTGACCAGCCCGCTGCCCAGATACTTTTCGATGCCGGCTACAGTGGCGGGCAGCACCGAACGCATCGTCTCGACAGTGAACTGTTTGCCGTATTCGGCGTGCATTGTCCAGCGCCCGCGTACCTCTACCGATTCGCCCACAGTGACGCCCAGCATTGTGCCCACCAGCGCGACTTCTGTCTGCCAGTGGGGCAGGTGGCTGGGCCGCTGCTCCGGGGCCAATTTGGCAACGGTGTAGCCGGTCTCTTCGCTGTGATAGGTGATGCGCTCGACGACGCCGCGCAGGACGTCCGGTGAATTTCCGTTCATAGAGATAGGGTAGCAGATGTGGGGGGTGGGGGCAAGTAAGGCGGATTGGCAATCCGCCCTACCTCAGCGCATTTTGAACAAGTTATTCACGTCGTGAATAACTTTTATTCACGACGTGAATAATAATACACCAATTTGCGTCTTCCGTTAAGAGAATGACCATAATCAACAGGTTTCCCATGCGTAGACGCCGAATTGGTGCGGCGCGCCTCACAATGTATACTTCCTATCTCAAAACGCCCACCCTCCCCGTTGCCATTTTTGCCCCTTCTACGCTAGACTATACTGAACCGCTTTACCTACACGATCCTTGAAATGAGGAAACCTTATGTCATTTCTACGTGCTGGTCTGGAAGCCGAGGCTTATGACCGCGAATATACAAACCGGGAGCTGATCGCCCGGCTGGGCGGCTATTTCCGCCCCTGGCTGGGCCGTTTTGGGATGATTGTGCTGCTGGTCACACTCTTTTCCCTGGCGCAGACCGCCGCGCCGCTGCTGGCTGCGCAGGGCATCGAACTGATGACCGGGGCAGGCGGCGCGCAGGCACTGGCGAATTCGTCCATTCTGCTGCTCTCCGCCGCGCTGCTGGTGCTGGGCGTTCTCACCTGGCTTTTCAACTGGGCGCGGCGTCTGTTGACCACAATGCTGATCGGGGATATTGTGCTGGCTATGCGGCTGGACAGTTTCAGCGCAGCCATGAACCACGACCTGAGCTTCTACGACAAATACCAGTCCGGGCGCATTGTCAGCCGCATCACCAGCGACAGCGACGAATTTGGCCGGGTCGCCGTGCTGGTCACAGACGTTTTCAGCCAACTGCTGCTCTCGCTGATGCTCTTTGTCGTCCTGCTCACGATTGAATGGCGGCTGGCTCTGCTCGTGCTGGCCCTAGCCCCCGTAGCTTTTATTGTCTCCAACCTCTTCCGGGACATCGCCCGGCGCATCACCCAGCAGAGCCAGCGGGTTGTCGCCAATGTGAATGTAAGCATCCAGGATGCGGTGACAGGCATCAACGTCGCCAAGAATTTTCGCCGCGAGCAGGGCATCTACGAGGAGTTTCAGGCGGTTAACAACCAGAGCTACACCGTCAACACCTGGCGCGGGATTGTCCTGGCCGGCGTCTTTCCCGTTCTCACTTTTTTCAGCAGTGCGGGCACAGGCATTCTGCTCTATGCCGGTGGCTACAGTGTCAGCCAGTCCATCATCACAATGGGGGCCTGGTATCTCTTTATCAACAGCCTGGACCGCTTCTGGTTTCCGATGCTGCAATTGTCGGCCTTTTGGAGTCAATTCCAGGCCGGGCTGAGCGCGACCGAACGCATCTTTGCGCTGATCGACGCCGCGCCGGTGGTGAATCAGACGGGCAATCAACCGGTGGAGAAGCTGCGCGGGGAGATCGAATTTGTCAACGTCAGTTTCCGCTACAGCGAAAAGGAGCAGGTACTGCCCAACTTCAGCCTGCGCATCCGCGCCGGCGAGAGTGTGGCGCTGGTGGGGCACACGGGCGCGGGCAAGTCCAGCATTGCCAAACTGGTCACGCGCTTCTACGAATTCCAGGAGGGGCAGATTCTGATTGACGGCCAGGACATCCGTAGCCTGGACTTGAAGAGCTACCGCAGCCATCTGGGCATCGTCAGCCAGACGCCTTTTCTCTTTGCCGGCACAGTGACGGACAACATTCGCTACGCCAAGCCGGCCTTGACAGACGCCCAGGTGGAAACAATCGCCCGCCAGATCGCGGGCGGGGAGTGGCTGGAAACGCTGCCCGACGGCTTACAGACCGAAGTGGGCGAACGCGGTACACGGCTGAGTATGGGTCAACGCCAGTTGGTGGTGCTGGCCCGGATGCTGGCGCACAACCCGGCCATCTTTGTTCTGGACGAAGCCACGGCCAGCGTGGACCCCTTCACCGAAGCGCAGATTCAGCAGACCCTCGACCTGCTCTTCCACAACCGCACGTCCATTGTGATCGCCCACCGCCTCTCCACCGTGCGCGCCGCGGACCGCATCCTCGTCCTGTGCAAAGGGGAGATTATCGAAGAGGGCAGTCACGAAGAATTAATGGCGCAGGGCGGCCACTACGCCGAACTCTACAATACCTATTTCCGCCACCAGTCGCTGGCATATATCAATGCGCATCCAGAAGCACGCCGCCCCAGTCATTCGATCACAAGCCCTTCCAGCCCCTCTTCGGCCTGGGGGTAGCGCATATCCAGTCCCTCCAGCGTGTTCACCAGAATCTGCGAGATGATCAGATCGCGATACCACTTGTGGTTGGCGGGGATGATGTGCCAGGGTGCATGGAGGGTACTCGTGCGAGAGAGAACGGCTTCGTAGGCTGTCTGGTATGCGGGCCAGCGCGCGCGCTCGTCCAGATCGCCTGCGGCGAATTTCCAGCGCTTTTCTGGATCGTCCAGCCGGGCCTGCAAGCGCTCTTTCTGTTCGTCTTTGTCAATGTGCAGATAGAATTTGAGGATCGTCGTGCCTTCCTCGGCCAACTGCTGCTCAAAGGCGTTGATCTGTTCGTAGCGACGGCCCCAGACCTCCTGCGCGACGAGATTATGGACACGCACCACCAGCACGTCCTCGTAGTGGCTGCGGTTGAAGATGACAATCTCGCCCCGGCCCGGTGTCTGCTGGTGGACGCGCCAGAGATAGTCGTGGGCCAACTCCTCTGGGGTGGGCCGTTTGAAGCTGGCGACCTTCACACCCTGGGGGTTCACGCCGTCGAAGACGTGACGAATGACGCCATCTTTACCGCCGGTATCCATGGCCTGTAACACAATCAGCACTTTGTGTTTGCCTTCGGCATAGAGCAACTCTTGCAAGCTCTCGAGCCGTTTGTTCAACTCCTTTGTGGCGTCCTGGCCTGCTTTCTTGTCACCGTCAAAGGCCGCTGTCTCGGCAGGATTCCAGTCGCCCAGTTCGATCCGTCTGCCCGGCTGCACTCGATAGCGTTCGTATGCGTTCATTCGCTGTTCCTCTGCTACATGATTTGTTGTCACTCCGTAGGGACGCTGCAAGCAATGCACCTACGCCGCACCCGTCAGCCTGGCGATGTGGGGGAGTGCCTCGTTAATCCACTTCTCCAACAGGGCGTAGGTATATTCGTATTGCTCCAACGGCAGGCCGATGGGGTCATCCACATCGGCGCTTTCGCCGATCAGTTCGCCCAACGCAAAGACGCGCCCCTCAGCTTGGACGAATGCAGCCAGGATGGCGCGCTTGTGGGCCGCCTCCATCGTCACCAGCAGATCGGCCGCTTCGACAACCGGCTCTGTCAGCGCCCGGCTGTTGTGTCGGCTGAGATCGAAGCCGTGGCGACCGGCCACTGTGACCGACGCAGGCGTGGCCGGATAGCCATTGACCGCGCGCACACCCGCTGAGCCAACCTGCCACGCTATCCCCGGATAGCGGGTTGTAAGAAGCTGGCGGCCAATCACTTCGGCCAGGGGTGAGCGGCACTGGTTGGCGGTGCAGACGAAGAGAATCGAGGACATTCGATATAATCCCCCAGTTATCTGGTAAAAGTTGGCGTGTAGACAACCCGCGCAGAGTGCATATTTGCCACTGCGACTATAGCGAAGGAATGGCGAGTTGTCAACGATGAACCGTCTTCAAATGTTTTGAGAATGAAACACATAGCCGTATACTTCCAGCAGTTTTGGCCCACAATCGGCCAGAACTCTCAATCGTTGCGCTCAAACTCAGTACGAATCCTGTACGATACGGAGCCAGATAATGACAGACGTTTCTCACACGATGCCAAACCGCCTGAGCAGAATGGGCGGCCAAGCCACAAAGCTGCACAGCCGCATTCTGACGGTCTTGCTGGTCACGCTGTTGCTGACATTGACCACAGCGGCGCGGCCTGCACGCCTGGCCACCGCGCATAGTCCACAAGAAGTCCAGTCGGATTGGCTGACAGTTGTGATTGATTCAGGCTTGCCGGAGCGCTATTACAACCGCTTGCTCTCTCTGCTTGTCTATCGGGTGAAGACGCTGGAGACCGGCAACGGTCTCAAGAAGGTTCTTCTGCTCGACCGGGGCAGTCGCGCCGACACGACGATCGGGTTAATGTCGTTGAGCGCAGCAGAGGATGCCGCGGTCTACAGCCGCTTCTTTGCGCCGGTCGTGGCTTTTTCCACTGTCACTGACGACATCGCACAGGCGGAACTGGCCGCGCGTTGGCAGGGCGCAGGCGGCGGTTCGCTGGCCGTGACCCGTGAATACGTGGCAGAATTGCATGCGCTGTTGGGTACACCAATGGCCGAGTCGGTGATCGTCACAGACACGAACGGAATTCTGGCTCTTGTGGAGGCCGACGCCAGCGCCGTGGGCATTGTGCCCTTTGACCGGCTGCATCCCCGTTTCAAAGTTCTGTCGGTGGATGGGGTCAGTGTACTGGACAACCATTTGGATCCCAGCACATATAGCCTGGCCGCGGCAGTGGCCGTGCGCGGCAGCTATGCCACAGAGTTGGCGGAACTCTTAGCCGCTCAGGTTACCAATGGCAGCAACCGGGACGCAGACCGCCTGACAACGCTGGTAATGACAGGTGTCACCGCCATGACACGGGTCACCGCGGCCAAAATGGAACGCAACGGCTACGACTACCCAGCCCGCATCATCTCGCCTACGCTCTCCGCGGCGGACATCACCCACATCAGCAACGAAGTGCCTTTTATCGAAGGCTGCGTGGTCAACGCATCCCAGGACAACCTGACGATGTGTAGCGACACTACCTATTGGGCAGCGCTGGAAGCGGTGGGCACGGACATTGTGGGGCTGAGCGGCAACCACGTCAACGACTTTGGCCGAGACGGGGCGCGGGAATCTATCGGCTGGTATCGGGAGAACGACATCGCTATTTACGGCAGCGGGCTGACTGTGGAAGAGGCGTGCGCGCCGCTGCTCTGGGAGCACAACGGCAACCGTTTCGCTTTTATCGCGGCGCTGGCCTTCGGCCCTTCCTTCGCCTGGGCCACAGACGAACTGCCCGGCGCGTGCTACTATTACGACCACAAAGAGGAAATTTTCGAGACAATCAAAAAACTGCGCCCAGAAGTAGATGTGATCGCAGTGGAGCTGCAATATCTGGAGACCTACAACCCCTACCCCACCGGCGAGCAGGTGACGGAATTTCGAGAAGTGCGGGCGCAGGGCGTGGATATTGTCACCGGTGTACAGAGCCACGTGCCCCAGGCTTTCGAAGCTTACGGGCCGGAGGGTGCGGGGCGTCCCGGCGCAATCGTCTACGGACTGGGCAATCTCTTCTTTGATCAGATGTGGAGCTGGCAGACACGCACAGAACTGATGGCCCGCCACACAATCTACCGGGGGCGGGTGATCAGCACAGAGATTCTGACAGCAGTGCTGGAGGATTACGCCCAGCCCCGCTGGGCCACAGAGACAGAGCGGGCCGGGCTGCTGCGCAGCATCTACGATGCCGCGCCAGAACGGGCGGAGTAAGGAAGTATCGTATGAAGCAGGCGAATACGAGTCTAGAGTGCGTGCCGAGTTGGCTGATTGAGAAATGGATTGAATTTGATTTGCAAAATACACTGCGCAGAAGGTCCATTCGATGACCAACAACCGACGGCTGGCCTATTCGACCGATCCACAGCCGGAAGCGGAAAAAGCCCCCGTACAGATGCCCCGCAACCCGGCCGCGCCCTTCGCCATTCAGGGCAGCCAACCGGTCTACGTGCGGCTGGAACGCAAAGGGCGGGGCGGGAAGACAGTCTCACTGGTGGAGGGAGTGATGAGTCCGGCTGTGGGCAAAGAGGCGCTCTTGAAGCATCTGAAGAACGCGTTGGGCACGGGCGGAACGCTCAAAGAGGGTGTGCTGGAAATTCAGGGCGATCACCGGGAGAAAATCGTGGAGATTCTGCTTGGTCTGGGCTACAAAGCAAAGAAAGCGGGCGGGTGAAGAGGGTATTGGGAGATTGGGGTATTGGGGTATTTAGGTATTTCGGGACGGGTAGTAAGGGGATGAAAAAGTCCCCGGCACTTCAGAAAGTGCCGGGGACTTTTTACGCCACCAACGAAATACCCAATACCCCAATATCTCTTATCTCATATCCTTCCCCACGTCGCTGCCGCTGCGCACGCTCTTGCGCTTGCCAAAGGCGTCGTCACCGCTGAAGGGGTGGACAACGACGTTGCGCCCGATGGAGATACCGGCGGGGATGCGGCTGCCCTTGCCGATGAGGGTGATGCCGGTGTTGAGCCGTTCGGGCAGGGCAGCATTCGGTTTGTTGTTGTCGCCGTGACCCACCTGCGCCCCCTCCTCAATAATCACATCTTTGTCTACAATACAGCGATCCACCAGCGCGCCGGCCGCGATGACCGTATCGTTGAGGATGATGCTGTCGCGTACAACCGCCCCCTCCGCCACCCGCACGCCGGGCGAAAGCACGCTACGCTCCACCGTGCCGTCAATCTGGCAGCCGTTCGAGAGCAGCGTACCATCCACATCCGCGTTGGGTCCCAATTTCACCGGCGCGCGCTCTTCGCTGCGGGTATGGATGATCCACTGGGGATCGTAGAGATCGAGCGCAGGCTCCTCGGCCATCAGGCTCATATTGGCCTCCCAATAGGACTGTATTGTGCTGATGTCGGCCCAATAGCCGGGGAAGGTATAGCTCTGCACGCGGCGGTTTTCTTGCAGCAGCGCAGGCAGAATGTGATAGCCAAAGTCTACATGGGTGGTGCTCGCCAACAATTCAATCAAAAAGTCCCTACGAAAGACATAAATGCCCATAGAGGCCAGGTTGCGCGGGGAACGGCGCGGCTTCTCCTGAAACTCGACAATGCGCCCATCCGCGGCGGTGGAGACGATGCCGAAGCGGTGGGTTTCGTGGAGATTGACCCGGCGCACGGCCACAGTCACGTCGGCTTCGGTCTGGGCGTGGTGCTGGATCAGAGGCCGGTAGTCCATCACCGAGACGTGGCGACCGGAGAGAATCAGCACGTACTCCTCGTTCTGTTGCGACACATAGTCCAGGTTGCGGCGCACCGCGTCGGCGGAGCCACGCTGCCAATCCCCATAGGGGCCGCCCCGGTAGGGCTGGAGCAGACGCACGCCGCCGCTGGCCCGGTCCAAATCCCAGGGCTTGCCGATGCCGATGTGGTCATTCAAACTGCGCGGCCGGTATTGGGTCAACACAGCCACATTGTGGATGTTGCTGTTGACACAGTTGCTCAGGGAAAAATCAACCAGCCGGAATTTGCCGCCAAAGGGCACAGCCGGTTCCGAACGGATTTCGGTGAGAACGCTCAAATCCTGGCTTTCGCCGCCAGCCATAATCATTGCAAATGCACGGGCCATCTATATCACCTCGCTGGGGTTGAGACAAAATTCATCCAGAAACGTGAAACGTGACTCGTGAGTGTATGTGACGTACACTCACGTTTCACGTATCACGCTTCTTCGTTATACCGTCTGCCCATCTTTGACTTCGCCGTCGGCAGGAAAATCTTTGGCGCGGCGGTCGCTGTTGATGAGCACATTCGTGCCGACCCGTGCGCCGTCGGGAATCTCGGCACCTTTGCCGATGACAGTAATCCCGAAGGCCAGGCGGTCGGGCATCTTCTCATTGACAACCGCGGGATCGCCCACGCCGATCTGCGCGCCCGCGCCGACAATCACCTGCTTGTCCACCACCGATTTTTCGATGAGCGCACCCGGCCCGATCCACGAATCGTTCATCACAATACTATTGCGCACCACAGCGCCGGGGCTGACATAGACGCCGGGGCTAAGAACGCTGTTCTCCACCAGCCCGCGCACCACACAGCCGTTGGAAACCATACTCTGCGTGACTTTGGCTTGGGGGCCGATTTTGGCCGGTGGGCGCTCTTCCGATTTGGTATGCAGCGGCCAATCCTCGTTGTAGAGGTCCAGGGCCGGATGGGGCTGCACCAGTTCCAGATTGGTGGCCCAATAGGAATCCACCGTGCCCACGTCTACCCAATAGCCCTCAAAGCGGTAGGCGTAGACCCGATCCCCCGCGGCCAGCATGGCAGGGACGACGTGCTTACCAAAATCAGACCGGGGCGTCTCTTTGCTGTCTTCATCGAGCCGCTGCTGCAGAGATCTGGCATTAAAGATATAAATACCCATCGAAGCCAGATTGCCCCGGTTTTCTTTGGGCTTCTCGTAAAATTGGGTGATGACGCCGTCTTCCGCCACCTCCATAATACCAAAGCGGCTGGCTTCTTCGATGGGCACGGGCATGACGGCAATCGTCAGGTCGGCGTTCTGCTGCCGGTGATAGGCCAGCATCGGGCCGTAATCCATTTTGTAGATGTGGTCACCGGAGAGGATGAGCACCTGGTCCGCGTTGTGTTCGTGGACAAAGTTCATATTCTGGTGGATGGCGTCGGCGGTGCCTGCGTACCAATTTTGGTTGCCCCGCCCCTGGTAGGGCTGGAGCAGACGCACGCCGCCCCGCGCCCTGTCCAGGTCCCAGGGCTTGCCGATGGCGATGTGTTCGTTCAGGCTGTGGGGACGGTATTGGGTCAATACGCCGATGGTGTAGATGCCGCTGTTGACGCAATTGCTGAGGGTGAAGTCAATGATGCGGAATTTGCCGGCAAAGGGCACCGCAGGTTTGGCTCTCTGCTCGGAAAGGACGGTCAGGCGTGTGCCTTCACCGCCAGCCAGGATCATTGCAATAGTGGTCATTGTGACCTTCTTTCTCCGTGCGGGGAGGGGTGAAACACGAATTGGTGGGTCTATCCTAGCGCAAAGAAGCGCAGAACGCAATTTCAAGATTGACAACCGAGACGGCTTTTTGAAATTCCTCCTGACGACTGCTATAATGAGTTGTTGAATTGGTGAAATTGAAAATACAGATTTTTTGATTTGGATTGAACATCGCTGATTGTGGCTCACATCCAACTTAAAATCTGCGTGTCCTTTGTTTCAATCTTTTGATCTGCGTCCGCTTTTATTACGAATACAGACTGACTTGTAAGGTAGGAGGGGTGTGTGTTGCAGAGAAAGTCCCAAACAGCCGCGTTCTGGCGCGATCAGTTTGAAGTAACGCAGGACGATCTGGATTATATCCACGAGCTTGTCTTGGATGCCAGTTCGCCTCTAACGACCGAAAAATTGGCCCTGCGCTTGATCGAGGAGTATCTGCGGCGGGAAGCCAACCGGATGGAATCTGAATTGTCCAAGGGCAAAATCTACCAGCCCGACAAGTCCTATGCAGTAGGTCAAACTCTCGTCTTTCCGGTATTGGATTTTTCGGTAGCAGAGGTCACAGCCACCCGGCCCGGCGAAAATCCCGAACACGGCGATTTTTCCGTGATTGAAGTGAAGTTCCTCAACAATGGAGCGAAGCGCGAATTTGCCTCCGGCTTGAAGACACCCCACCGCCTCAACCAGACCAGCGGCCAGGGAATGATCGAAGAAGGCGCGCTGCTCACGGCCAAAGAGATCTACAAACTCTACCAGGGCGAGATTGAAGAAAGCCTGCTCTTTGCCCTGGAAGAGGGCGAGCGCCACAACGAGTTTGTCCAGGTGGGCGCGTATTGGTTGCTGACGGATATGCTGGCCGATGTGCATGTAGGCCATCTAAACATCGCCGAAGCAATGATCGAAATGCAGGGCCGTCCGCTCTCCTCCCAGGAAATCCTCAAAGAGATTGATGTCAGCGCCGATGTTTCTCAGCCCATGCAAATAATCAGCATCAACCACGCATTGGGCAGCGACGAACGTTTTGACCGGGTGGGCAACGGCAGTGACTACGTATGGTATCTGAAGAGGCTAGAACCCAAAGAGGCACTGGAAATCCCGGCGCTGTTGCGCCCGCACAGCCCGCGCTACAACCGTGCGCTGCTTAGCGTAGACCTCTTGCAGATCGAGTGGGAACTGGACGACGAATGGGGCGAAAGCGGCATCGGCAGCGATCTACCATCGGTTGTGCCGAGCACCAGCTTTGCGCTCAGTTACCCCCACCGCCGCCACGGGACGCTGCCCCTCAACAACCGCACGCGCAGCTTCTTCCCCGCCGGCAGCGAAGGCCGCTCGCTGGCGACAGTCATTGACGGGCGTTGGGGCAAGCGCTTTACGGCCTGGGTGGTACACGGCGGGCGCTATGTGAGCGGGCTGCGCGAGTGGATGGAGGAGCATAGCCTGCCTGTTGGCGCACAGGTTACGCTGGAGCGGACGCGCAACCCGGGCGAAGTGGTCATTGACTTTCGTCCTCGGCGCATGAAGCGGGAATGGAGCCGCTTTGCCACGGCCCCGGCCAACAGTCTGGGCATCACCTTCGAGATGAACAAAATTCAGATCACCTGCGAATATGACGATTATCTCATCGTTTCGGCAGACGACACCAAACAGTTGGATGCGCTGGCCCAACGCGTCGAAAAGGCTGGCGTGAGCGTGGACGAGCTTGTCGAACAGATTGTGCCTGAACTGACAAAGCTCAGCCCCCAGGGCACGGCCCACGCCAAGACCGTCTATAGTGCGGTGAATATGATCTGGCGTTGTCCGCCCGGACCTGTCTTCTATGCACTGATCAGCAATCGTCGCTTCCGGGACACAGGCGGCGGCTTCTTCGCCCTGGAGGTATAACCAATGGCCCCTGCTGCGGCTGGCCCTAATATCAACTGGTTCCGCCCGACTGCGGACACCAAATTTCACATTGACTACACCTGGTGGGAAGAGAGCGGGCGGGATTTCCGTCTCTATCTGCGCGATCAGTTGTGTGCAGAGTGCCGCGATCGTTTCAGCGATCACCGCAACACAGAAAGTGTGGACTGGGTAGACCCGGAGACGGGGGAGGTCCACCGCACCGACGCACTCTGGGAATGTCTGCGCACCCGTTGCGCCAACGATCCGGATTTTATCAACGAGCATCTGCCCATCGGCGCGGCCTGCTTCCGGGTCTTCCTGGCAAACGACAACACACCGCTCAGCCCCAACGAATTGAACCGGCTGCTGCCCTGGAAGCCAGCGCGCACAATCCTCGCCACCCTGGGCGGCGCGCAGGTCTACCTGGGGATTCGGCCTGTGCGGGGGTAAAAGAGGGGATTGGAGACTGGGGATCGGGGATCGGGGATTGGACTGAGTGCGTCTTTTTCGTAGGGGCGCTGCTTGCTGCGCCCGGTACGTATGAGACGG
>CAMDEX010000152.1 GCA_945897075.1 Litorilinea aerophila
GGTTGATTCAGCAACGCTTCAAAGGCGTTGGCATGCGTTGGAGCGAAGACGGCTTCAATCATTTGTTGCATCTCCGGCTGGCTTGGGTCAATGGGCGCTTCGACTCACTCTTCCTCCCCGATCTCTCCCCTAACTGCTAAATGCGCCCCGGGGCGACCGTTCGACCGCAGCAAAGGCGTCCAGACGGCCTTCACCCCACACATTGTTTTTGGCCGGAGTTCCGCCGCAGCGCAGGTCTTCGCTGTCTATGGCGGACTCATCAAGCAGGGCGCGGGTAGCGGCGATGTCACCCACCAGGGTCGGCGCAGCAGACCACATCAGCGCGACAACACCGGCCACATGGGGCGCGGCCATGGAAGTGCCGTCGAAAGCGTCATAGTTTCCACCAGGTATACTGCTACGTACATCCACGCCGGGCGCGCTGATATTGGGTTTGATGTTCTCGTCCACAGCAGACGGCCCGCGGCTGGAAAAGTCGGCAATCCGGTTATCTCTATCGAACGCGCCTACGCCGTAGCTTTCTGGGTAGTCGCCCGGCGAGCCAGCCGTGCGACAGCCACCTTCGCCGTCGTTGCCGATGGCGAAGGTGTTGAAGATGCCGGCGGCTTCCCAGGCCTGGACGACGGCGCGGTAGAAGGGGTCATTGCTCGGCCCGCCCCAGGAATTGTTGACGATGTGCGGGCGCAATTCCGCGCGCGGGTTCTGCCCGTTCAGGTCGGTGGGGGCCAGAATCCATTGCCCAGCCGCCAATAAACTTTCGTCCGAACAGGAAAAGCCTTCGCAGCCTTTGGCCGCGATCCAGCGGGCGCGCGGCGCAACGCCGATCTGATTCGGGCCGGACTCACCTTCGCTGCCTAGCATTGTACCCATTGTGTGGGTGCCGTGACCGTCGTTGTCACAGGGGATGGACCCCTGAATGCCGCAGATATGGTAGGGGTCGAACCAATTGTAATTGTGATCGAAGATGCCACCCCCCAGATTGCCCCGGTATTGGGCGACCAGAGCCGGGTGGGTGAAGTCCACACCGCCGTCTATATTGGCCACGACAATATCTTCGCCCCGAACACCGAAAGTGGCCCAGACCTGGGGTGCGCGGATGTGGGCGATGTTCCACTCGATGTCTTCGGTGCGTATCCGCTTGGCAGAAGGTGTGGGCGTTGGTATATGATAAACCCGGTCGGCGACGATCCGTATTACTTCGGGGCGGGCGGCCAGCTCGTTGAGCAGGACAGGGCCGCCGGTGACCTGAATTGCGTTGACGAGCCAGAAAGCGCGGTACTTTGTCTGGCGGGCTTGCAGCAGAGCGATGAGACCCGCCTGGCTGGCGTCGGCTGTGGAGCGCAACTGGTTGTACACAAATCGTCCCCGTTCGCCCCAGTCTCGGATGCGCGACGCCTTGCCCAAATCCTCCGCGCTGGACAGGATGAGCCAGAAAGTTGTCTGTCCGCTTTTGGCAAGCCCATCCAAAACCTGGGCTTCGATCTTGTCCGCCGCCGGCGCGGGTGGCGCGGCGTCGCTACTGTGGGGCAACAGAAAGAGCGCCATGAGCAGCGCCAGACCGAGAATGCAACTTCGTACTATAGCCGAGTGGGAGTGTCGGGATCGCATACGGTCTCCAGTGCTTGTAAATTGTAAGTTGTTGTATACCACCAGGAAGGAAAGTTGGAATGGGGATAGGTAAAATAATTGTCAGGGTTCTGAAATTATCAACGATTCCGTCAGTAATTCCAAATTTGAACTTTGGCTGCAAATCAATTCGGTATCACACACTTTACCTGAACAACCGTCCCCCAGCGTGTTCGCGATCGTTATTGGGAATGCGCGCATCTGTCGCGTGCGCGTTATCCAGTGGCGGGTTATACGCCTATCAACTGATGGGGCGATAGCGTTGAGCGTAACAGCCGAAGCGATCCCAAAGCGATCCAAATCCTGCTCTGTCACAAGCGGTAATTCCAGCCAGAAAGGAGCGACACTATGCGAACCGTGCTTCTTTTCGTCGGTATTCTTTTCATCGGTATTGTTGCTGTTGCGGTCGCGTTGTTTCGGATAGAGACGGCTTACTCACCGGGAGGGGATGGGGATCTTAGTTCGACCGCCAATATCGCGGCAGGGTTGCCGCGCTCCGCTGCGCAACCGGCGACCACTTTCGATGCGCTGCCCCCCGTCATCCTCTATGATCCAACATCTGGTTTGAACCCCAATTGGGCAGTCTACAACATCGCACCTTTTCCCGATCAGCCCTCGGATCTGGGGCAAGTGACGGCCAGTGATGGTCTGTGGTACGGATCAGATCGGGTTGCGTTGCTGGAAGAGGGGCAATGGATTGAGCTTACGTGCAATGCGCCCAGCTTTTTGGTCGGCGTCCATTTCTGGGGTGATGAGAATGATGGCTATGCCCGGGTCTCTGTGGACGGCGCGGAGGTGTGGCACGACAACACCTATGGCCCTGTGGGCGTGCAATTCAACCGCCGGCTCGAGGCTCCCCATCTGTCGGGCAGTCTGCATACGTTGCGCATCGAGGCAACTGGGCAAAACGGCGGGCCGGGTGGCTCCGGAAACGACGATGTAACAATTTATCTATTCAGTTGTAGCGTCGATCTGCCCTACAAGCTCTTTCTGCCCTGCGTGTGGAAATAGAAAGGCAAGACGTAGAGAATTCACAAATGGCCCGCTGTCACGGGCCATTTGTAGGAGTGGACACAAAAAGACGCCCCGTGTAACCACTCAATCCAGTGGTTACACGGGGCGTCTCTACTGCCCGTTGTCTTGTCAGCGCCCCCGGGGGGAATTGAACCTCCGACCAAAGGTTTAGGAAACCTCTGCTCTATCCTCTGAGCTACGGGGACAGAATACCGGTATACGATAGCACAAAGACCCCCCAGCGTCAAGAAAATCAGGCCATTCCGCCCTGCGCTACGCACTGAACAGTGAACAGTGCCCACTGTTTAATGTTCACTGCTCACTGCTTACTGC
Source organism: Litorilinea aerophila (assembly GCA_945897075.1). GTDB lineage: Bacteria > Chloroflexota > Anaerolineae > Caldilineales > Caldilineaceae > JACQGT01. The sequence continues at coordinate 2,974 of CAMDEX010000152.1, forward strand.
TCACTCTCCACACAACCCACCCTTTGAATATGCGCGCGCCATCGGGTACAATCAGGTGTACTCTTTCACAATCCCCCATCGTCCACCTACGAAAGCCAGTTCTATGCAGAGTATCCAGGAATTCGTCAAGAAGATCAGCGACAACGTAGCCAAAGTCATTGTCGGCAAGCAGGAAGTGATCGAAACCCTTATCATTGCCCTGCTCTGCGAAGGCCACGTCCTCTTGGAAGATGTGCCCGGCGTGGGCAAAACGATGCTGGCCCGCTCCCTGGCCATCAGCCTGGGCGTAGACTTTCGCCGTCTGCAATGCACACCGGATCTGCTGCCCAGCGACATCACCGGCGTCAGCATCTTCAACCAGGAGACCCGCCACTTCCAGTTTATCGAAGGGCCAGCCTTTACCCACATCCTTCTGGCCGACGAGATCAACCGGGCCACGCCGCGTGCCCAGGCCGCACTGCTGGAATGTATGGGCGAGCGCCAGATCACTGCGGACGGCGTGACCCGTTCTCTGCCCCGCCCCTTTCTGGTTTTGGCTACCCAAAACCCGGTGGAGTATGAAGGCACCTTTCCCCTGCCCGAAGCCCAACTGGACCGCTTCTTCTTCAAAATTAGCCTGGGCTATCTCTCCGCGGCCGAGGAGAGTGCGATGCTCGTCAATCTGGGCCGACGGCACCCGGTGGAGACGCTGACAGCGGTGGTGGATGGCCTGGACGCGCCCAGACTGGCCGAGGCGATCTGGCAGGTGACGGTGGCCGACAGCGTGCGCCGCTATATTGTGGATCTGGTGCAGGCCACGCGCACACACGGCGAACTGGCCCTGGGGGCCAGCCCGCGCGGCGCGCTGGCTCTCTACCGGGGCGCGCAGGCGCGGGCCGCGCTGGCTGGCCGCGACTACACCCTGCCCGACGACGTGCAGGCCCTGGCCCCCCTGGCCCTGCCCCACCGCTGCATCGTGCAGCCCAACGCTGCCCTGCGCGGGCGCACATCCGAACAGATTATCGCCGAACTGATCGAGAGCGTCCCCCTCGATCTGGGCGAAGCGGGCTGACGCGTACCAACGCAAGAACGACTGTATATGCGTTAGTCGTTCGCCACTACACGTAGTGCGTGGTGCGTGGATCAATCGTCACTACTGCTTGACGCACTACGCACTACGTCACCTTTGGCTGTCGGCTACACTGCCTTACGATTTTTCAGAGGCTGCTGTGATTGATTTCTTTTCCCTGCTTCTTATTCTGTTCCTCCTGGCCGTCTTTCTGCGTCTGGATTGGATCTACTATCTGATCTACGTGGTGGGCGGCATTTGGGCCTTCAGCCATTGGCAGACCCGGCGCAGTCTGGGCAAAGTCAATGTCCAGCGGCGCATGCCCAGCCGCGCCTTCACGGGCGAAACGGTAGATGCGGATGTGATCCTCCACAACAGCAGCCTGCTGCCGTTGCCCTGGGTGCGCATCCAGGAGAGCGTCCCCCTCGACCTGCAAACCGGCGAGAGCTACCGGCTGGTTGCCAGCGTGGGCGGACGTTCCAAAGTCGTGCGCCGCTTCCGCTTCTATTGCCACCGCCGCGGCTACTACCAGGTCGGCCCGCTGCGGCTGACCACCGGCGATCTCTTTGGCTTTGCCCAGGCCGTCTGGGAAGAAGGCGAAAAACCACACCTTACCGTCTACCCGAAGGTTCTGACACTGGAGCAATTGGGGTTGCCCAGCCGTCTGCCCTTTGGCACGCTGCGCTCGCGCCAGCGTCTCTTTATGGACCCGACGCGCATGGCCGGGGTGCGCCCTTATGTCAGCGGCGACAGTATGCGCCACATCCACTGGCGGGCCAGCGCCCACGACGACACTCTGCTCGTCAAGAAGTTCCAGCCCTCGATTGCCCTGACCACAATGATTGTGCTGGATTTGGACCAGCTTTCCTATCCCCCGCGCGAACGGCTGGGGGGCAGCGAATGGGCGGTGGTGGTGGCCGCCTCTCTGGCCAACCACATCATCGGCCAGCGCCAGGAGACGGGTCTGCTCAGCAACGGGCTGGACCCTTTCAGCGGCGGCGACGCCAACCCCATCCCCGGCCAGAACGGGCAGGGCCATCTGATGGGCATTTTGGAGGTTTTGGCGCGCATTCAACTGCGCCGGGATGCCGAGGCCGATGACCCGATGGAAGAGGGCCATCTCTCGCCCTCGCGCTTTGCCCTGCACCGCTGGCTGCCCAGCCACGTGGCCGGGCTGGGCTGGGGCACAACGCTGATTCTCGTCACGCCCCACATCAGCGAACCGCTGCTCTGGTCGCTGCATTCGTTCAACCGCAAGGGGCTGAATGTGCAGGTGGTGGTCTGCGTGCGCCAACCCGCTTTTGAACGGACGCGGCAGCAGGCCGAGGCGATGGGCATCGGTGTCCATCAGGCGCTGTGGGAATCCGAGCTGGCACAGATGGCTCCACTGCAAAAAGGCTAAAAACCGAGTTTCTTCTGAGAAACTCGGTTTTTTCACGTCAGCGAGGCGGTTTTCATGGGGTATAACTTTGACTTTACACCCGAAGAAAAGAGCGCGGTCGCGGCCAGGCTGGGCGAAGCGGAGCAGGCGGCCCCAGCCATCCAGGAAGATACGGCCTGGATGGGTTCGCTCCTGCGCCCGGTGTTGATTACGCTGCTGGTGGGCTGCATCGCCGTGGCCGCGGTCGGCTTTCTGCGCCACATTGCGCCCGCGCTCGTCGGCTATTACGTACAGATTACACTGGTCGCCGCGCTCATCTCCACCTTTATCGGCAGCTATACGACAACGCTGCTGGTACAGCCAGAACAGCGCCACCGGCGCACCTGGACTTTCCGCGCCGCCGAAGTCGGGTTGATTCTCTTTGTGCTGCGGCTGGCCCTCTGGCTGCTGGTGGAAGGGTTGCCCACGCTGCAAGTCACTCTCTACAGCCCGCTGACAACTCTCTTCTCCGGGCTTTTTGTGTTGGCGGGTGTGCTGGTCTATGCTACGTGGATGCTCTCGGTTCTGGTCACAGATGATTTCCTGCAGATGGGTTTGCACCCCGACGAACTGATCGTGCGCACGGGGCGGGGGGAGAACCGCTGGTCGCCGGATGTGCAGATGCGCAGCGACCGTCAGGGGTTGCTGGTACGCTTTACCCAGCGTTGGATCGGCGGCGGTCTGCTCCTGCTGCTGCTCACCGCGGGCAGCCAGATTGGGGCGGGCAGCAATGGACTTTTCGCCATCACCCGCCAGGCCATCGATCCGCTGGTGATCGCGGCTACGCTCCTCTATTTTCTGATCGGGCTGATCCTCATTGCCGTGGGCCGTCTGGCCGTGCTGCGCGCCCAGTGGCAGATCGAGCGCATCCCCGCCGAGACAACCATCGCCCGCAACTGGCCCATCTACACTGCGGCTCTGCTCTTGGCCGCGGGGCTGCTGGCCGCCATCCTGCCCCTGGGCGGCACCTTCCGCCTGGCCCAGATTCTCGGCTGGATCATCCAGAGCCTCTATATTGTGGTCTTTGGCATTCTTGGCCTGGTGATGGCTTTTATTGCCCAATTTTTTCCCGGCGGCGAAGCGGTAGACGCGTCGTCGCCGGCGGGTCCGCTTGCGCCGCCGCAAGTGGAAGCCGGCGCGCAGTCGCTGGCCGTCCCCCCGTGGATTGGGGGCACGATTTTTTGGGTCATCCTGGCGATACTGCTGGGCTATGCGGCCTATCTCTATTTGCAGGAGCGGGGCGTCACCTTTGGCTGGTTGCGTCGCTTGTGGGAACGGCTGCGCCAAGCGTGGCGGGGGCTGTGGGGTGAATTTGCCAGTTGGCGGGCCGCGCTTGCGCCCAGCGCGCCGACCGCAGAGGAAGAGCGCCAGGGCCGCCGTGCTCCCCGCTGGTGGCGGCGACTCCAGTTGGGGCAGATGTCCGCCAGCGAACGCATCCGCTATTTCTACCTGACCACCCTGGAACAGGCGCACGAGCAGGGCGTTGGCCGCAAACCGGGCGAAACACCCCTGCGTTACGCACCCAGGCTGGAGGATACGATCCACGAGGAGAACGAAAAACCCTTCTCCCAACTCACAGATGAATTTGTGGAGATTCAATACGCAGGCCGCATCTTTGACGACGCGTCCGCCTCCTATGCCCAGCGTCTCTGGCAACGCATCCAGAGCGCGTTGGAGGCACTGCGTGCGCAAAAAGAAAACGATGGGGCGAAAAACGAAGCGTTGGATGGCTAACTTCAAGTCCCCGGCACTTTCTGTAAGTGCCGGGGACTTGGGCGACCCAAAAACACAGCGTTGGGTGACTAATTTGACATTTTTTTCCACCTTGACTCTGTAGAGAGAGCCTGTTATAATTTGCTTACAATCGGTATTTCGTGGGTATTGCGTGGGGAAGCACTGTAAACCCACGCTGATTGCCTCCTATCTCGTAGAGTTGACACCGCGACAGCCCAGTGTCGGGCGTTTTTGCCTCGATGCAGTCGCTCTCCACTCTACACCAGCGCAATTTGGGAAACTGTACAATGGCAGGCTCATCTCAGACAGACAGCGATCGGTATTCGGAAGAGTTCAATGGCTTTGAAGGCGAAACGATGGAGGGAGCAGATTACGATCTCTTCGAGCAGTATCTGGCCGGAGACGACGATCTGGGCATACCCGAGAGGGGGGATCTGCGCGAAGGGACAATTGTAGAAGTCCGTTCGAATGAAATCCTCATCAACATTGGTGCCAAACGCGATGGTGTCGTCCAGCAGGCGGATTTGGCGCGTTTGGAACGGGAGTACGTCGCCACACTGGTTGTGGGCGAATTGGTGCCTGTTGTGGTCACCAAATTTACCACAGACGAAGGGATGCTGATCCTCAGCATTGCCGATGCCCTGCAAAAACGGGATTGGCTGGTGGCAGAAAAGATGTTAGAAAGCGGTGAGATCGCTGTACGCAAGGTGGTGGGTTACAACAAAGGCGGACTGCTGGTCGAATTCGGCCATCTGCGCGGCTTCATTCCGGCCTCGCACATCGTCGGGCTGCCCCGTAGCCTGAACGACGACGAACGCAACCACCGCTTTGAAGAGATGATCGGCGCCGAATTGCCGGTGGAAGTCATCGAAGTGGAGCGCCGCCGCCGCCGTCTGGTTCTTTCCCATCGCCTGGCCGAACGCAAGTACCGGGAAGAACGCAAAACACATCTCTTTGCCGAAATGAAGGTAGGCGATGTGGTGGAAGGCGAAGTGCGCAGCCTGCGCCCCTTCGGTGCCTTTGTGGACATCGGTGGGGCCGACGGTCTGCTGCATGTCAGCGAGATTGGCTGGACACCGGTCAGCCACCCGCGGGATGTATTACAGGTGGGGGATCGCATTCAGGTGGAGGTATTACGGCTGGACGCCGACCGCAGCCGGATTGCCCTGAGCCGCAAGAAATTGTTGCCCAACCCCTGGGAAAGCATCGAAGAACGCTACCGTCAGGGCCAGACGATTGAGGTCACTGTCACCCGTGTGGTGGATTTTGGGGCCTTTGCCCAGTTGGAGCCGGGCGTGGAAGGGCTGATCCATACGAGCGAACTGGCCGAGATCGAAGTTGCCGAGCCGTTGAAGAGCGTGGCAGCGGGCGACCGGGTGGTGGTCAAAATTTTGCGCGTGGACGCCGAACGCCAGCGCATCGGTTTGAGCCGCCGCCAGGCGGACGGTCGGTCTGGAAAATCGCCGCAGGAGACGACCCCTGACCAGATGGCAGAGAAAAAGGGCGAAACGGTTATGCCGGACGCAAAAGACGATAGCAGGGAATCGGCCTGATCTTGCAAGAGTTGAACAAAAGTAGCGCCCTGCTTTTTTGTCTTTATCCCCTGTCTGGCGTATACTATAAGTCCTGTCAGCCGCACGGGGCACGTTTCGTGTCAATGTGGATAGGTTGGCAGGACTATTTTTGCCACCAACCGGTGTCAGCGCCAAGCGAGTGTCACCGCAACCCGCCCAGGAGGGGGGTGAAACAAATGAGTGTCGATTTACGACCAGGTGAATCCCAGGAAAGTCTTCTCAAACGCTTCCGCAAGGCTGTGGCTGAGGCCCGCATTTTGCCGATTGTGCGCCAGAAGCGTTGGTTCACATCCAAGAGCGAGGTACGCCGTATTAAGAAACAGAAGGCGATCCGCAAAGCGCAGCGAACCGTTCCCCGCTTCCTGTAGAAAACAGATGTTTTGAATGGAGATCTATGGCTGAAGAAACACTAACACTCGAAGGAAAGATCACCGAAACCCTTCCCAATGCGAACTTTCGGGTCGAACTGGAGAATGGTCACAATGTGCTTGCCTATCTTTCGGGAAAGATGCGTAAGTATTATATTCGTGTTCTCTTGGGCGATAAGGTGAAGGTGGAGATGAGTCCCTATGATCTGACCCGCGGGCGGATCACATACCGTTTCAAATAACCGGGCCAGGAATGCGCTCGACTGTTTGTAGCGTCGCTCTACGCGTTCCGTCTGACCACAGCCAAATTGTTGAACACAAAGGCCCGAGACAGCGAATGTCTCGGGCCTTTTGGCATTTTACCTAACCGACAGCAATGACCGCCTTAGAGCCTGAATTATTCAACAGGCTCTTGGCTAACCACAGAATACACGAAACACACGGAAGGGAAGAAAAAAAATTCCGTGTGTTTCGTGTATTCCGTGGTTGTTGGTTTGCGTCGCTCGTGTCTGAATTATTCAACAGCCTCTTATGCGCGGTCAGCCTGGAGATAGCGCTCTACTGCGGTACGAACCACCTCCCGCTCATCGGCAAAGGTGAGCAGTTCGACTGCTTTTTCCAGCGCAACCCAAAAGGGCCGGAACTGTTGCTCGTCCTGTGCGGGGCGCGGGCTACGCCGTTCCGAACGCAGTGTCATCAGGAAATAGTGCTCGTCGCGGATGACGTGGTACTCCTTATAGTCGAATTCAACCGTGCGGTTGCCCAGATCGGCCAGGACGGTCAGATCGGCGAAGCCGGTCTCCTCTTCAGTCTCGCGCCGCGCCGCGGTCACAGCGTCTTCGCCGGGGTCTATGTGGCCTTTGGGCAGGCGCACCTCGCCCAGATCAGCCCTATCCAACAGAAGCACATAGGCGCGTTCCCCATCCAGCCCGGCGATCTTGCCCTGCTGGATCACCACACCGCCCGCGGCCTGGTACTGTTTGATTGCCATTGCATTGACTTTCTGTCTGGTTGGGCCGTTGCCGAGCAGACTGAGCAGATTTTATCCGTGAATACGGGCCGCAATTCCCAGTCGCCGATCCCCAGTCCCCAGTCCCTATTTTCAAATCAGCTACGGGGCGCTGACCAGCTCCACAAAGAGCAGGCCGGCCAGCTCGTGGCCGAGAACTTGCCGACTTTCGTTGCCATTTTGGGATAGATTGTCCAACCGGTCTACGGTTACGGGGCCGTTAAAGGGGGCAATCTCATGCAGAGCGACAGCTTTGCCGGGGGTCAATTCCAGATGGGTCAGATAGCGCAGAATGCGGGAATCGTCCGTGGCTACCCGGCGGATGTAGGCGGTGCTGGCTGGTTGTAACTCCACAAGAGAAACCAACTTCTCCGTGGGCATTCTCCCGTCTTTGCTGGGGATGGGGTCGCCGTGGGGGCAATGGGTGGGGTAGCCGCAGAGCACGTCTATACGTTCCTCGAAGAGGGAACTGATGGAGTGTTGCAGCGCGTGGGCTTCGTGGTCCACTTGATCCCAGCTATAGCCCATCACCTGTATCAAAAAGACCTCTAGCAGCCGGTGACGGCGGATCAGCTGCAGCGCAGCCAGCCTCCCCTGCTCGGTAAGGGTGATGCCGTCGGCGCTGGAACGTTCGATGAAGTTGCCCTCTTCCAGCCGTTTGAGCATACCGCTGGCCGCAGCCGCTGAAACTTTCATGCGGGCAGCCAGAGCGCCGGTTGTCACGCGGTCATGTTTTTGATCCAATTTGTAAATGGTTGCCAGATACTCCAGCATCCCGTCAGTTGTCAAGCCACAAAATGTCTGCATCAGGTCTTCTTGTCTGTGTAGAAGTTCCGCTTTTGCCAAAAGTAGTGCAAATCTTATCTGAAAGACGATAGAACTTCTGTGAATTTTTATAGAAAAGTTGATAAAATTCAAAAGCTATTATACCGTCGCGTTCTTGCGCCTGTCAAAAGCGCAAGAGCAAACAGTAGACTCAATCGTTGACCGTCCCGCGCAAAGATGCGATAATAGCCCCATCCACACAGCAGCCCGATTGAGCAGAGGAGATTTCAATGTCCGAACAGCCTGAATCCTTTCTCGATTTCAAGAACTCGTTTTCCTACGGTAGCCGCACTGACCTCAACTTCAAATTCCTCAAAGGGTTGAGCGAGGAGGCTGCCGCCGATTTCTTCCAACAGCTTCTCTGGAAGCTGGGCGACGCCTACGACAGCGACGACTGGTCTCCGGTGATCGAGCATGTACGGACGGGGCAGGCGCGCAACTACGCCGGCCCCAGCCGTTGGGTCTATGACGACGGCCCGCACACACCTCTGGGCAAGCCACTCTCCGCGGCCAAGATCGCGCTGATTACCTCCACCGGCCATTTTGTGGAGGGCGATGATCCCAAACCTTTTGGCATAGAAGATATGACGCAGGCAGAGGCGGCCCGGCGTATTGACGACTTTTTGAAAGAGGAGCCAGTGCTATCGGAGATTCCCGTAGCGATGCCCCACGAACGTCTGCGCGCCCGGCACGGCGGCTATGATGTGCGCGGCGTGTTGGCGGATCACAATGTGGCGCTGCCCACGGATCATCTGGTCGCGCTGGCCGCCGAAGGGGTGATCGGCAGCCTGCACCCGGTGGCCTATTCCTTCGTAGGTGCCTGCGCGCAGACGCCGCTGACCAAACGCAGCGCGCCCCATTGGGTGGCGATGTGGAAGGCCGCGGGGATTGACGGCGCGCTGCTCGTGCCTGTCTGACCGGTCTGTCACGTGTCCGTGGGACACGTTGCGCGGGTGGCGGAAGAGGCGGGGATAGCGACGGTTGTCATTGCGGCGGAGACTTTCCGGGATCGGCTGGAGGCGCTAAAAGTGCCGCGCCTGCTCTCCACGCCCTTCTGGATGGGGCGTCCGCTGGGCCGGGCGGGAGATGGGGAGAGCCAGCGCAGGACATTGTTGGCCGCGCTGGAGTTGCTGGTCACGAATTGATGGGAACGCCGAAGGGCGCGATCTGGGCAGGACAAAATTGGCTGACGAAGGCGTACAGCCTGCCCGCCCACTTCGTTCCCCAACCAATTGTTCAAAGAGCAACGCCACACCAGACCCGGCACCACAAACCGTCTGGCCGACTCTCGGCCAGTGCGTAGTCGGTGTAGGAGAAGCCGTGGCTGCGGGCAAAGGCAAAATCAACGTTTGTCAATATGACTGGCAGCATCGCCGCAAACAGTCCGCCGTGTCCGACCAGAACGACGTTGCGATCCTCCGCCTCGCTGCTCTGCGCGATTTCCTCGATGAAAGGAAGGAAGCGCTCCCGGATATCGTTGAAACTTTCCCCACCCGGCATTCGGCTGTCAAACTTCTGGCGGATGAACCAATCCTCCTGCACCTGACTGTGCAGTTCCCAGCCAAGCGCATCCGTCGTTCCCTCGTAGATACCCACACTCCACTCGCGCAGAGCCTCGTTCAACTCGACTGGGGCGTGTACTTCCTCTGCCAACAGATGGGTGGTCTGCGTCGCGCGCAGAATCGGGCTGGAGTAGATGCGCGCGACGGGAATGGCGGAGAAGGCCGCGGCCAGCGTGCGCGCCTGGGCAACGCCCTTCTCCGTCAACGGATGTTTGCTGCCTGTATTGGAGAATTCCCGTCGCAGGTTGGCCTGGCTTTCCCCGTGGCGAACAAAGTAGAGTCTCACCCTTCCCTCCCCCGCTGCAACCAGACAGCCATCTCACCGCTGCCCCGGTGTGACCAGGCATAGTAGGGGATGGCGGTCAGCCCCGCCCCGCGGATGACCGTCAGGCCGTTGAGCAGCTCCGGGCGGTGTTGCGCGGTGAGCGGCGCATCGTCAGCCAGGGAGAGATCGGCCACACCGCCGGGGTTGTCCACCCCTTCCACGCAATAGACCAGTGGCCCGCGCATCAATGCTACCCGCCCCCGGTTCTCTGCCACGGCTGGGTGACAGAGTACCCGGCGCACAAGCAGGGGCAGGACCAACTCAACCACATCGCCCGGCTGCCAGACCCGGCGCAGCACTGCGTAGCCTTTCTCCAGCGGCGGCGCGATCGTTTCCCCATTGATCTTTAGCACCGGTGCGTCGCCGTTTGTGTCCAGGAAGCGGTAAAGATCGCTGGGCACGGGCCGGTTGGTCGCCCAGCCGGGGATACGCATACGCAACGCGAATTCCGCACGCAGGGCCGGGTCCACGCGCAGACGCACGCGCCCTTCCCAGGGATAGTTTGTCTCCTGACGTAGGCGCACGGATTGGCCGCCCATCTCTACGCGCGCTTCACCCGCCACAAAGAGATTGACATAGAGGGAGTCGGCGTCGCTGGCGTAGACATAGCCGGGCAAGGAGGCCAGAAAACGCACATCGTTGGTCGGACAGCAGGAGCAGTCAAACCAGGGCTGACGGCCCAGACTGCCCCGGTTCACCGGTGTCGCGCCGTCCGACGCCAGCGGATTTGTATAGAAGAACTCTGTGCCGGAGAAGGAGACGCCAGAGAGAAAACCGTTGTAGAGGCTCAGTTCCAGCACATCCAGATAGCGGGCGTCGCCGTGCAGCAGAAACATGCGCTGGTTCCACAGAATGTTGGCGATGGCAGCACAGGTCTCGGCGTAGGCGGCGGCGTTGGGCAGCTCGTAATCAGCGCCGAATGCCTCGCCCGTGTGGCGTGCGCCGATGCCGCCGGTCAGGTAGAGTTTGCGTCCGACGACGTTCTCCCACAGCCGGTCAATGGCTGCGATGTAGGAAGCATCGCCGGTCAGCGCGGCCACATCCGCCATCCCGGTATACATATAGACGGCGCGCACGGCATGTCCCACCGCCTCGCTCTGCTCCACCACCGGCTGGTGGTCCTGCATATAGCCGGGGTTGCCAAAATTCGTGTAGAGTTCCCGCCCGTTGGCGTGCCCCCGTTCGTCCAGAAAGAACTTGGCCAGACGCAGATAGCGCTCCTCGCCCGTCACCCGGTAGAGTTTGACCAGACCGATTTCGATCTCCTGGTGGCCGGGCACGTCGCGCCGCTTCCCCGGCCCAAAAACCGCATCAATCAGATCGGCATTCTTCAGCGCGATCTCTAGCAGCGTGCGTTTGCCCGTGGCCTGGAAGTGGGCCACCGCGGCCTCGTAGAGATGGCCCACATTGTAGAGTTCGTGGTTCACCCGCAGATTGGACCAGCGCGTCAGCCCCTCGCGGTCGGCGCGCACAGCCGTGGGATCGATGGTGCGGGCTGTGTAGAGATAGCCATCGGCCTCCTGCGCCCCGGCAAACTTGGCGATCAGATCGTCCAGATAGCTGTCCAGCGCCGGGTCGGGGGTCAGGGCCAGACAATAGGCTGCGCCTTCCACCACCTTGAAAACATCCGAGTCGTTGTAGAAGATGCCCTCGTGCTTGCCCTCCATCCAGCCGGCGGCTTTGGCGAAATTGTTGATGCGACCGGTCTCCTCACACTTGCGGAAGTTGAAGGGCAGGGTGACGCTACGGTTGGTTTGTAAGCGGGGTGACCAAAAACCGTCGGTAAATGTCACAGCGGTGAACGGGGTCGGCGTGAGTGGGTAGCCGGATTGAGCGATCATTTCGTTTTGTTCCCCTCCAAGAGGTGGCAGCCGATTACTTCCTCATCATAGGTCATCACACTCTCCTGTCCGGGGGTCAGCACCAGAAAATCATTTTCCCAGTCCCCGGCCAATAGGCGGCGGATGAGCACCAGATCGCCGGTCATGCGTTCATACAGCCAGCCCCGTTGGGTTGCCTGGCTGCGGGCCTGGGCTTCTACGGCGTTGCCATCACCGATGCCGCTGTCAATGTAGACGGCCCGTTTGTAGTGTTGCCGCCAGGTGCCCATCACCTCCATCAGATAGTCGGCGTTGTCCTGGCCGTACTTTGCCACGTATTCGTCGTAGACCGCGGCCAGATCGATCTCCAGCCCTGTGCCCAGCGAAACGCCGCTGTTGGATTTGCGCTCCATATAGTCGTTGGTGTACCAATAGGTGCCCGGCTCCTCCTCAAACGTCTGTTTGTAGCGCGCCCGGTCACCCAGAAAGAGGGTGATGCAGTCGTGGGCTTTGGGGATGACGAGCGGCACATGGCGGGCCTGCAAGCCCAGCGTGGCCTGGCCGCACAACCCGTAGATCAGCACAACCGCGTCGTATTTCTCCGGGTTGGCGCTCTCAATCGCGGCCTGCAGAGTGGCGCGCAATTCGCCGGGCCGGTTGTGCAGCCCAATTTCGTAGAGAGTCAGATCGACCAGATGGGGTGAGTGGGCGGCGCAGAGATAGGCGATACGGGCCAGGGCTTCGCATCCCAGACATTTCAGGCGCAGGGGGCGTTGGGGTTCGGTGGACATCATTTATGCCTTTCCCAAATTGATTGGCAGGGCCATTTGGTTGGAATACTGTAGGGGCGCTTGCTGGCTGCGCCCG
>CAMDEX010000153.1 GCA_945897075.1 Litorilinea aerophila
TTTGGTTCTCGCAAACCAGGCCATTCTACTCGAAAACTAGGCCATTCTATCGGATAAATTGACCCAAAACTGGTTCAAAATATCCATCTTCGGTTATTTTCGAGGCTTTCACAACCTCGTCAAAACCTTAACTTAATGACATTGAGTGAGCAGTAATCAGTAATCAATTTTCCATGCGCAGTTACACGCCACGGGGAATGAAAATTTTGTATACACGGATAAAAAGGAACACAGATTTTTACTGATCCGTGTTCCCTTTTATCCGTGTATACAAGCCCATTTTCAGGGCAGTTTTCACCGTTCACTGATAACTGACAATTGGGGTTAGTTATTCCTTAAGGAGAATTTTATGACGATTGCAGTGCAGGAAGCGCCGGTGCGCCCGGCACAAGTGGTTGAGAATGTCAACGATTTCGCCATCAATGTGGCGACGGCCAACGGCTCCGGCAGCCAGACCAGCAATGGAGTCCTGGTGCGCGCCCTCTTCAAAATGGGCATCCCGGTCACAGCCAAGAATCTCTTTCCCAGCAATATCCAGGGGCTACCCACCTGGTACATCATCCGTCTGAGCAAAGAAGGACACATTGGCCGCCGCGAGACAATGGAAGTCCAGGTCTGCATGAACGGGCGCACAGTGGCTGAGGATATGGCGCAGGTTGCCCCCGGCGGCGTAATTGTGTACGACGATTCCCTGCCCATCGCGGCCCGGCGCAAGGATGTCACCTACTATCCGATGCCGGTCAAAGAGCTGGTGAAGGCGGCAGACCTGCCCCACAACCTGCGCGATTATGTGGCCAATATGGTTTATGTCGGTGTCCTGGCCCATCTGTTGGATATCGAAATCCCTGAGATCGAGGCGGCGCTGCTCTGGAACTTTGAGGGCAAGCAGAAGCCAGCACAACTCAATATGGATATGGTCAACCGGGCGCTGGTCTGGGCGCGCGCGAATCTGACCAAGCAGGACGGCTTCCGTGTCGCCCCGATGAGCGGTTTCAACGAAGGCAAAATCATGGCCGACGGCAACACAGCGGCCGCGCTGGGCGCGATCTTTGGCGGTGTGACTGTCACCGCCTGGTATCCCATCACTCCGGCTTCCAGTCTGGCCGAGAGTATTGCCAAATATGCGCCCAAGTTGCGCACGGACCCCGACACCGGCCAGGCGACCTACGCCATTATCCAGGCCGAGGACGAGCTGGCCGCCATCGGGATGGTGGTGGGCGCGGGCTGGGCTGGGGCGCGAGCGATGACGAGTACCAGCGGCCCTGGTCTGAGTCTGATGGCCGAGTTTGCCGGTCTGGCCTACTTTGCGGAGGTGCCCGCGGTGGTCTGGGATGTACAGCGTATGGGGCCGAGTACCGGTCTGCCCACGCGCACGGCCCAGGCCGATATTCTGTCGGCCTATTATCTGAGCCACGGCGACACCCGCCACCCGGTTCTCTTCCCCGCCACACCCGCCGAATGTTTTGCGTTTGGCGCAACCGCCTTTGATCTGGCTGAGCGGCTGCAAACGCTGGTGCTTGTCCTCAGCGATCTGGATTTGGGCATGAATGTCCACATCAGCGAACCCTTCGCCTATCCCGAAGAGCCGATGGATCGGGGCAAAGTGTTGGGCGCGGACGAAATCAAGGCACTCAACGGCAGTTGGGGGCGCTACAAGGATGTGGACGGCGACGGCATCGGCTATCGCACATTGCCCGGCACGCCCAACCCACAGGCCGCCTACTTTGCGCGGGGCACAGGTCACAACGAATACGCCACCTACAGCGAACGCTCCGACGATTGGGAGGGCAACCTGCAACGCTTGCACCGCAAGTTCGAGACCGCGCGCATACTGGTGCCCGGCCCAGTGGTGGATACCAACGACGACGCCGAGATCGGCATCATCAGCCTGGGCAGCAACGACGGCGCGGTGCAGGAAGCCCGTGCGCGGCTGGCGGCGCGGGGCATTGCCACCAGCTATCTGCGGCTGCGCGCCCTGCCCATCAACGAAAGCGTGCGCGATTTCATCCGCTCCTACGAAAAAATCTTTGTGGTGGAGGCCAACTTCGACGGCCAACTCCACAACATTCTGACCAGCGAAGAACCGAGCCAGGCAGGAAAATTGATCTCCCTGGCGAAATGTGACGGGCTGTCTCTCAGCGCCCGCTTCATCAGCGAGGGTGTGGCGGCAGGCATCTAATTCCGTAGGGCGGACTGACAGTCCGCCCGATGAAGCGAACCAGGCGGACTGACAGTCCGCCCTACATAAAGGACGAATCCAATGAGTGCAACTGCGCAAGAAGTAGCCGTCAAACGCAGCGCGGCGGCCCGCACGGCCACTGCCACTGTCGCTGTCAAAGTCAACCCGCTGGGGCTGGAGAAGAACGATTACAAAGGCCGGCCGTCCACCCTGTGTAAGGGTTGCGGCCACGACAGTATCAGCCAGCGCATCCTCAATGTGGCCTGGGAGCTGGGGCTGGATCAGACACAGGTAATCAAAATGAGCGGCATCGGCTGCTCCAGCAAGACGCCGGCCTACTATCTGGGCTGGAGCCACGGCTTCAACAGCGTCCACGGGCGTATGCCCTCCGTCGCCACCGGCGCGCTTGTCGCCAACCAGAAGCTGACCTGCATCGGCGTGAGCGGTGACGGCGACACGGCCTCCATCGGCATCGGCCAGTTCAAACACGCCATGCGCCGCAACGTACCGATGGTATACATTGTGGAGAACAACGGCGTCTATGGGCTGACCAAAGGCCAGTTCAGCGCCACCGCGGACGAAGGGCAGCAGTTGAAGTACCAGGGCGTCAACAATCTGCCGCCGCTCGACATCTGTCTGGAAGCGCTGGCCGCCAACGCCACTTTTGTGGCGCGCAGCTTTGCCGGGGATCCCAAACAGGTGGAGACGCTGCTCAAAGCCGCGCTCAGCCACCGGGGGATTGCGGTGCTGGACATCATCAGCCCCTGCGTTACTTTCAACAACCACGACACTTCGACCAAAAGCTACGGCTATGGCAAAGATCACGAAATCCCGCTGCACGAACTGAGCTACGTGCCCGCCATCCACGACGAGATTGAGATCGAGGAGTATGAGGGGGAGCTGGAAGTGGAACTTCACGACGGCTCCAAAATTGTGTTGAAGAAGCTGGACGGAAGCCACGACCCCACCAATCGCTCGGCGGCTTTCGATGTGGTGGATCGCACGCGGCGCGAGAATAAGCTGCTGACCGGTCTCTTTTACCTGTCGGAGGAGCAGCCGGATATGCTGGAGATGCTCAACCTGAGTAGCACGCCGCTGGCCCGGTTGCCGGAATCCAAACTGCGCCCCAGCCGCGAGGCGTTGGCGCAGTTGATGGCGGGGTTTTAGACCACGAAGGCGCGAAGACACAAAGAAGAGAAAGAAATGAAAAGGGCCGGGCTGCGTGATGCAGCCCGGCCCTTTTCAAAAGACCCGCCAGGTTTCAGAAAACCTGGCGGGTCTTTTGCATAGCCCGTCCATATACACTGCTACTCCGCCGCCACCGGCGACACCTGCACCGTTACCGTCTGGCTGCCGGAAGCGGGCAGGGTGAAGACGATGCTGATTGCCCGCAGCATGCCGCCTTCCTTGTCGTAGACCACCCAACGAAAAGGGCCTGTGCCGAAGTCATTCTCCGCCACCTGCCAGCGTACCTGGCCGCCGCGCACGTGCCCCCGCTAGCCGGTCACATCGTGCCAGACGCCGTCCGTGCCCTGCCACTGGACGACTGTCCACACGTCGTCGTACCCCGGACCGGCGTAGAAGAGGAGGGTCGCCTGAACGGGCAGCGGGGTCTGCGCGGGCTGCGCGACCGGTGTGGTCGTCGGTGCAGGCGTAGGTTCCACTGTGGGAGCGGACGGTGGCGTCAGCGTGGGACGGGGCGGCAGGGCTGGGTTGTCACATGCCATACTTGCCTTCAAACTGGCGCAGCCCTGTTTCCAGTTCCGCCAGCTTTTGGCGGGCATAGTCCCGAATCATCCTCGTCAAGGCAGCGTCTACGCGCACTTCGCCAATCAAGTCAACCAGCGCCTGGGCAGTTTCTTTGGGAAGCGTCACTGTCGTGTCGGACATCTGCTTTCTCCTGGGAACGTTGATCCGAACATCACGAATGTCACCCGAATTCTACAGCCCAGTCGCCTATTTCAAGCGCGGGGAGCTTCCCCGCCATAGCGCCCGCGCAATTCCGGCGGGAGCAGACGGGCGATGGCGTGCATCAGTTCCACGCTCTGGTATGGATTTCAACCACCGAGACTCGTGATATCTTCCGGCGTGAAAACATAGATGGAGTCATCGTCCATCTCCTCTACAGCGACCTGACCAACAGATTTGGCAAAGAGCGCATAGTGGACTTCCCAGCGGGCGGTATCCCCTTTCAGCCATTCTTGCCCTTTTTCCATGAGAATTTCGAGATCCTTGGTTGTCACATTGGATGATCTCCAGCGCGCCTCACCAAAGACAACCTGATGATTCTGGCGATTCACGCCGACAACGTCAATCTGCGCGCCGCCTGTCCACCAACTACCGATTTCTTGTACGGGGAAGGGGATTTGCCCATTGCCGGACGCAGTGAGCAGATGCTGACGCGCAATCTCTTCCCAAACTGGGGCGACAATATAGGACAGATTATTACGGATTTCGTCCAGAGTTTCTTTCTGACGCTGGCTAATCTCCAGAAGGCGATGGTGAGGCGCGACCCAGCGGTGCCAGAAGCGCAGAAATGGGTCTAAAATGTGATAAGTCCCGTGTCGCTTTTGGCTCTGCACCCGTGTAAGGGGTAGGCGATGTTCAACAGCGCCGATGCTAATGAGATCGTCCAAATAGCGCTGAACGGATGAGAGTTTTCCCTGGGTAGCGGAAGCGATCTCTTTGCGAGTGTGTGCCCCAGCCGCAATCGTTTCTAGAATACGACCGAAGACATCAACCTCCCCCTTCAACTCCTCGTGTAGTAGCAGTGGCACCTCATTAAAGAGACCACCCGCAGGATCGAGTACTTCATCCCCAATGTTGCGCATGAGGCCGACTTTGGGGTTGATTGTGGTGATATTACGGGGCATCCCGCCGAGAACCGCATAGGTCTCGATGATCTGCTCTGCTGTATTCCCTGGCATGAAATGAGAATAGTCGGAAGGGTGCAACGGCTGCAGCTCAAACGTCCAGGTGTGGCGGCGATAGAGAGGAGCATCACCGCCCAAAATTTCCCGTCGCATGACGCTATGCGATGACCCGGTAAGGCACAAAAACAGATTGGTATGCTGCAGAGAAGTATCCCAGGCGCGCTGGAGAACCGTGGACAACCCAGCCACTGAATCGGCAAGGTAGGGGTATTCATCAATCACAACGATGAATTTTTCGTCACGGGCCAATTCAGCCAAAGCGAAAAAGGCGCTACTCCAATCTGTAAATGAGCGTTCCGCATCGCCAAGGGCCTGGGCGACAAGCTGAGAAAATTCTCCCAGCAGCACATGGTCTGGCAAGCGCGCCGCAAAAAAGTAGAGAGATTGCTTCTCTTTGCTCCATTCATAGATGAGCGTAGATTTTCCCACCCGCCGCCGTCCGTATAGAACAACGAATTCGGCTCCTGTCCGGGCATAGCGGCGGTCGAGATATTCAAGTTCTCGTATACGATTTTGTAGCACTTGATAGTTTGCCTTGGATAATTATTGGTTGACAAGCCACTATTGATAAGTGTAGCCCACCAACCTACACCTGTCAATAGTGGTTGCATAACCCAATACGCCTTCGATGCCTTCGCCTGCTCCCTGAGCCGCGTAAGCAGGTCATTCTCTCTCCCCATAGCGCCCGCGCAGCTCTGGCGGGAGCAGACGGGCGATGGCATACATCAGTTCCACGCTCTGGCGTTGGATGGCGGCGGGGTCGTCCGGGTCGCCGGTGAAGTGGATCGGCTCTCCAAAACGGACGGTGAGGGGTGTGCGGCGTAGCGGGTTCTTCCATTCTTTGTGCAGTTCGGGGATGCCGATGACCGCGCAGGGGACGAGGGGCGCGCCGGTCTGCGCCGCGATGCGCACCGCGCCGCTCTTGGGTCGCCCCAGCGGACCGCCTTTGTTGCGCGTGCCCTCCGGAAACATCCCGAGCACATTGCCGTCGCGCACCAGTTGGATGCTGTGTTCGATGGCAGCGGTGTCGTATTCGCCGCGGCGGATGGGGAACGCGCCGACGGAGCTAATCAGCGCGGAAAACCAGGGCCGGAATTCAAACAACTCCTGTTTCGCCATATAGTAAATCTGGCGCGGCGCGGCGTAGCCCAATACCACCACATCCACGCCGCCGGGGTGGTTGCAGGAGAGGATCGCGCCGCCCGTTTTGGGGACATTCTCCCGTCCTTCGATGCGCAGGGAGCCGAGAAAGGGCAATACGCCGCTCACAATCGTATGGCAAATTTTCCAAGCAGTCGTTGCGTCTTGGGGAGGCCAGGGCATAGGCGGTAAGTTCCTTGATGGGTGAATGAAGGTGAGCAGTAATCAGTGAACAGTTTTGCCCCGTGTCACCACTGATTACTGTTCACTTAAAAATATGCACGGGCAGCGACGAAGATTTCCCTCAGTTCACCCGCCCTATTGTAGCACGGATGTGGCCGAGCGCGGCCATCACTTCCCGCTCTTCGTTGGTCGGTGAATGGTTACCCTCCCATGACAGACCAGGCAGACCGGGAAAAGTGACACTTGGCTCGGCCCAGAAGAGATGCAATCGATCGCGGCGGCTGAAGTAGCGGCGCAGATCACTCTCGGCGGCCAGCATCTCCCCGGTTTGGATATGCAGCAGCCCCCGATCCCGCCACAACTCCGGCTCGTCTGGCTCCACCACCACCATAAAATCCAACACAGCCAGCGCCTGCTGAAAAGCATTTTGGGAGAGATAGACGTTGCGCAGATTGTTGAGCAGGCGCAGCAGGAGCATCCGGTTGGAGACCGCGTATTCGGCCACGGCGGAGTGGAGTTGGACAGGCTGGCGAAAGACGCCGCTGAGGTAGGTGGCGGCGTCAGCTTGGCGCACGACCGCGCGGTGGAAGGGGTCGAGCAGCCAATTGCCCAGATTGTCCTGGTAGCGCAACATAAAATGGGCGGGGAAGCCCATCCCTTCCAGCCGGATACCCATACGCCGGGCCACGGCCATATAGAGCAGGCTGAGGGTGATGGGCAGACCGCGCCGCTTTTCGATGACCAGATGCAGAAAGCTGTTGCCCGGATCGTAATAGTGGCCCAGATTGCCCTGAAAACCCATCTGCTCGCCCAGCACATGCAGCAGGGCGTGGGCCAGATCGCCGCCCGCCAACCCCGGCAACAGACGATCTTCCGCTTCGTCGGCCAGCGCATCCAGAGCGGCCAGGTAGTGGGCCACGTCCAGATGCGGTTCGACCAGCCCGCCGATATGCAGGGCCAGCCGTTCGGGTTGCGCGGTCTGCGATTCCAATTCACGGGCAAAGTCACGCAGATGATCGGTCATCGGGATGCTCCTCTGCGACGCTCTGGGCGCTGCCTTTGCCGCTCCGGGCCAGCCGGGATTGGCGGGCGATCTCCTGGCGCAGGATGCGTTGGGCCACGGGCAGGGTGGTGGCATAGGTGGCGTCCACGCCCAGATAGCTCAGACTTTTGCTGAGAAGGGTCTGGCGGCGGCTGATGGGTGTGTCGCTGGCGTAGTGGAGGACGCCAATATCGTAAGGGGCGTTGATAAAAATGTTGACGATCTCGTTGAGGGGGTGGCGTTTGGGGTAGATATCCTCGTAGATGGCGCTCAGGTAGGGGCCAGCCTCCATCTCAATGTCGGTGTAACTCTCTTCGTAGAAGACGTGCATAAAGTTGCGGTTTTGCAGAAAAGTGCCGCGCACTGTCACCGATTTCTGGTTGTCAAAAACAGTGCCATAGCGCAGATAGGGGGCCACGTCCAGCGCGGTGAAGCAGTTGCGGAAGAGGAAGGTATTCTTGGAGTGTTCGTCGTAGACAACGTTGGGGATCATCACATCGCCCACACGCCCATTGAGGGTGGCGGCTTTGCCGATGATATAAACGCCGAGCAGATCGCTCACAGCGGTGCTGACCTGGCTGAAGACGTGATAGGCGGCCATGCCCAGCGGGTAGTCTATATTGAGAATCAGCGCGTCGCTGGCTTTGAGCAGGGCGATCTCGGCGGCGGAAAAGTTGCCCAGCCGGGGGTCCAGCCATTCCGTGCGCAATTTGGCAATCTCGATCACCTGGGCTTCCACATCCAGACAGTCGGGATCGCGCATCCGTTGCAGCCCGACCGCGACCTCGTGTTCGGCAAAACGGCGTTGGGCTTCCCGCGCATACTGGCTGTGCTGCAGATAGAAGCGGGAGGCGTAGTAGAGCAGGTTGCCCACCTGCCCCGGCTCGTCGTCGCGCAGACGGCGGTATTCCTCGTCCAGCCCTTCGGGCCGATCACGCAGGAGCAGGTCAATGATGGCCCCACTCTCCTGACGCACGAAACCGGAGAAGAGATTGGCCAGGCTGTGGGTATTGCTGCTGACAAAGTAGAGTGGCCGCTCGCCCAGGTTCAGCGAATGGCTGGCTTCCAGACGTTGCCACCAGATCTGCACAGAGCGGCGGTAGTCACTCAGCCCGCTGCCCAGCACGTTGATCCGGGTGTCCATGCGCTGGGCCGCGGCTTTGCGCAGATTCTCCACCAGTTGCCAGCCTGGCCAGAGACGGCAAAGCATCGCGAAGTCGTCCTCGGATAGCTCCAATGCCTGGCGGATGCGTTCGTTGCGCGTCGGCGTCAGAAAGTTTTGCATCGCCAGCAGCGCCTTGTCGCTGGGCGGCGCGTCACCCACGCCCGTTTGCGTGTCGCCATCCAGTTCGTCGAGCAGGGCGCGGTTGTGGTTGAGCTTCTGGTGCAGTTTGTTCCACTCGATCTGATAGGCAACCATCGTGGGCACCATATCGTCAATGTCGCTGACGCTGGCGATAAAGGCAGCCAGGATGCGCCGCTCCTCGTGATAGAAGAGTTTGCGCCGCCGGGCGCGTGCCGCCACTGGTCGCCACGTCTCCACATCCGGGTAGCCCCGGCGACGAAAGACCTCCTCCATCTGGCCCATCACCACCAGCGAGACATCGGGGAAACAGACGGGCAGACGCTGGACCGCGTAGGAGAGCGCGGCCACATCGATCTCCAATCCATCGGCCCTGTAATGCAGGCTGGAGTTCATGCCCACGTGGCTCTCCTCCAGGCTGCGCAGACGGATGGGGCCGCTGCTGCGCAACAGCGAGTAGATGGTGCGGATGTAGAGTTCGATATCTTCGTTGCCGGCCGCGGGTGTGGTGCGATCCATTGCTGGGGTGTCCTATTCAGAGTAGAGTTTGTCTGCTGATAAAGTACCACCAGCGGCGGTTTCTGGCAAGTGGGGAAGAAGGGATAGGCGATTAGCGACTGGGGATTAGCGCCTGGCGAGTGGCAGGATGTCTGTACCGGGAGCGTCAGCGACCGACGAGTGGCAGGACGTCCGTATCGGGAGCGTCAGCG
Source organism: Litorilinea aerophila (assembly GCA_945897075.1). Classification (GTDB taxonomy): domain Bacteria; phylum Chloroflexota; class Anaerolineae; order Caldilineales; family Caldilineaceae; genus JACQGT01. The sequence continues at coordinate 9,491 of CAMDEX010000153.1, forward strand.
ACCGACGAGTGGCAGGACGTCCGTGCCGAGAGCGTCAGCGACTGGCGAGTGGCAGGATGTCCGTACCGAGAGCGTCAGCGACCGGCCCTACACCCGTAACTCCAATCCCCAGTCCCCAGTCGCCAATCCCCTACCTCAAAACAGCGCAAGCTGTCCGGTAGAGGCGGCATCCTCGTTCTCCATCACAACCATCAGCGGTGACCAGTCGGGCAGGGGATAGCGCGCATGGATGCGTTGGCGCAGACGGCGCAGCGAGGCAGGGGAATGGCCTTCCAGCGTGTTGTGGGTGTAGCAGTAGACGGGAACGCCTTTTTCCAAAAGGCCAACGATGCGCGCCGCCCAACGATCCAAAATCTCCTCCTGCGGGCGCTGGAGTTCGCGGTCGTTGGGCAGGGGTTCGCCGTCGTTGCCGATCAACCGCAAGAAGAGATAGGGCGCGGCAGATTCCTCCCATGCGGCGTAGAAGTCGTCAGTGCCCGTGCGTTCCACCACCACCAGCGCCATTCCCCGTTCGCCCAGAAAACGGGCAAAGGCCGGTGTCAACAGATCCGCGGAGCGCACCTCCACGGCCAGCAGCAACCCGTCCAGTTCCCCGGCCAGCCAGTCCAAATAATTGGCGAGGATGCGCCCCTCCCGCGCCCGCGTGAAACTGGCCGGGAATTGGAGAAAACCGGGCGCGGCCGCGCTCCCCAGCGAACGCAATACATCCAAAAAGGCCAGACTCTCCTGCTTGCAGTCCACCAGCCGCCGTTCGTGGGTGATCAGCCGCGGCGCTTTCAGGCCAAAAGTGAAGCCGGGCGGCACACTCTCCACCCACTGCACCAGTGTGGAGGGCGCGGGCAGAGCGTAGAAGCTGGTGTTGACCTCCACACTGTTGCATTGGGTGGCGTACCAGGCCAGCCGATCCCGTTCCGCCAGACCGTCGGGATAGAAGACGCGCTGCCAGTCGGGGAAGGTCCAGGAAGCTGTGCCGAGGAAGAAGGGTGTGGGCATATGGCGAACGGCGATTAGCGATTAGCGAATGGGATAGCGAATGGGATATAGTCTATTCCATTTCACCTCTCATAGCTAATCCCCATTCCCCATTCCCCAATTTCCCATTCCCCAATTTCCCCCGGTTGCCCTCTCTGCCGTTTCCCGCTATACTTCCCCTGTCGTCTCATATCCACCCCCCACGCAAAGGAAGCGACCCAATGCCCACAATCCAACACAGCGCCATGCGTAGCTACGGCTACGCACTCTTTGAAGCCGCGGGCCTGCCCGCGGACCAGTCCCGCATCGTCACCGATCACCTGGGGGACGCCAATCTGACCGGCCACGACTCGCACGGCATCATCCGCATCCCCGGCTACATCCGCAGCATCGCCGCCGGTTCGATCAAACCGGTAGGCAATCTCAAAATCGTGCGCGAGACGCCCGCCTCCGTCGTCATTGACGGCGAGGGCGGTCAGGGCATCGTCATCTGCACGCGCGCCATGGAGATGGCCGTCGAGCGGGCCAAACAGACCACCTTTGGCGCGGTAGCCGTGCATCAGTGCAGCCACATTGGGCGGCTGGGTGCCTATCCGCCGATGGCCGCCGAGCAGGACTGCATCGGCATTCTGCTCCTCAACGGGGGTGGCCGGTTCGCCGCGCCCTTCGGCGGCACCTCGCGTCGTCTGCCGCCCAACCCGGTTTCGATGGCCGTGCCCTCGCAAAACGGGCCGGTGATGATGCTGGACATCACGACCAGCATGGCTGCGGGGGGCAAAGTGGAGGTCTACGCCGCGCGCGGGCAGCAGGTGCCCCCCGGCTGGCTGATCGACGCCGAGGGCAACGAAGTGCGCGACCCCAACCCTTTCCAGGCGGGCGAGATTGCGATGTTGCCGCTGGGCGGAGCGGCGGGCCACAAGGGCTACGGTCTGGCGATGATGATTGACGCCATCGCCGGTGGACTCTCCTGGGCCGGGTGTAGCAACGACAAGCCGACACGGGGCGGCAGCGGTTTTATCGCCCTCGCCATCAAAATCAGCAGCTTTATTGACATAGACGAGTACAAAAAAGAGGTGCAAATCCTGATTGATTGGGTCAAATCGTCCAGGACCGCGCCCGGTGTCAAGAAAATCTACTACCCCGGCGAGATCGAAGAGGAGCTGCGCGCGGCGCGCAGCGCCAACGGCATCGCCGTGGAAGAGACCACCTGGGGGCGCATCGCCGAAGCCGCCGCCGAGGTGGGTGTGGCGGTGCCGGCGGTATAGAAGATATTGGGTATTAGATATTTCGTCTCCGGCGATTGAGGCGTTGCTATGGCGTATTCCCTTATAAAGTCCAGCGCCGTTTGAGCGATGCCCTGGGCCTGTCGCTTGTACGAGTTTGTCGAAGTGAAGGGTAGGCTGAGGCTTTTTCCAGCCGTATCGAAACCTTTAGGTTGAGCCTGTCAAAACCTTTAGGTTGAGCCTGTCGAAACCAAGCGGGTGGGTACCCTGTGGATGCCGTTCGCTTGATTTCGATACGCCTCGCAGACTCGGCTACTCAATCAGCGCTCACTGGTCCGATACTCCTGCACAGTTACCTGCATATTCCGTCTCGACGACACTTTCCACCTGCAACCTGCAACTTACAACCTTCCACTCCCGAAAGGATATTCCCATGAACGTTACCTACACGAAACTCTTCCGCGCTCCTTATAGCGTCCCCAATGCCATACAAACAACCGACGAGGGGCTGTGGATCGTCGATCAGATCACCGACCGGGTCGCGCTTGTGCGTATGGGAGAACCCTCCGCCTACTACGGCGTGCCCTGGCTGCTGCGTGAAATCTCCAGCGAATCGTCCAACACCAGCGGCATGACCATCGGGGAAGGCTCGCTCTGGCTGGCGGCCAACGGCGATGCCAGCCTCTGGCGGCCCGCCCGCCCCACCGACGCTGGCCCCCACACCGGCGAAATTCTGCGCGTGGACCCGGCCACCGGCGCAACGCTGGCCCGCTATCCCATCCCCGGAGGCGGCGGCACCCACGGCACAGAGTACGACCAATTCGAGGCGGGCTATCTGTGGGTGGAGGCGTTGCAAGATGGCAAGTTGCTGCGCATGCGCCTCAGCGACTGGTCAATCCAGCACACAATCGAATTGCCCTATCAGCGCGCGCACGGGCTGGTGCAAAAAGCGGACGGCATGTGGGTTGTCTTCACAGGACACCGATTGATCCTCAAACTGGCGATGGATGGCCGGGAGTTGGAGCGCATCACTGTGCCCGCGGAGCAGCCCGAACCCCACTGCATGACAGCCTACGGGGATGATCTGCTCTACTGCGACGCCGCGTCCGGGTGGATTGTGAAGATAGGGATGGGGTAATACCAGCGCCGGTTGAGCGGTGTCCTGAGCTTGTCAAAAGGTAGGCCGCATTTGGGGCGTATCGAACCAAGCGGGTAATCCGTAGATTAGGTTCACAATATCAGTAGACCGCAGCGTGTTGGGTTCTCCCGGTATATGCTGGTCGCGTAGATGGCGATCTCTTGCCGGAAGAACCCAACCTACGACTGTCACCGCGGTCGGTGGTCTGCTGTCTGCGGTCTACGGAATATAGAATCATCCCTTTCACTCAAAATGGAGGAACGGCGTGTCGCGAATTCTCGTAGCAGAATGCAAGCAGGAAATATCGTCCTTCAACCCGGTGCCTAGCCTGTTGACCGATTTTGAGACGCTCTGGGGGCCGGCCTTTCTGGACTATCACCGGGGGCTGAACTCGGAGATGGCCGGCGCGCTAGGCGTCTTTGCCGCGCGCAGCGACATAGAACTGGTGCCCGCCTACAGCGCACGCTCTATCACATCGGGTGGCACCCTAGCCGCTGAGGATTTCAGCCAACTGGCCGCCGAGTTTCTGGCATTGGTGCAGGCCGCTGGGCCGGTGGACGCCGTATATTACTCTTTGCACGGCGCAATGGCCGCGCAAAACGAGAGTGACCCGGAGGGCTATCTGCTGGCTGAGACGCGCAAAATCGTCGGCGAACGGATTCCTATCGTCATCTCGCTGGACTTGCACGGAATTCTCACCGATCAGATGTTGCGCCACAGCGACGCAGTGGTGGTCTACCACACCTATCCCCACGTAGACTTTGCCACGACGGGCGAGCGGGCGGCCCGCCTTCTCCTGCGCATTGTGGACGGGGAAGCCAAGCCGGTGACGGCAGTTGTGCCCATCCCCGCGCTGGTGCGCGGCAATGAACTGATCACCGCAACCGGTCTCTTTGGGCAGATGATCCGTTATGCCCAGGGCATCGAGAATGGCGCGGGCGGTCTCTCCGCGGGGATGTTTATCGGCAACCCCTTTACCGATGTGCCGGAGCTGCGCTCCAACAGTCTGGTGGTGTTGGATGGCGACGCGGCCAGGGCCAAGCAGGAGGCGCTGAAGCTGGCGCAGGATTTCTGGGCTGTGCGCCAGCAACTTCACCAGCCCCTCATCAGCCTGGACGAAGCGGTGGCGCGCACGCTTGCCAACCCCAGCGGTACAGTCATCCTTACCGACGCAGCTGACGCCACCAGTTCTGGCGCGTCCGGCGACAGCAACGCCATCCTGGCGGCGCTGATGCAACGCGGCTATACAGGCAGCCTGCTGACGCCAATCGTCGATCCGGGCGCGGTGGTGGAGGCGATGGCCGCGGGTGTGGGGGCCACCATCCGCACGACAGTCGGCGGCGGGTTGGACAGGGGACGCTTTCGGCCATTGCCGGTGACGGCCCAGGTGCGGATGCTCTCCGACGGGGATTTTGTCAGCGAGAGTAACGGTGCCATCTGGCGCGGTGGGCCGACGGCTGTTCTACAGATAGGCCGCCACGTCGTCGTCGCCACTAGCAGACCGGTCAGCCTCTTCGACCGCTCTCTCTTCTACGGCCACGGCCAGGACCCGACGCGCTTCGACGCGGTGGTGGTCAAGTCGCCCCACTGCCAGCCCCACTTCTTCAACACCTGGGCGGCGCAAACCCTGCACGTAGACGCACCCGGCTCCACCAGCGCCAACCTGCCCTATCTGGGCCACACCATCTGCGCCCGGCCCATCTTCCCGCTGGATAAGGACGTTGTGTTTGAGCCGCAGGCGAGGATATACCAGAGATGATGGGATGCTGGGATGCTGGCCTCGTTCCCACGCTCCCGCGTGGGAAGGCTCCCCGGACGTTCGGCGTCCCCGCCACGGCAGGCCGAAAATCTGTGATTTGATCCGTAGGGGCGCGGCTGGCTGCGCCCCTACCTAAGCAGTCTATCGCCTCCTTTGTTTTTCTACGAAAGGCAATTTGCATGGATCTGGTTCTTTATCTGTTTGATCTCTTTCTTCATCTGGACAAACATCTTTACACACTGGTTACGGAGTACGGTACGTGGAGCTACCTGATCCTCTTTACAGTGATCTTTTGTGAAACGGGGCTGGTGATCACGCCCTTTTTGCCGGGCGATTCGCTCCTCTTTGCGGCCGGCGCGATTGCGGCTTTGGGGGCGCTGCGCGTCGAGTGGCTGATCGCACTCTTGATTGTGGCCGCCATTGCCGGCGACACGCTCAACTATGCGGTGGGCCATTTCATCGGGCCGCGCGCGCTCACCAGCAACAATCGCTTTCTCAAAAAGGAATATATGGATCGCACCCAGCGCTTTTATGAAAAACATGGCGGCAAAACCATCATTCTGGCGCGTTTTGTCCCGATTGTGCGCACCTTTGCGCCTTTTTTGGCTGGGGTCGGGATTATGTCCTATAGCCGCTTCGTTGTCTACAATGTGGTGGGGGGTGTGGTCTGGGTGGTACTATTCACTCTGGCCGGCTATTTCTTCGGCAACCTGGCATTTGTCGAGAAGAACTTCTCGCTGGTCATCTTGGCCATCATCTTTCTTTCCCTCGTGCCAGCAGTCGTGGAGATCTGGCGGGACAGACGCCAGCAGCAGAACGCAACAAAGGCATAGGCTCGGTCCCACGCTCCGGCGTGGGAACGCTCCCCGGACGCTCCGCGTCCCAGACACGGCAGGCCGAAAATCTGTGATTTGAACCGTAGGGGCGCTGCTTGCTGCGCCC
>CAMDEX010000154.1 GCA_945897075.1 Litorilinea aerophila
CCCTACGACACCAGAAAATTAATAATTGTGCTGGCGACGGGTTCAGCCATGCGCACCGGCCCGCTGTGATCCCCGGCAAAGAAGGCCACATTCGCTCCACGGCGCGGTGGGCGGGTGGAGACGAAATCGCTTTTGCCACAAATCAGCAGCGTAGATTCGCCTGCCTGGGCCAGCAGTTGTTGTATAGGAGGAAATTCGCGCAGGGACGCCTTGAGAACGGGCCGTGGCTGGGTGGCGATCTCCGCCACCCATTCTGCGGTCAGGGGAACAGGCCGCCCGTTGAAGCCGAGCAGCGCCACCAGCCAATAGAGTCGCCAACCAGAAAGAACCCACTCGCCGATGGCTGGTTGAGGGCTGTCCAGCCAGAACAGCGCACGCAGACCCCACCAGCGCCAACCGCTGAGAAGCGGCGGGCAGAGCAGGACGACCCTCTCCATCCGTTGGGGATGGGCGGATGCGTAGGCGGCGACGACTCCCACACCGCTGGAATAGCCCAAGACCGACCATTTGGGGATCGCCAATTTCTGACGTACACTCTCCATAGCGGCGATGCTGGCAGCCGTGTACGCGCCGCTGTCAGGCGCGGGCGAGTCGCCGATACCGGGCAATTCGATCATCACCAGACGGAAGTATTCCGCCAGCAGCGGCACAAGCGCCCGCCAAATGTTGAAGCTGACCCCGAAGCCGTGGACCAGCAGCAGCGGCGGCCCCGATCCTGCCACCCGGTAATTGAGCGTTGTATCCGACATCATCCCATCATCCCATCCCATTAATCGAACCCGCTGTGACCACTCCACCCCATCTGCTCATCCTCACCTCCAAGACTGGCGGCGGCCACGTCAGTCTGGCCGAGTCCCTGGCCGATCTGTTGGCCGGCGATTTCACCAGCACTGTAATCGATCCCCAGCCCGGCTGGATTCACCGTCACTACCAACTGGTCAGCCGCCACGCCCTCTGGCTGTGGAGCGCCGAATTTCAGATCTCCAACACGCCGCGCCGGGCTGCCATTGCCCACAAACTGTTCAGCCGTTTCATCCAGACCCGGCTGGCTACGCTGATTGCCCAGGAGCAGCCCGCGGCCATCCTCTCCACCTATCCTTTTTTTTCTTACTCCGTGCAACAGGCGGCCCCTGCCATTCCGCTTGTTCTGCTCTATTCGGACCCACGCACACTGCACTCGGCCTGGCTGACAGTCAAAGATGCGGCGCTCAATCTGGCCCCCAGCCGGGAAGCCTACGCCCAGGCGCTGGCCGCCCAGGTGCAGCCGGCGCAGACCCATCTGATCGGCTGGCCCACCCGCCGCCAATTCTACGATCCCGACACTGCCGCGGCAGAGCGGGCCTGGGCTGCGACCGGCTTCCGTCGCGAGCGCTTGACAATTTTCCTGCAAGGCGGCGGTGAAGGGAGCGCTGGCTTTGCCCGCACAGTCGAGCAGCTACTAGCCCTGAGCGACGGAGACGGCCAACCCGCGCTCCAACTCATCCTGGCGGCAGGGACAAACAGCCGTCTGCAAGAGGCATTTCAGGCGCGCTCTGGCTGTCACGTCCTCCCCTTTACCAAAACCATTGCGCCCTGGATGGCCTGCGCGGATCTGGTGATGGGCAAAGCGGGACCCAATATGCTTTTCGAGGCGGTGACGCTGGGCAAACCCTTTCTGGCAACCACCTTTATCCCCGGCCAGGAAGAGGGCAATCTGGAGCTGATCCGCACATACGGGTTGGGCTGGGTTGCCTTGACCAGTGAGGAACAGATGGCGCTGATCCGCACCCTTCTCAACCAGCCAGAACAGTTGGCGGCTATGTGCGCATCAGTGGCTGTCTATCGCGCCTGGAACAGCGCAGGCATCGCCAAAGTGCGATCACTGGTGCTGGCGGCGATCCCCGCAAAAAAGCACAGGGACGCAGATTTTAATGATTTGGATTGATCAGCGCTGATCAATTCAGATCATTAAAATCTGCGTCCTTTTTTAGTAAGCCCCCTTAGCAAAGAGCACCCGCGGCCCGGTCATCAACAGAATGCCCAGGTCCATCCCCAGACTCCAATTCTCGGCGTAGTAGATATCCAGCAGAACCATCTCGTCAAAAGTCAGGTCACTGCGCCCGCTCACCTGCCAGAGACCGGTCATGCCGGGGCTGACGGAGAGGCGTTTCTTGTGCCACTCCTTGTACTGCTCCACTTCTTCGGGCAGATTGGGCCGCGGACCGATAAAGCTCATCTCCCCGCGCAGCACGTTGATCAGTTGGGGCAGCTCATCCAGACTGAAACGGCGCAGGAAGCGACCGACTGGGGTGCAGCGGGGATCTTCGCGCACTTTGAAGAGAGGGCCGGTGGCCTCGTTGAGCGCGGCGATCTCCTCGCGGCGCTCCTCGGCGTCTGCCACCATCGAGCGAAATTTGTAGATGGCAAAAGGCTTGCCGTTCTTGCCGATGCGCGTCTGGCGATAGATAATCGGGCCGGGTGAATTCAGGCGAATGGCGAGCGCAATCAACAACCCCACCGGCAGCGCCAAAATTGAGCCGATGGAGACAATCGCCAGGTCCAGAATGCGCTTGAAGATCAGATTCAAGTCGGCAATCGAGACATCGCGTGTGCTGATCAGCGGTACACCGTTGAGGTCCTCGACGGTCATCTGATTTTTGGTGAGTTGGAACAGGTCCGGCACGATGTGGGCTTTGACGCCGGCCTGTTCGCACTGGTTGAGCAGGCGGGCCACTGTGCGGTGGCTCTGCCAGGGCAGACAGATGATGGCGTCGTCCACCGGATAGGCAGCCAGCACCAGCTCAAAATTGTCCAGCGGGCCGAGCGCTTTGAAGCGCCCGATGTCTGTGAAACTTTTCGTAGGGTTATCGTCCAAAAAGCCGATCAGTCGGTAGCCCAGACTGGGGCGGGCCGCGATATTGCGCATCACCATCCGCCCCACATCCCCCGCGCCCACCAGCACCACCCGCTGCACAGCCACCCCACGCGCCCGCAAATAGCCACGCAGGACAAGGATGGCAGCCCGGCTGATGCCCAAAAAGAGAATGACGAAGACGGCCGCATAGAGAAAAATCAGGCGGCTATAGGAAAGCTCGCCGTAGATCAGATTGAGGATAATCAGCGTCACCACCCCCAGCGTTGTGGAGGTAGCGATGGTATAGACCTCCTCCAGCCAGCCGCGGTCGCGGCGGCGACGGTAGACACCGGAGAAGCTGAACGAAACAAACAGAATGGCGATCAGTGCCACAGAAAAGGGCAGGTAGGTGACGAAATCCGTCTGGTTGGCGGGATCGACGGCGCGAAACCATTGCAAACGATAGCGCACCCAATAGGAGAGCAGAAAAGCCACACCAATCAGAAACAGATCAGACAGACGCAGAAGCAACGGCCACCAGACAGGGTGAATACGCTGGGCGACAGTGACCAGCCAGTTGTCAGGCTGGGCAGTTGTTGTTTGGCTTTGTTTCAACGGTTTGGCCGTCATTGTCATTGATGTAACGCAAGCTGTTAGCTTGCGAAAGAGCGCAAGCTAACAGCTTGCGTTACGGGGCGGCGGTATAGACCTGTACTGTCTCCCGCGCCGTCCGTTCCCACGTAAAGCGACGAGAGCGTTCCAATCCCCGCTGCGCCAACGCCTGGCGCAAGTTGTCGTCGGCAAAAAGCGTGCGCAGCGCGGCCACCAGCCCGTCCGTGTCTTCGGCGGGGAAGATGAGGGCTGCGTCCCCGGCCACCTCCAGCAGACTGGCCGCGTCGCTGCAAAGCACCGGCGTGCCACAGGCCATCGCCTCGGCCACGGGCAGGCCAAAACCCTCAAAGAGGCTGGGATAGACAAAAGCTGCGGCGGCCCGATACCAGTAAGGCAGATCCGCGCTGGGGATGAATCCGGGGAAATGGACCGCCGCTTCCAGCCCCCGTTCCCGCACCGGTTGAAAAATTTCGTCATAGTACCAGCCCTTGCCCCCGGCCAGCACCAACGCCACATCCCGCGCCGCCGGGTCAATCTCCCGCCAGCGCGCGTAGCCATCCACCAGACGGGCCAGATTCTTGCGCGGTTCCAGCGTGCCCAGGTAGAGCAGGAAACGCTCCGGCAGCCCAGCGGAGCGACGAAAGGCTTCCGCTTCCTCAGCCAGACCGGGTCGGAAATGGGGTGCGACTCCATTATACACAACTTCGATTTTTCGCGCCTCCACCCCAAAACAGCCGATCAGATCGTCGGCGGTCTGGCGGCTGACGGCAATCACCCGCCGCGCTGCGGCCACACTGGCCGCGCAGAGACGGGTCAGGTAAAAACGCTTGGCCGGTGGCAGCTTCTCCGGCATGCGCACAAAGCTCAGATCGTGGACTGTGACGACACCGGGCAACTTCGTCGCCAGCGGCAGCACATTCACCAGCCCGTGGACCAGATCCGCGTCCATCTGCTTCAACGCCAAGGGTAGAGCCGTCTGTTCCCAGAGGATGCGGGCCAGGGGTTTTGCCAAAAAGTGGCCGCTGCGCCGAAGGGTGATATTGGCGGCGTCAAACGTCGGGTCATTTACAAATGCCGTGAAACGATGGCCGCCCGGCTCTGCGCCCAGCGCGGTGAGCAGATTCTGGCTGTAGTTGCTGACCCCCGCGCCCCGGTAGCTTTCCTCTCTGTTCAACAGTTGGGCATTGATGGCGATGCGCATAGGAATAACCACGAAGACACAAAGACACGAAGAAGAGCAAAGAGATAATAATTTTTTCTTTGTGTCTTTGTGCCTTTGTGGTTGATTTTCATTAGCCCGGTTTCAATAATCTGTGGTAGACCGCCACTGTCTCTGCCGCGATGTGGGCCATTGTGAAGTGGGCCAGTACCCGCGCCCGCCCAGCCTGCCCCAGCCGTGCCGTCTCGCTGCGGTCATCCAGCAGCCGTTGCAGATGACCCGCCAGCGCCGCTACATCCCCCTCCGCGAAGATCAGCCCGGCGTCGCCGATGACGTGGGGGATTTCCCCCGAAGCGCTGCCCACCACCGCCACCGCGCAGGCCATCGCCTCGATCAGAACCCGGCCAAACTGCTCTTTCCAGTTGGGCGTCGTGCGGCTGGGCAGAACCAGCACATCCAGCCCCCGGTAGAAGACCGCCATCCGGTCGCTGGGGATGCGCTGCGCCCATTCTACCCGCGCCGCCACACCCAATGCTTCGGCCGTGCGGCGTAGAGTCGCAGCCTCGTCCCCGCCCCCGGCGATACGCAGCCGCCACTCCCCGTGCAAAGCGGCACAGGCCCGCAGGAGCAGGTCCACTCCCTTTTCTGGCAACAATCCACCCGCATAGCCGATCCGCAGCGCGCCACCCGTCTCTGGCTGCTCTGCGGGGGAAAAGAGGGCCGGGTCTACGCCGAACTGGGGCAGGACGGTAATCTCGCCGGCATAGCCCTTGCGCCGCAGAACGTCGGCCGCGTCCCGGTTGCCGGCGATGGCCTGGGGAGAGGCGGCATAGACCGCTTTCTCGAACCAGCGAAAGGGGGGCGGATAGGAGTGGTAGAGGTTTTGCCAGGCAAAAAAAGTGGTCGCCGCCCCCACGCGCTGGGCGGCACGCACACCCAGCCAGGTGGCGGCGTTGTAGGCTTCTTCGTCCAGATGGACAACATCCGGGCGCAAACGCTGCAATTCCCGGAAAAGGGTAGGGTAGTAATGCAAATGGAAATTGCCGTTGAAGCGCAGGGGGATGGCGCGCAATTCATAACCGGCGGTATAGACGCGTTCGGCAACCTGCTCACCCCGGCGGTCGCGCCAGGCAGGCGGCGTCAGCACAGTCAAGTCTACGCCCAAACGGGCGATCTCTTCAGCCTTGCGTTGATAAGCGCCGACGACCAGCGCCTTGCTCACTAGGACGGCGCGCATTGGGGTTCGTTGCACTCTGCATTCATCGCTCTATTATAGCTATGGGTAGGTGAATTCCCAAGTGGTAACTATTCGCGCATCGGTTTGCGCCTTTGGGAACGCCGCCAGAGATGGCGGCGTTCCCGGCTGAGTTCTCTTGCAGGGAGATGGCGCGGGGTGTTATACTCCCACAGAGTTTGTAGGGCGGAATGGTATTCCGCCTACATTGGGCGGAATACCATTCCGCCCTACATCAACGAAAGGAAACCCAATGAGTGACGTATCCAGAGTCTGTTCCCAGTGCGGCGGCAAAGTGGCGCTGGACAGCCGCTTTTGTGGTAACTGCGGTTACGACACGACAGCAGGGCTTCCGGTCGTCACACAGCGCAACCTGCCCGCGCAGATCGCGACAGTCGCTCTGCCTGTGGCCGCGGGGCTGGCCAGTTGGGCCGTGCGCGCCGGTTGGAAGCTGCTGCGTGCCCGCCTGGAGGATATGGCGAAGAACCCGCCCGCAGTGGTTGCCCAACGTCCGGCCCCCGCTGCCCGGCGGACGGTGCCTGTGCAGCAGGCGAGCGAACGCCCCAAACGCACGATCCGCATCCGTTCCACCTGGGCCGTGGGCGACGGCAAAGGTGTCTGGCGGCAGGGAGCGGAAGAACACATTATTGAGTTTGACGAATAGAATTGAAGAGAAGGGAGGAAGGGAGGAAGGGAGGAAGGGAAGACATCCTCCTGTCCTCCCTTCCTCCCTTCTCTTTCTACGGCTGTGTTTCGGGACGGGGCGCAAGGGTGACTTTGACTTCGATCGTGCGTCCGTCGCGCAGAACAGTGAGGGTTACGCTGTCACCGGGGCTGGTGTAACGCTCCAAATAGACCAGCAGATCGTCAAAGCGGGTCACGGGGTTGTCATTGATGGCGGTGATCAGATCGCCGCCGGCTGCGTTCGGGCAGATACCGATAGAGTCGTTTTTAATCTCTACGCTGCCCCCGCGCAGACCACCTTTGGCCGCAGGCGTGCCGGGCAAGACGGTTGCGACATACGCCCCCCGAATTTCGGCGTCCAACCCCAGCCCTTCGGCGCAGATGGGGCTGAAGGTATTGCCGCTGATGCCAATGTAGGAATGTTCGTAGCTGCCCTCGGCAATGAGAGTGGGAACTACCCGCTCCACAAGTGTGATGGGGATGGCAAAGCCCACACCGCTGTTCGATCCCGCCTCGGTGCGAATCTGCGCGTTGACACCGATCACTTCGCCCCGTTCGTTGAGCAGCGGCCCGCCAGAGTTGCCCGGGTTGATGGCCGCGTCGGTCTGGATTGATTCGGGGATGCTAAAGCTGGCCAGACCGGGAATGCTGCGCCCGATGGCGCTGACGATGCCGCTGGTCAGCGTCCCCTCAAAGCCAAAGGGGTTGCCGATGGCGGCCACCCGCATCCCCACTTTCATGGCGTCCAGATCACCTGGGACGACTGGCACGAGATTGTAGCCGGTGGGGTCAATCTTCAACACGGCCAGGTCGCTGTGGCGGTCCAGGCCGACGACTTCGGCAATCGTCACTGTGCCGTCAGGGAAGGTGATCTGCACCTGATCGGCTGTGTCCACCACGTGAGCGTTGGTGACGATATGACCGTCGGTGTCCCAGACAAAGCCGGACCCCTGGCCCTGGGGAATCAGTGTATCTGGGGTAATCTGTGTGGACGGGGGCAAAAGTTGCTGGGGCAGATTGCGCTCGAAGCTGAGAACGTCCACATTGACCACCGACGGCCCCACCTTTTCGTAGATGGCGACCAGGACAGCGGTCTCGTAGTCGGTTGCATTCTCGTTGATGACAATCGGCTTGACAGGAGAGACAGGGGTTGCCAGTTGTTGGACAAGCGGAGCGCGCAGAGAGGCCGGTTCAGCGCTTACGCTACTACTGCTGGAGACACTGAACAGAAAGTAGCCCGCCACCACAAAAACGGCGCAGAGGGCAAAAATGACAAGCGTCCCAATCCCGCCCACAACCAACCAGACGCTGCGGTTGCTCTTTTTTGATTCTTCAATCATCGTAGATTCCTCCCCTCACAGGCCGATCAACCAATGATACTGTTGGCCTATCTTATAGTTTTATTACATTTCCCCGTTGTTATATGCGAAAACAGGCCAGATTGGGCTTCGATATGCCGAAATCGCACCTGATTAGCCATCAACTATGTCCTACAAGGACATAACAACTGGCTATTTAGACATAACAACCGCCTGTTTAGGCATAACAACACCGTTTTGTAATAAAACAACAAGATAGGCCAACAGTATCAACCAATGAACCAATCAACAAACAATTTGTTGATTGGTTCATTGGTTGATTGATTCATTCGCTAGTCACCGATAAATACTAAAAGCGAGTTTCCTCGTAATAGACCTCATTATACCCCTTGTGTACCTGATTCTGCATACGCTTCTGGGCCTGTCCGATCTGCCAGCCCCAGGCGGCCAGGGTCAACCCGGCGAAGAGAAGCAGACCGGCCACCAGATAGGCCAACAATTCCGGCCATACGAGGATGGCCAGCCCGAATGCGGCCAGAGCCAATCCTGGCCCCATCAGCAGCCAGCCGGCCGCGCCGCCTGCGCTTCCACCAAAGCGCTGGCCGAATCGGTTAAATTGTACAAAAATCGGTGTGCGTCCAAACATTCGGATACTCCATTTCGACTCTGGAAACAATTGGGTATTGGGATATTGGGTCACGTCTAGCCAATATCCCAATATCCCAATATCCATTTTCAGTCCCGCCGCCCCATCAGAATGAAGGCGTAGTAAATCAGTGTGCTGATGGCCTGCAGGGCCGCGGCCACATACGTCAAGGCGGCGGCGTCCAGCACAGCGTTGACACCCTGCAATTCCGTCGTGGTCACAACGCCCTGGTTGACCAGAATGGCTTTGGCCCGTTTGCTGGCGTCAAACTCCACAGGCAGGGTAACGACGGTAAAGAGCGCCGTAGCCCCAAAGAAGATCAACCCCACCCAGGCCAGAGGCTGGCTGTTCATAAAGAGGCCGATGAAGAAGATAATCGGGCCAAGCCAACTGCCGATCTGTACGCTGGGCACCATTGCGCTGCGCAAGTTGAGCGCGGCGTAGCCCTGCTGATCCTGAATAGCGTGGCCGGCTTCGTGCGCGGCGACACCCACGGCAGCCAGACTGGGGCTTTTGTAAACGTCCGAGCTAAGACGCAGGGTCTTGCTGCGCGGGTCGTAGTGGTCACTGAGAAAGCCGTTGACCTCTTCCACATTCACACTGTACAGGCCGTTGCTGTCCAGAATCAGCCGGGCCACCTGTGCGCCAGCCAGACCGCGCGCCGTGCGCACTTTGGAGTATTTGTTAAAAGCAGATTTGACCTTTGCCTGCGCCCAAAAACCCAAAATCAGAGCGGGCAAACTGATCAGAATGTACAATCCATACCCACCAAACATTGCTTACCTCCTGTAAGGGATTAGGAATTAGGGATTGGAGACTGGGGATTGGCTTGATCCAGTCCCCAGTCTCCAATCCCCAGTCGCCAGTCCCCATTCTACCATTTTACACTACGCAATAGTGTAGCACAGGTTTCTATTTTTCTCATTAGCGATCCATTAGCTTCGTGTTAGTTTTCAGGTAAAGATTTTCTCTGTAGGGGCGCTTGCTTGCTGCGCCCGTCGGACGCTTGCTTGCTGCGCCCGTGTCCTGTGTGTCGGGCGCAGCAAGCAAGCGCCCCTACCAATCCGTATCTGAACAACTATAGCGTGCGTCTGGGCAGCAGAGCGGCGAAATTTTGTAATTCCTGGTTGCCCAGCAGCAGACTGAGGGCAGCGTAGACCAGCCCGGACAGCAACAGTCCGCCCAGCCCGGCCACCCAGCCCGGCGGCAGGAAAGCAGCAACATCCGCCTGTCCACCCAACCAGCCCAGCCAGAGAAGAAGGACAGCGGCCATCCCCGCCGCGGCCAGCCCCGAACGGAGCAGACTGCTCCCCAATGGGGCCAGATCGACCCGGCCCAAGCGCCGTCCCAGCAACCAGACCAGCACGAACATCTCGATCCCCGTCGCCACACTGTTGGCCAGGGCCAGCCCGCCATAGCCCAGCCAGCCAATCCAGAGCAGACTGAGCAGAATGTTCAGCGCCATTGCGCCCACGCCCACCAGCACCGGCGTCAGCGTATCGTGCAGGGCATAGAAAGCGCGCACAACGATCTCTACCAGCGAGTGGGCGACCAGCCCCAGCGCGTAAAATTGTAGGGCAAAAGCGACCGCGTGGCTGCTTTCCAGCGTGAAATTGCCCCGTTGAAAGAGCAACTGAATCAGAGGCAGGCGCAAGGCAAAGAGGGCGACAGCAGCGGGCAGGGTCAGAAAAAGCACAGTGGCGAGGATGCGCGCCAGAGAGCGGCCCATTGCGTCGCGCTGGCCCGTGGCGATCTGCGCGGCGAAGGTGGGGAAGGCGACAGTAGCGATGGCCTGGGCAAAGACGCCCTGTGGCAACAACATCAGCAGCCAGGCGTAATTGAGCGCGCTCAGACTGCCCGCGGCCAGGCCGCTGGCGAGAATTGTGTTGACCAGAAAGTTAAGCTGCACAAAGAGCAGCCCCAACACGCGCGGCCCCATCAGCCGCGCCACTTCGCGCACATCCCTGTCGCCCCAGCCAAAACCGAAGCGATAGACCACCCCCCGGCGCAGCAGCGCGGGCAGTTGGATGAGCAGATGGGCCAAGCTGCCCGTGACAACGCCGATGACCAGCCCATAGATACCGAAGCGGGGGGCCAGCAGCCAGGCCCCGGCGATGATCGCTGTATTGTACAAAACCGGCGCGGCTGCGGGCAGCAGAAAGTGTTGGACGGCGTTGAGCGCACCCATCACCAGCCCGCTGGCCCCAAAAACGACTGTGCTGAGCAGCATCCAGCGCATCAGAGCGACGGTCAGTTGCTGCTGCTGCGGGGAAAAACCGGGTGCGATCAGCCGCTCCACCAGCAGCGGGGCCAGCAGTGCAGCCGCGCCCGCCAGCCCAAGCAGGAGGATCGTCATCAGATTCAGGATACGGCCAAAGAGCAGCCAGGCGTCGCCCTCCTTGCCCCGACTCCAGGAGGCTGAAAAAGTGGGGATAAAAGCGCTGCCCAACGCGCCCCCAGCCACCAGTTGAAAGAGCAGGTCTGGCACACGAAAAGCGGCCAGATAGGCGTCCAGTTCTGCGCTGGTGCCAAACTGCGCGCCGATGATCATCTCGCGCAGCAGACCGCTGGCGCGGCTGAGAACGAAGAAAAGCATCACCAGCAGAGCCGCGCCCGCCATGCTCTGGCTGTCCAGAGCGTTTTGGGGAGGAGGTTTTGACTTTTCCAGGCTGTCCGAATGTTCGTCAGGAGAGGGCATAAGAATCGGTCTGATTTCTCAAAAAGGAACAAATGTGCTATAATCATTTGACCGCAGACGACAGACGACAGACCGCAGTGATAAGGTCCATCACGCAGCACGCATCAGTCATTTGTATGTCAGACGCCCAAACACAAAGGTTCATCCGTTCACAGACGCTTTACGCAGGAGCATCCAGAATGTCCACCTATCTTTATATGAACGCCTGGCGGGAAATCCTGGCCCGGGGCTTTGACGGCCAGGAGGTGCAGCCGAATGTCACCCCAGAATGGCTGGTCAACCCGGCCACGCGCCGCCGTCTGAAACTCGACTACCTTTTCCCCGACATCGGCGTGGCTGTGCGTTTCATCGGTTTGACGGCCAAAGGCCAGGGCAAGCGCAGCGATTGGGAGGCGCTGGAAGACGAGCAGCGCGACCAGACCCGTGTGGAGATGTGCAAAGAACACGGCGTCCAGTTGGCGGTCATAGACCCGGCCGACGATCCGGTGAAGCAGATGGACGGGCTGCTCACTGTTCTCAGCCGGGCCAGCCGGGTGGTGGCCCAGGGCGACAAAGAGCGGGCCGCCAAGCAGAAGGCGATGAACGATCTGGCAAAGGTTCTCAAAGAGACGACACGCATCCGCACCAGCCTGGCCCAGAAACCCGAACTGGTGCTGGCGACGCTGGCGGAAAGTTGGCGGGATCGGGAGGCGGGCATTGCTACAAAGTTGCAAGCGTCCAGCACAGCGGCCCAGACCAATGCCAACGGGGCCAAAGCTGCGCGCAAGTTCAAACAGCTAGACGCCGGCCAACGCATCGCCCACACCAACTTCGGCCAGGGCGTCATCACCGCGGTGGACGGCGAAGGCGCAGATATGCGCATCTCGATTCTCTTCGACGGGGACCGCGAGCGGGTTTTTCTGGCGTCGCTGGTGGTGGATAAGCTGCAAGCGGCATAAAGGCGACTGGAGCGTGGAGATGTGATACTTCCCAGTCGCTAATCGCTAATCGCGCTTCTCTGCAGCGCGCAGGAGAAGGGCGGCTGTCATGCGCGTATTTTCTTCGATAGCCAGTTGCAAAAAGATGCTTTCACCCGCGGCGTAGAAGGAAAGAAAAATAACCACGCCGATCAGCATCAGCAAGACACCGGCGATCGTTCCTCCCGCGCTGCCCAGCACCAGCAGATCGGGCTGTAGACCGGCATCGCCCAAAAACTGACGGGCGATGGGTCCTGCCAGCCCGACCGCCAGGGCCAGCAGGATGGAGGAGATCAGCACAATCCACGCCATCACCTTCAACAGAGTACCGATCAGACGCAGAACGCCAAATCGTTGGGGTACGCTCACGGGTGCGCTCGCTTTCTTACTCGTAATTATACAGGACTAGCGCCGGTTGAGTAGGCTGGTTCTTTTTCCAGCCGTATCGAAACCCAGCGGCGGGTACTTTTGTTGTACCGTTCGCTTGATTTCGATACGCCTCGCAGACTCGGCTACTCAATCAGCGCTCACTAGCCTGTCGCCTGGTTAATCTGCTCACATAACAAACACCCTTGCACAGAGGCAAGGGTGCAGAGTAGTTACGCAGGCAGGAATGAGAGGGAACTCAGGCAGTTTCGGCTTTGGTCGGGCTGCTGGCCGTTTCTTTGCTCGCTGGCTTTTCCTTGCTACTGCTCTCGGCAGCTTTGCCCTCGGCAGTTTTGCCTTCGCCGCCTGTGCCCTTGTCGGACAGTGCGCCCTCTGCCTTCTCCGACTTTTCTGGCTTGACATTCTCTCCGCTGCCGCCCTCGCCGTTGTCGCTGGCGGCGCTGGAAGCAGGGCCGTTGTTGCCCGTCTTGGCGCTGGCCTTTTTGCTGTCGTTGATATACCAGCCACTACCTTTGAAGTGAATGGCCGGACGCCCCATTTGACGCTCGACATTCACGGCACCACAATTGGCGCACGCCGGCGTCGCTGTTGCCGAGAAGGAGAGTATCTTCTCGAACTCGTGACCGCACTCGCCACAGACAAATTCATAGATGGGCATATCCACAAGCTCCGTAATTGCTCAACCAGACCAGCCAAGTTTCAGAAAACCAAGCAGGTCTCCCAAATGGGCGAAGACCAACTAGCAGAGTATACTGATTTAAGCGCTCTCTGTCGAATTAGAGTTGTTCAGATACTCATTTGTACGGGTGCAGCAAGCAAGCGCCCCTACAGTGCAAATCTTTCTTCTCAGGTAGTGGGGATATTCTTTATGTCGTTCGATTTTCTCAGCCGACCGATTGAGCGCGGCCACTACGAACCGGAAGGCATCTATCTCTCAGCGCCTTTTGAGGGACGGAGGCGCGTCACCCAGTTGTGGGGAGAAAATCCTGGCCTCTATCTACAGTTTCGACCGGGCGGCGTTCCCCTGCGCGGTCACAACGGCCTGGACTTTGGGCTGCCCGATCACACCCGTCTGTTGGCGGCGGAGCGTGGAAGGGTGATCGAAATCGGCAACGATCCCGGCGGCTATGGGCGCTATCTGAAATTGCAGCATACTTGGGGCGAATCGCTCTATGCCCATATGCAGGGCTTTGCTGTGGAAGCGGGCCAAATTGTGCCGCGCGCTACGCTGATTGGCTTCTCCAACAACAGCGGCGTCAGCAGTGGCCCCCATCTGCATTTCGCAATTCGCATATTCCCCTACAACCGTGCCGATGGGTGGGGCGGCTTTTCGGACCCGCTGCCCTTTTTTGATCCATCGGATATTTTGTTGCCGACCTCTGGAAAATAAAATGACTCTTTTTATCCTTATAGAAATTGGTTCTTTTCGTAGTTAATAGTAGGGTCTGGGGATATGGGGATAGCCAGCGACGGGCGGTGGGGCGTTCCCTGTATGTTGTGTTGTTGTTGGCTGTTGACCCTCTCTTTGGTGGTTTGGAAGAAAGTAAATCTGTTGCGGGCTGTGCAGGAAAAGTGGGATAGACGGGGGACAATTTTCCGCCTACATCTGCCGAACCTTTGTGCTACACAAGATGCAGTGGACGTACAAAAGCGTGGATTTGCGTGGGGATAAGTAGAAAAGCGGGGGAAAATTGTTTCCACGCACAATAGACAACTTATTTATCCACTTTCGCGTCCACTTATCCCCAGGACTATCCCCAGATTGGGTGTTTATCCACAGATGGGGATAAGCAGGGGATAATTTCGTGTATTGATAGGGAGCTACGCTTATGCGGATTTTGACCTTCAATATCCACGGCTGGCGCACAGCGGATGGCGTGCCAAACTGGCAACAGGTGGCGAACGTCATCCGTGCCAGCGCTGCCGATATCGTCGGCTTGAACGAAGTCTACCATCCGCTGGCCGAGCCAGAAATCGCAAATTCGCATAGTGTAGTCCCGCTGCTGGAGCGCATCGCCGACGATTTGGGGATGCACGCCGTCTTTGGCCCCTGTCTGCGCTGGCCTGCCACCGCCGAATTGCCAGAAAAAAGCTACGGCAACGGTCTGCTCAGCCGCTGGCCGATCATCGCCAGCGCCGCCCACCATCTGACGCCGGTGCCGGAGAAGGAGCAGCGTGGATTGTTGGAGGGGCGTATCCTCCTGCCCGATGGCCGCAACTTCACTGTCTACGTCACCCATTTGGACCACACGGACGAGGCGACCCGGCTCATCCAACTGCGCGCCCTGCGCGCGTGGACTGTGCGCGACCGCAACCGGCCACACGTAGTCATGGGCGACTTCAACGCCGTCTCCCCCTGGGATTTTGCCCAGCGCCAGGACGATCTGCTGCGTCTGGTGGCCGAACATCCCCCATCTGGCCCGCTGCTGACAGAAAAAGGGATGCAGGTGATCCCCCAGATGGAAAAGGCAGGCTATGTGGATGCGATGCGTGCAGCGGGTGAAGCCGGGCAAGGGACATTTATCCGCGCCGCCGTCCCCCTGCGTATAGACTACATTTTTCTCAGCCACTCCCTGTCCCCGGCCCTGCGCTCTTGTCGGGTCTGGCAGGAAGAACTGGGCCACGAAGCATCCGATCACCGGCCTGTTTTAGCAGAGATTGGGGATTAGCGACTGGGGATCGGGGATCGGATGGCCCAATCCCCAATCTCCAATCCCCAGTCCCCAGATCCTCGAAGGAAACTCTATGAACCTTTTCGAGCAGGCCCGCAAGGAACGTTTGGAGAGCGACGCACCCCTGGCCGCGCGCATGCGCCCGCGCGTGCTGGACGATTTTGTGGGCCAGGAGGCGATTGTCGGGCCGGGGCGTCTGTTGCGTCGGGCCATCCAGGCCGACCAGCTAAGCAGCCTCATCTTTTATGGACCGCCGGGCACGGGCAAGACGACGCTGGCCCAGGTCATCGCCAACACCACCGCTGCCCATTTTATCGCG
>CAMDEX010000155.1 GCA_945897075.1 Litorilinea aerophila
GGTGGGAATTCCCACCGCTCTCTGCCCCATTTTTTACCCAACCTACAGAAATTACGCCCGCTCGACCGTCACTTCGCTGCGGTGGATGCGGTAGCTGGCGGGTCCGTTCAGAATCTGGGAGACCAGATGTTCGGGCACATCTACAAATGTGTGATCCTGGCGGATGTGGATGGCTCCGATGGCCCGGCCCGGAATCTGGGCGTGGCGGGCAATGGCGCTGACCACATCGTTGGGGCGCAATCCCTGCACACGCCCGGCGCTCAGACTCAGACGCACCATCCCCTTCTCGTGGGAGTCGGTGGACCAGCGCTGGTTGCGTTCGCGGGCAGCGGGTGTATGTTCGCGGCGCTCTGTCTGGGGGCGGCCTTCGCGCACCTCTTGTACAGGCGCAATCGGCCTTCCATTTTCACTACCGCTCGCCAGCTTTAACGCGGCTGCGGCCACATCCAGCGGATCGTGACCGGCGGCCACCAGCCGCTCCACCAGATCGCGCTCCTTGCGGGAGCGGTCGCGGTTGAGCCAGACACCCACTTTTTCCAGGAGAACAATCTCGCGGCGGGCTTCGATCTGGGCGACGGTGGGCAGGCTGCTCCGGCGCATCGGCTGTTTGGTAAAGCCTTCGATGCGGCGCAGACTCCATTGCTCCGCCGGCGCGATCAGCGTGATGGCGACGCCGCTCTTGCCGGCCCGCCCTGTGCGCCCCACCCGGTGGACGTAGACTTCCGGGTTGGGGGGCAGGTCGAAGTTAAAGACGTGCGAGATGTCGTCAATGTCCAGACCACGCGCCGCCACATCGGTCGCCACCAGCACATTCACCCGCTCCCCACGGAAGCGGGCCAAGACCTGTTCGCGTTCGTCCTGGCCCATATCGCCGTGCAATGCCTCGGCGGGGTAGCCCAATGCGCTCAGTTCGCTGGCAAGCTCGCCAGTGCCAACGCGGGTGCGGGCAAAGATCAGCGCACGGCTGATCTCCTCCACTTCGAGCAGCCGGGTCAAGGCGGCCACTTTGTCGGCGGGGTTGATCACATAGTAGCGCTGTTCGACCGCGGCGACGGTCATCTGAGAGCGTTCGATGCTGACCGATTGGGGTTTGCGCATATAGCCATCGGCGAGACGGCGAATCTCTGGCGGCACAGTGGCCGAAAAGAGCGCGGTCTGGCGTGTGGCTGGGGTCTCGGCCAGGATGGCTTCGATGTCTTCGATGAAGCCCATACTGAGCATCTCATCGGCTTCGTCCAAGACCAGCACGCGCACCTGGCTCAGATCGAGGGATTTGCGCTGGATCAGATCGAGCAGGCGGCCCGGCGTGCCCACCACCACATCCACGCCTTTGTAGAGACGGGCTATCTGGCGGGCGTAGGGCTGTCCACCATAGACGGCCAGGACACGCACGCCCAGATGTTTGCCATATGTAAAGATGGCCTCGGAGACCTGCATGGCAAGCTCGCGGGTGGGCGTGAGGATCAACCCCTGAACGGGGCCGAGGCCCAGCTCGATTGTCTGTAAAAGGGGCAAGGCAAAGGCGGCTGTCTTGCCTGTGCCGGTCTGCGCCTGGCCGATGACGTCCTGGCCGGCGAGAAGAACGGGGATGACTGCGGACTGGATGGGTGTCGGCTCGGTGTAGCCTTCGTCGGTCACCGCACGCACCAATTCGGCGCGCAAATTCAACTGGGAAAAATCGCTGTGCATACGTATAGTCTCCTGCTTGTGTCTTGAAGGTTCCGCTGTGTCGCCTGGCCTTTACAGGCCATCCCTTTGTTGCGCCACAGCCAGCCCGTTCCCACACAACAGAAAGCGAGTTTTTGACAAAAACTCGCTTTCTGAGACAGCAAGAGCCATTCTGTTGCAACAAAAAGCCCGACCGAACGCTGCTGGTCGGGCAACCATCTGGAAAGCGCAAAACAATTACAACGCAATCGAAGTCCGACTGCTGAAAAAATAGTATAGCCTAGTTCGGTACAATACGCAAATATCGTAGGGGCGCAAGCGCCCCTACGATATTACGCAGGTTGCGGAGCCAGCGGATCAGGCAGATCGGCGACGCTTATCTGCCCTTCAAAGATGGCGACAAATTCTTCCGCGAGGAGCGTTTCCCGTTCCAAGAGGGCCTGGGCCACCGCGTGCAGTTGGGCGCGGTGGGTGGTGAGCATCGCGCGTACGCGCACGTAGCCATCGTTGACAATGCGCCGCACCTCGGCGTCCACCTGCTCCGCCACCTCTTCGCTGTAATCCCGCTGTTCGGAGAGTTCGCGGCCCAGAAAAAGATTTTCGTTCTGTGTGCCAAATTGGAGCGGACCCATCTTGTCGCTCATGCCGTAGCGGGTCACCATCGAACGGGCCGCCTGCGTCACACTCTTAATATCGCTGCCTGCCCCGTTGGTCATATCGCCAAAGATCAGTTCTTCGGCCACCCGCCCACCCAACGCCACCGCGATGCGATCGACAAAGTAGGAACGGGCGTAGAGATGACGATCCGCTTCGGGCACATAGAGTGTCAAGCCCAGCGCATCACCCCGGGGCACGATTGTGACTTTGCGCAGGGGGTCGGCGTTCTTTGCCAGATGACCGACAATCGCGTGGCCTGCTTCGTGATAGGCGACGATCTCCCGTTCTTTGGCCCCAATCAGCCGGCTGCGCCGCTCCGGGCCGCCCATCGCGATACGTTCGATGGACTCCTGCATATCGGCCATTGTGATGGAGCGCCGGTTGCGCCGCGCCGCCAGAATCGCCGCCTCGTTGACCAGATTTTCGATGTCGGCGCCGACAAAGCCGGGGGTCTGGCGGGCGATCAGGTCCAAGTCCACATCCGGGGCCAGGGGTTTGCCTTTGACATGCACATCGAGAATGGCGCGCCGCCCGCTCAGATCAGGCCGATCCATCGTCACCCGGCGGTCAAAGCGGCCAGGGCGCAGCAGGGCCGGGTCGAGAATGTCCGGGCGATTGGTGGCGGCAATCAGGATGACATTTGTGTCTGTGCCAAAGCCGTCCATCTCCACCAGAATCTGGTTGAGGGTCTGTTCCCGTTCGTCGTGGGAGCCGCCCAGACCGGTGCCCCGGTAGCGGCCCACCGCATCGATCTCATCCACAAAGATAATACAGGGGCTGTTGCGCCGCGCCTGCTCGAAGAGATCGCGTACACGGCTGGCCCCCACGCCCACAAACATCTCGACAAATTCCGAACCGGAGATGCTGAAGAAGGGGACGCCCGCCTCGCCGGAGACGGCCTTGGCCATCAGCGTCTTGCCTGTGCCGGGCGGCCCCACCAGCAGCACACCTTTGGGAATGCGTGCGCCCAGGGCCACAAACTTCTGGGGTTCTTTGAGAAACTCGACAACTTCCTGGAGTTCCTGCTTGGCTTCGTCGCTCCCGGCCACGTCGTCAAAGGTGATGGTGGGGCGGTCACCGGTGAACATACGCGCCTTGCTCTTGCCAAAAGAGAGCGCCTGGTTGTTGCCCGATTGACTCTGGCGGAAGAGAAAGAGGAAGAGACCGGCGATGAGCAAGAGGGGCAGCATATTGACAACCAGCGCCAGCCAGTTGCCGGAGGAGGTGGGAGGGAGAACGCTGATTTTCACAGCGGCCAGTTTCGCCTGATCGACGCCCAACCCTTGCAGGGTACGGGTGAGGGGAACGTCTGCCTCTTTGCGGCTGACAAGCGGCTGCTCTACGCTGCGGATCTTCACGCGTAGCTCCTCTTCCTGCACATCAATGCGCTCGATCTCGCCTTTGTTGATCAGGGCGACTACTTCGCTCAGACTTTTGGTCTGGGGTTCTTCGCCCGGCCCATAGATATTCAAAAAAAGGGCCGCGGCTGCGACAAGGATGAGCAGATAGACAAAGGCGTTCCGGCTCCAACTTCCGTTCACAACAACCTCCTAACCTGAAAATAGCGACTGGGGACTGGAGATCGGCGACTGGGAAGTGCGGTCTGCGGTCCGTCGTCCGCCGTCCCAATTTTCATCGCTAATTGTGCCCTGCAAAAAACAAAAGATCGCATTTTTGCAGTATAGCAGAAATCGTTGGCCTTTGCCTAGTGGCGCGCACTACCTTTGGGAGTAGAGATTGGGGATTGGGGACACGTTCTTCCCAATCGCCAGTCGCCAGTCGCCAATCACCAATCCCCAATCCCCAATCCCCAATCTCCAGTCCCCAATCCCTTACTCCGCATAGACCGCCTGGCGCAGCCCTTTGATGTAGCCGATGGCAAAGAGCCGACCGATGGAGGAGTAGCCGGCGTTCTCGTTGCTGTCACCTTCCATCGTCGGTACGTGATCCGGGCGCAGCACCCCCTCGAAGCCTATATCCTTGTAGGCTCTCATACAGGCGAGCATATCGGTCTTGCCGTCGTCGTGGAATGATTCTTGGAATTTCTCCGGCGTGCCCACTACATCCCGGAAATGCACAAAAAAGATTTTGTCCTGTTCGCCAAAGTGGCGGATGACGCCGGGCAGGTCGTCGGTCATCATCGTAAAGTTGCCCTGGCAGAGGCAGATGCCGTTGACCGGGCTGGGGATCAGATCGATGAGCCGCTGGTAGTTTTCCACGCTGCGCATAATGCGCCCCAGACCGCGGATGGGCGAGAGGGGCGGGTCGTCCGGGTGCATCGCCAGCTTGACGTTGTACTCCTCGGCCACGGGTACAACCCGCTCCAGGAAGTATTTCAGATTGTCCCACAACTGTTCTTCGCTGACGACGCCGTATTCGGTGAGGGGCGCGTCCGCCATCACCGCGTTGTCATAGCCCGTGACCAGCGCGCCGCCGCGCGTCGGGATCGTCGTGGAGGTGCGCATCCAGTTGAAGACGGGCATCCATTCGTAGCACCAGACGGGAATGCCCAAGCGCCCCATATTGCGCACCAGTTCACAGGCCGTCTCGATCTCTTCGTCGCGACCTGGCAAGCCCAGTTTGGCTTTGTTCAAGTGCGGGCGGTTTTCAATCGTGTCCACAATAAAGCCCGCGTTTTCATAGTTGCTCTTGACGCGCGCCATAGACATAAAACCCCACGGGCGCAGGTCGGGGTCTGGGTTGTCCGCACCGCCCGTCCAGTCCATGCCGCCGACGACATAATCCACGCCACACTGTTTGACCATCCGCCAAAGGGGGGAGGGTTTGGGGGGTAGTACTTCTGCGATTTTGATCATTGCGCTTTCCATTTCGGATGATAGGGGGATTGAAGAACGATAGGGATATTATAGGCAGAGCGGGGGCAGAAAAGCAACTGGGGAAAGAGAAGGGAGGACAAGAGGACACGCCTCCCTTCCTCCCTTCCTCCCTTCCTCTTGTCATCCCTTCCTCCCCTCATCAATTCGCTTTTGCGCCAACGCCAGATACTCCGCCGACACTTCGTAGCCCACATAATGCCGCCCCGTTTTCAGCGCGGCAATGGCCGTCTGCCCGCTGCCCATAAAGGGGTCCAGCACCACTTCCCCGGCAAAGGTGTAGAGTTCGATCAGACGGCGGGGCAGTTCTACGGGGAAGGGCGCGGGGTGGCCGATACGCCGGGCCGGTTCCGGAGGAAAGGTCCAGACACTCTTCGTATGCTCTAGGAAATCATCCCGGCTGATGGTGGCTTCCCGATCTGGCTGATCGTCGGGGCGTTTTTTGCTACGGCCAAAGCGCTGCTTGGAAAAAACGAGGATATACTCGTGGTCGTCCATAGAGTCCTTAGAGAAGACAAGAATATATTCGTGAACATCCCGCAGTGTAGGGTTGGAGGGCGATTTCCAGCTACCCCAGGCGGTGGAGGGGCTGGCGTGGCCCGCTTTGTTCCAGATAATCTCGCCGCGCATGAGAAAGCCGATCTCAAACATCTGGCGGGCAATAAAGGCATTGAGAGGAATGTAAGGTTTGCGGCCCAGATTGGCGACGTTGATACAGGCCCGCCCACCCGGCACCAGCACCCGCCACACCTCGCGCCAGACCCGCTCCAGAAAGGCCAGATATTCGTCCAGCGTAAAGTCCTCGTCGTACTCTTTGCCCACATTGTAGGGCGGCGACGTGACCATCAAGTGTACGGAGTTGTCGGGCAGATCGGACATTGCCTCGGCAGAGCGCAGGAAGATGCGGTCCAATAGTTCGGCGGCCAGGGGGTTCTCGTCCAGCGCCACCTTTTCTTCCTGGGGCAGGCCCGCGTAGAGACGTCCGCCATAGAAGGCGCTGGCGTCGTGGTTGGAGCGCCCCGGCGAGCCAAAGGCGCTGGTTTTGCTGCCAGTAGGTTTGGGTGAATCGGTCATAGTAAACAGTAAACAGTCAATGTCATTAAGTTAAGGATTTGGTTCTCGCAAACCAGGCCATTCTACTCGAAAACTAGGCCATTCTATCAGATAAATTGACCCAAAACTGGTTCAAAATATCCATCTTCGGTTATTTTCGAGGCTTTCACAACATCGTCAAAACCTTAACTTAATGACATTGAGTAAACAGTGAACAGTTATCAGTGGCCTAGTTTCACTGATAACTGTTCACTGTTCACTGATAACTCCCTAGATCATCGGTTTCTTGCGCTTGACAATCTGAATCGGTAGCTGCCAGGGGTCGCGCAGAAAGAGCAGTTGATCACCGGCCGGGGTGGTGTTGATTTTGTCAACGACTGTTGCGCCAGCGGCCACCAGCGCGTCCCGGGTCGCCTCCATATCCTCCACGGCAAAGGCAAAGTGCAGGTTGAAGGGATTGATCGCGCTGTAATCCGGGGGGGCGATGTCGGTGCGGCTGTAGAGTTCAATCATACTGCCCGCGCTGTCGGCGATGAATGTCATATAGGGTGCGGCTTGACCAGCCACGACAATGCGCATACCCAAATTGTCTACATACCACTGGGCGGCAGCTTTTACATCCGGCACGTTGACGGCGGCGTGTTCAAACTTCATTGATGGGGTCTCCTGTGGGGTGATGAGATTGTGAGATGATGGGTACGAAATACGTTATGCAACCGCCCGCAGTGCGTCTTCCACCGCGGCCAGCGTCTGCGCTATCTGTGCGTCCGTGTGGGCTGCCGAAACGTACCAGATGCCCCGGTTAATGACGCGGATGCCCCGGCGCAGAAGTTCGAGGGTGAAACGGTTGTAGCGATCTTTGTCACAGTGTAGCGCGTAATCCCGATATTCACGAATGGCGGACAGGTCAGTAAAGGAGAGATGGAAGGCGGAGGGTACGCCCTGCACCAGCAAAGGCAGCTCCAAACGGTTGGCAATCCCCCGGATGCCCGCCATCAGCGCGCCGCCCACCCGCTCCACATGGCGGTAGACCGCGCCGTTGTCCCGTTCCAGTTCGGCCAGGGCCGCGGACGAGGCGGCCATCGAGATGATATTGCTGTTGAACGTACCGGAGTGGTTCACATCCTGGGCGAAGCGGCGCATATAGACCGCCTTGCCCGCCAGGGCCGCGTTGGGAAAGCCGCCCGCCATCGCCTTGCCAAAGGTCGCCAGATCGGGCGTGACGCCAAAGGCCCCTTGCGCGCCGCTCAAGCCCAGGCGAAAGCCGGTGATCACCTCGTCCAGATGCAGCAGGCTGCCGTACTCGTCGCACAGACGACGCAGCCCGGCCAGAAAGCCCGGCGCGGGCAGAATCGCCCCGGTGTTGCACATCATCCCTTCGCTCATCACCAGCGCGATTTCGTGCCCCCGTTCGGCAAAAAGCTGCTCCACCAGGGCCAGATCGTTCCAGGGCAGGACGAGAAAATCGTCGGCTACGCTTGCCACCTGCCCGGCAGTCATCGTTTGGGGATGGCGGGCTGTGCGCGGGGTATCAGCGGTCACGGCTGGGGCCACGCCGAGCAGCACATTGTCGAACCAGCCGTGGTAGTGGCCCTCGAAGCGCACAATCGTCGTGCGCCCGGTCACGGCGCGGGCCAGACGCATAGTGGCCTGCACCATTTCCGAGCCGCTCAGCCCAAAACGCACCATCTCGGCGCACGGCACCAGCCGCACGACCGTCTCGGCCACCTCAACTTCCAGGCGGCTCTGGCCGGCGTAGAGTTGGCCCTGGCGCATGGCCGCGTTCACCGCATCCAGAATGGCCGGGTGGGAGTGGCCCAGGAAGTGGGGTCCCTGGCCCAGCGCGTAGTCAATGTACTCGTTGCCGTCCACATCCACCAGCAGCGCGCCCGCGGCCCGCTCGAAAAAGAGGGGGAAGGGCGGCGATGAGATGCGCACATTGCTGTTAACACCGCCGGGCAGCACTTTCTGCGCCCGTTCGTAGAGTTGGAGAGAGGTCTGCCAGCGATCCATTGTCGAAATCTCCCGTTGCGTGTAAAATGATGATGCCTTATTGTGAGCGATTCTGCCCAAAGACGCAAACTTCACAAGTTCGACTTGCCGTAGACCCGTTCGCTTGATTTCGATACGCCTCGCAGACTCGGCTACTCAATCAGCGCTCACTGTCTTGGTTGCCTGAGCAGTTACCAAAGCCGAACTTCCGAACCCTACACCCACGGAGACCGCCTGTGACCCCCAAACTGAGCCTTACCCACGACTACGACGACGCCCTGGAGGTGCGCCACGGCGACACCACCCTTTTCCGTTACGTCTACCAGCCCCGCATGGCCCAGAGTGAATCGCCCAAACCTTACTTTCACCCGGTGTATGACCTGGCGGGCAATCTGGTGACGATCTTCCGCCCTTACGATCACGTCTGGCACAAAGGCATTGCCATGACCATCGCCCATCTGGAAGATCAGAACTTCTGGGGCGGCGGCAGCTATCGCCACGGCCAGGGCTACATCCCCCTGCCCAACAACGGCAGCCAGCGCCACGACAGTTGGGATGCCATCGAATTCGACGGCCAGAGTTTTCGGGCCAGCGAGCGTCTCTCCTGGATTACCCAGGGCGGCGAGCATTGGCTGGCCGAAGAACGGCAGATCGGCTTACCCGCCGTCCACGCCGACGCTGGCTACTGGGCGCTGGATTTCAGCAGCAGCCTGACAAATGTGCGGGGCAGAGTCATCGAAATCGGCTCACCCACCACCGCCGGCCGGGAGAAAGCAGGCTACGGCGGTCTCTTCTGGCGGGGACCCCGCTCCTTCCTGCATGGAAGTGTCAGCGACAGCGCAGGCCGCCAGGACGACGAAATTATGGGCGAGCGCGCCGCCTGGATTGCCTACAGCGGTCAGCATGACGGCAGCGGCGACCGCTCCACCCTCGTCTTTTTGGATCACCCGTCCAGCCTGCGCCATCCCACCCAGTGGTTTATGCGCCGGGATCCCTTCGCCTGCGCCGCCTTCGCCTGGATGTTCGACGAAATCTACCCCCTGCAGCCAGGCGAGACGATCCGCCTGCGCCATCGAATTGTGATTGCGAATGGGGGGTGGGATAGAGAGCAGATTGCGCGATTGGCAGAGGCGTGGCAAAGCGAATGAGGCTTTGAGTCAGAGTATCTTCCGGTGTAGTATAGGGATGCGCATTTCATTTGTGCCAAAAAGGGAGCGTGCAATGACAGTCTCGGTAAGGACGCCAGAATTGGTACGGCAAGTTGAAGATTGGGCAGGGGCGCTAGGGCAGTCGCCACAAGATGTGGTAGAGGATGCCCTGCAGAGCTATCTGGACGCGATGGAGGCCGAGGCCATTCACAGGGAAACCGAGGCATTCTGGCGTATGCAGGACGAATTATTGGCTGCCTATGCCGGGTTGCATATAGCCATCTATCACAAACAGGTGATTGACTCGGACGCGGATCCAACCGCGTTGACAAGGCGCGTCGAGCAAAAATTTGGCTACCTTCCTGTCCTCATTGCGCCAGTCATCAAAGGACAACGAAAGGAAATTATGTGGCGAGGAGGACGGAGTGAGTGAAGTTACCCCGCCTGGTCAGTTTCCATTTAACGCGGCTCTCTATCCTCCAATTCCGGTTTGCGAGCTTCGCCTGCGTACTTCGGCAGGTCGCGAAAGCGAATCACTAATGGGGATCATTGATACCGGCGCTGATGCCACAATAATCCCCATACGGTTGCTTCAGCAGATTAGCGCCCGCCGCAACTTCGAGTCAACTCTGCGCAGTCAATGGGGAGAGCGTCGCCGCGTCTTCCTCTACCTGCTCGATATCCAAATTGCCCATATCGTGCTACCTGGCATTTACGTCGTCGGTGACGATAGAGGCGATGAGGTTGTCATTGGACGTGATGTTCTTAACCGGCTGCGCATCCTCTTGGACGGACCGAACGGCTTTACCCGTATCACTCCCTGAACTACTCCCCCCGCTAAGAGTTTGTCAGGAAATAAGTAAGTCCACTGCAAAAAGGGGAATTCCACCGCGGAGCGTCCCGTAGAGCCGGGGCGGCTCAATTCATCCTATAAGAAACAGGCGCTGTTGGGTTCTCCCGGCGCTCGTTGGAGCGTAGGCAGCGATCTCTTGCCGGGAGAACCCAACCTACGACGCCTGCGCCATCGAATTGTGATTGCGAATGGGGGGTGGGATAGAGAGCAGATTGCGCGATTGGCAGAGGCGTGGCAGAAAGAATGAAGGGAGGAAGGGAGGAAGGGAGGGTACGCGACGCCGTCCTCCCTTCCTCCCTTCCTCCCGTTCTCCCCTCTTCTTCACCGATAGAGCTCCCGCAAAATAATCTGCTTCTGAATCTGTGTCGTGCCCTCGTAAATCTGGTAGATTTTGGCGTCGCGCATCAGCTTCTCCACGGGATATTCCCGGCTGTAGCCATTGCCGCCAAAGACCTGCACCGCATCGGTGGCGTTCTGCATCGCGGCGTCGGCGCAGAAGGACTTGGCGATGGCCGCCGACATTGTATTGCGCTGGCCGTTGTCCACATCCCAGGCCGATTTGTAGGCCAGATGGCGGCCTGCCTCCACCCGGATCGCCATATCCGAGAGCATAAAACCCACGCCCTGAAAGCGGGAAATGGGCTGCCCAAAAGCCGTGCGTTCCCCGGCATAGCGCACAGATTCATCCAGGGCGCGGCGGGCCACGCCCAACGCAGCCGCGGCCACCGGCGGGCGACTCTTGTCAAAGACACCCATCCCGATCAGAAATCCACCGCCTTCCGCGCCGAGACGGTTCTGCGCGGGCACTTCCACATTCTCAAAGAAGACCTGACAGGCCTGGGCCGCGTGCTGCCCCATCTTTTCCAGGGGTTTGCCAGTGCTGACACCGGGCCAATCCCGCTCTACGACAAAGCAGCTCATCCCCTTGTGACCGGCAGTTGGGTCGGTCTTGGCAAAGACGGTGAAGAAACTGGCAACGGGGCCGTCGGTAATCCAGGTCTTGGAGCCGTTGAGGATGTATGTGTCCCCCTGGCGGACAGCGCTGGTTTTGATGCCCGCCACATCCGAGCCAGCGTCCGGTTCGGTCATACAATAGGCCGCAACTTTGCCCTCTTCCACCAGCCAGGGAAAATACTGACGCTTCTGGGCGTCGCTGCCCGCGATGAGCAGTGGCAGCATTGCCAACTGGTTGAGCATCAATGCGGTCTGAATCCCGGAGCAGCCGTAGGCCATCTCCTCGGCGATCAGACATTCCTCAAAGACCGAAGCGCCCAGACCGCCGTACTGCTCTGGGATGTTCAGATTGACCAGCCCAACCTCACGCGCCTTGTGAAAAATCTCCCACGGCCACTCGCCGCTCACGTCGTAATGCTCGGCTTTGGGCAAAATCTCCTGGGTTGTAAAATCCCGCGCCAGTTCCCGCAGCATCTTTAGATCGTCACTCAATTCATACATAGGGATAGACCTCCAATGGGGTCGGTGTCAAAATAGAGGGGATCAGCGGGGAAAAGTTTAACCGAAGATGATTACGGCTGTGTTGCTGGTCTGTTGGCGGGTATAAAAATAGTCAGCGTAGGTCGGACTGGTAGTCCGACCGACATTTTGTCCGGTGCGCAAGGCGAAGCGTGCTATAATAGACACATCAAATCCATTGCCAGCCGATGCGCTTGTCGAGAAAGACCCAAAACGTATGCTCGAACAGACAATCCTCTACCAGGAAATCCACCAACAGCCAGAGTCATTGAACAGGTTGATCGAGCAACAAACCGCCAACATCGGTGCGCTGGCCGCGGCCATCCGCAGCCGGGGCATTGACAATGTGGTGGTGGCGGCGCGCGGCAGCAGCGACAACGCAGGACGCTACGCGCAATATTTGCTGGGCGCGGCCAACCGTCTGCCCGTGGCGCTGACCACCCCCAGCCTCTTTTCCATCTACCAGCGCCCGCCCCGCTTCGCCCCGCGTACGCTTGTCCTGGGCATCAGCCAGAGCGGAAAAAGCCCGGACATTGTCAGCGTGCTGGCAGAAGCGCGCAGCCAGGGACAGTTGACCGCGGCCTTGACCAACAGCCCCGGCTCCGATCTGGCCCAGATGGCGGATTATGTGATCGATCTGTGCGCGGGCGACGAGCGCTCGATTGCCGCCACCAAAACCTACACCGGCGAACTGCTGGCCGTTGCCCTCCTCTCCGCGCTGCTGGCCGACGACGACGGTTGTCTAACATCGCTACACGAAGTCCCTGCGCTTGTGCAGAAGACGCTGGAGATGAACGACGCTACGGCAACGATTGCGGAACGTTACCGCTATATGAGCGATTGTGTGGTGATTGGTCGGGGCTTCAACTATGCGACAGCTTTTGAGATTGCGCTGAAATTGAAGGAACTGACCTATACCATCGCCGAGCCGTACAGCAGCGCCGACTTCTTGCACGGCCCGTTGGCGCTGATCCAGCACGGCTTCCCCGCGCTGGTTATCTCCCCCGTCGGCGCGCTGAGCGAGGAGATGAACCGCTTCCTGCGCCAGTTGCGCCAGCGGGACGCCGAAATCGTCTGCATCAGCAATGACGCCGAGGCACTGGCTTTCGGTCATAAACAGTTGCCCCTGCCCCAACTTCCCGAATGGCTCTCCCCCCTCGTCGCGGTCATCCCCGGCCAGCTTCTCGCCATGTATATTGCCTATGCGAAAAATTTTGACCCGGAAAAACCACGCGGGCTGCGCAAGGTGACGGAGACGCGGTAGGAAGACTTAAGACAGACTGGCTCAACACGGCTCGTCGGTCATCTCCAGATGCAGCCGCTTGCCGCTGTAGGGATGGGCCAGGGCCACCTCTTCGTTCAGTTCCACGCCCAGCCCCGGCTCGGTGGGCGGGATGACGTACCCATCCTGCCACACAATCGGCCTTTTGAGAATCTGCGCGTGGAAGCCGCCCCACGTCTGAATGCTTTCCAGGAGGAGAAAGTTGGGGCTGCACGCGGCCAGTTGGATGTTGGCCGCGCCTTCGATGGGGCCGCAGTAGAGATG
This sequence comes from Litorilinea aerophila, assembly GCA_945897075.1. Taxonomy (GTDB): domain Bacteria; phylum Chloroflexota; class Anaerolineae; order Caldilineales; family Caldilineaceae; genus JACQGT01. The sequence goes on from CAMDEX010000155.1 coordinate 13,225, forward strand.
GGGCGCAATCTGGGCGTGATGGGCCTCGGCCATCCCCGCGATCTTCTTGGCTTCCAGAATGCCGCCCACCCGGCCCAGGGCCATCTGCAAAATCGAGGCGGCTTTGCTCTGCAAGACCCGCACAAACTCGTATTTGGTGGTCAGCCGCTCGCCGGTGGCAATCGGGATCGACGTGCCACGCGCCACCTGGGCCATCTCTTCGATGTTATCGGGCGGCGTCGGCTCCTCCAGCCAGAGGGGATCGTAGGCTTCCAGGCGGCGGGCCAGACGGATGGCAGCGGAGGGGGTCATCTGGCCGTGGGTGCCAAAGAGCAGATCGGCTTTGCTACCCACGGCTTCGCGCAGGAGTTTGCAGAATCGCTCGGCCAAGTCCAGGTGTTCCAACGAAAGCTGGCGGGGATCGAAGGCGGAGTAGGGCGTCACCGGGTCAAACTTGACCGCTGTGAAGCCCATCTGCGCATATTCGGCGGCCCGTTCGGCCGCCAGCGCCGGGTCTTTGTAGACATTCGTGCGGTCGCCGTCCAGCGGGTAGAGATAGCTGTAAGTGCGCAGCTTCTCGTGTACACGTCCGCCCAGCAGCGCATAAACGGGCTTGCCCGCCTCCTTACCGATGATGTCCCAGCAGGCGATTTCGATGCCGCTGAGGATGCCCAGCATTGACGTATCCGGGCGTTGCGTGAAGCCGCTGGAATAGAGGATGCGCCAGAGCCGCTCGATCTGCGAGGGGTCCGCGCCGATGACGTAGCGCTCCGCCACGTCCGCGATCATCTGCTCCACGACGCGCGGGTGGAAGGGCACGGAGTAGACTTCGCCGTAGCCGCTCACACCGCCGTCGGTGGTCAGCTTGACGAAGATAAAGTACAACCCGCCGTAGTGGGGCGGCGGGTTGGCGACAACGAAGGTGCGGACGTCGGTGATTTTCATTTTGGGTAGGGTTGTGATGTCTCAGAATCAGTTAAAACGTTGGCTTTCTGAATCAATTTCGTCCTCTGCGTATTTTACGATGTACTGCGCGCATTCAAACATTTCATCAAATGTAATAATCTCCGGATTTGTAAGATTTCGGCGAAACAATTCGAAGGCGCTAAGCTTCTGTTCATTGATCCCTGTGGATGTGAGGATCTGAAGCTAAAATAATTCTCTGAACGCAAAGCACACTCATTGTACTCCGAAGAACGCGCTGGCGCAAGCAAACTAAAATGTGCGACGTATTTCCGGCAAGATTGACATCCAACCATAGATTATCTACAATACCGATATGAGATTCATCTGGGACCCGAACAAAGCCGCCCGAAATATGCGACGCCACCGCATCCCTTTTGAGGAAGCTATCGAAGCATTCTTCGACCCGAACGCAATTGACGACTACGACGCCGACCACTCAGATGACGAAACCCGACTTCAGTTAATCGGCCATTCACACCGCCGATTGTTGTTCGTCGTCTATGCAGAACCGGAAGAAGGCACGATCCGGATTATCTCAGCCCGAAAGGCTGAAGGGAAATATCAACGAATATATGAACGCCACAACTAAACTGCAGGAAATCATCGTAGATGTAACCGAGGAAGAGTTCCGGGCCGAGTTGGAGCAAGGCTTTGACGAAGATGAGGTGTTGCATCCGGGGCGGCATCTCTTTCGGCGCGGTGGATTTCTTGCCCGTCATGGCTTGACAGCCGAGACGCTGCCTGCTTCCAGCCAGGAACGCGTGACCCTCACCCTGGACAGCGACGTGATTACCTACTTCCGGGAACGGGCGGCTCGTCCCAATGCTGCGCCCTATCAGGCACAGATCAACGCCGCGCTGCGGGAAGCAATCGCGCGCGATCGGGCGTAGTGCTGCCTACCGATACCGCGCCAGCGCATTCCCATAGCGTGTACCGTCTGGCTGACTGCCTGCTCAGCCAGATAGTGGCCCAGCTCCAGGCGGCCATTGGCCTGCAGCGGCCCCTCCACCATACCGATCCCCGCGTGCGCCGTAACTCCGTCTTCAGCGCACCCAGCGCCCTCACTCTAGCCACTTCAGGCGGCGTCACCTGCAAGCGGAAGACCAGGTGGCGTGCTTTGTTCGACGCAAGCCCCTTCACTTGCTGCCTTTTGCATTTACGCAACAGCAAACTCGGTATGAGCGCGCATTTCTGGCGGATGGAACGCCAAAACAATATCATCAGGTGGAACGCCTTGTTCTATAGTTTTTCAGATAAAGATTTGCACTGTAGGGGC
>CAMDEX010000156.1 GCA_945897075.1 Litorilinea aerophila
CAGACGTGCCGCATATTTGCCGCGCACCATAACCCCGAAATCTTCACGACGATACTCAGGGCGTAAATCATCATTTACCATTTCAGCCTTCTTCATAGAGTCTTCTTTCCGCCCGCGTGGCCGGTCGGGCGCTGATGATACGAATGCGTGTACCCCTCTCGGTGTGCGAAACGGCCAGCAATCGCCCTGGGCTAGAAACGTCGAAGGTGATCAGGCGCGCCTCAACGATCGAATGATCCGAGTCATCACCCGTAAGCGACAACTCATCTTCCAGCGACGTAGAGGCTTCTTCAAAGGACACCTTGTGATCACGCAGGTTGATGGCGGCCTTCTTGGGATCCCACTCAAATTGCATTTCCGCTCCGCTCAATCGGGTGGGTTACTGCAAACACTGCTGTTCCCACTGCTCCCGATTTTACAGGAACATCTGCGCCGTGTCAATAACTTTACGAAAGCGTAATGCCAATCCGTCGTTGTGACAAAACGGGCATTCTGCGCTTGGAGTGTCGATGGGGGAGTGGAGACAGATGGCGCGGGAAGACGTGTACTTACCCTGGCTAATTCGAGCAGGCCGCGCAGGGCAGTGTTGACAGCTTTGGTGTTGGGGAAAGCCTCGCCGAAAGTCGCGCTACGACAAGGGGCATACGCTTGTTTAGGTAATAGTCCATGTCAAAGTGACTATCGCTCGTTCACTTTTTGATACCCCTACCTTACGCCGAACTACTCTGCGCATTTTGAAGTGCGATTACCTCAGTGTCATTCAACCCGGTGAGTTCGGTAATGAGTTCGCTAGCCATATTTTTCGCCAACATCGAACGCGCAACCGCCTTCCGTTCTCGTTCAACACCAAGCTCAATGCCTTGCTCAATCCCTTCACTGCGCTCTTTCTGGGCATTCTGCTGCAACTTTTCCTGCCATTCATGCTCATCCATAATGGCCGCCCGCTCCGCCGCAGTGATCGTATCAGAGGCTATCAAGTTCGTGGCTTTGACAAAGATGGGGCGCTGCAAATTGACCGTAGGGTTGGTTGGGTTTTCAATGCTTTCGTAGGCTAATTTCAACCAATCGCCTACATCCGACGGAATCGTCTGATCGATGTAGTTGGGGTTGATCAGATACATGCGATGGGGTGATTCGCCCCCTTTCACACCACTGGTCGCTTCAAAGTAGTGGCGACTGACCGAAAGCCCCTGGTTGAAGGGGGCTTCCTCGCTTTTCATCGTCAACCAGGCGATTGTATAGACTGTCCGTTCGGGCGTGTAGCGCTGGTAGTTGCGCTGTAACTCCATAATTGCCGCGTAATGGTAATGGGTAAAGCGATCCAGCAAATAGGTGTAGTAGACCCGTTGAATCTCCACCACCACCCGCCGTTGCGGGTCTTCGGCAAAAATATCAAAGGCAATGTCAATTAGGCCAATCGGCGGGTCGAATTTCTTTTCCAACTCGATATTTTCCGCTTTGAGGTTGAGTTGAATGCCCGTCAAGTCTTTGAAAAACGCCATGAGGATCTCTGGGTCACGGAAGAGTTTCTTAAAGACCACGCTATTGTCTAGCGGCGCTAGTTGCATAAAACTGCCTCCATCTCGCACAACAAAAGGAAATACGTTTGTGCTTACTATACACCAGACAAGCTTTTCTCCCAACTCTGCCATCGAGATAAGGTTGGGCAATGCCCGGCGAATAACTTAATGTCAACGCCGGGGCTGGCGATGACAGGCTACCGAGATAGGCGGTGCGCTTGATGCGTGTTAGGGATGGAGCGCCGATGGGACTGGGGCAACACCTGCCACCTGCCACCTGCAACTTGCCACCTGCAACTTGCCACCTGCCACCCTCTACCCCCGCAACGCGCTCCAGAACAGCCCGGGCAGCCGCCACGCCTTCTGGTCGGCGGTGAAGTAGAAGATCTGGCGCGCCACTGCCGCGGCCTGCGGGTTGGTGACAAACCAGGGCGGTTTGGGCAGAATGTGGCGTTCGCCGTGCAGCAGATAGCGGGGGCGCAGGTTGTGGGGGAAGGGGGCAAAGTCGCCGTAGACGACACTCTTTTGCGCCCGCTCAAAGAGGAATGTGTTGTGAACCAGACCGATGCCGCTGCCCGCGTTGTCCAGCGTCGCTCCGGGATAGCCGCCCCAACTGGTCTGCGCCAGCAGAAAGCCGGCCCCGGCCCAGATGTTGACAGCGATGCTGCCGTAGCGCAGATCGGCCAACGCCTGTTCGAAGGCCCTCCGGTGCTGGGCTAGGGTGGCCGGGTGGATGAGTATATTGACGGCCAGTGTGCCCCACAGCCGTTCATTGCAGAAGATGACTGCCCGGCGCAGGAAGTCCGCAGGATCGGCACCGGGCAGCCGGGTCTCGGCCAGGGCCGCACAGAAGAACTCCTCGCGGAAGGCCGCTTCATCTGCCGTCGGGTCCAGGCCGGTGATGAGAACCGGGTCGCCGGGACGCTCGCCCAGCCGTTCGGCGTTGGGATAACAAGCAGCCTGCGCGTTGCGTTCTGGCGCGCCGGGATAGTAGGGATTGCGCGCGGGCAGCTCGCGCATGACTCTACGCAGATGATAGAGCAGTTGATCGGTCAGCGCCCACTCGCTCGATGTCACCAGAATCTGGCTGCCCACACAGTTGAAGCCGCCGTTGTGCAGCTTTTGGGTGGCGATCTGTTCGGCCTGAAAGCGCAGGTCTTCTTCGCTCCACGGGCCGGGCACGACAATCGTCGGCGTCACATTGCCCAATTCGCTGCTGATCGGTTTGCCCAGAAGCGGTTCGTGCGCGCGTTTGCGCTCTGCACCCTCTGCCCCGCCGCCGTAGACAATCGCGTCGTGGGTGTGGATGCTGCCGGTCATGTGGATGGCGTCAACGCCGGGGTGCTGCACCAGATAGTTGCCCACATCCGGCCCGCCGTAGACAAAATCCACAAAGCCGTAGGCGCGCAGCGGCGCAAAAATCTCCTCCAGCAGCGGCCCCACGTAGTCGTTGACTGGGTTCATCTTCATCAGACAGACCGACCCCTCGGCCAGCAATTTGTGCAGCATATCCATCGGCGCGATGCTGCTCACATTGCCCGCGGCCAAAACCAGCGTGACTTTGCCCTGCGGCTGTTTCTCTTTGTAAAAACCGGCCATCGTTTGTGACAATGTCTGGCGTGTCACCTCCGGCTGCATCCAGACCTCGGCGCGCACACCGCTGATCAGCAGGTGATCTATCGGATGCAAGGGAAAGACGCCGACGGCCTGTTGGCCGCTGCTCGTCGTGCGGATGGCTGCGGTCAGGGCCAGGGGGTCTGCGCCCGCGGCCAGCGCGCCCAGCGTCTCCCGGTAGCGGTCAATGCCCCAGAGCAGCGCCCAGGGGCCGCCCATCCACAGTTCGTTGATCCAGGGGGAGTTGAGCGGCATCTGGATGGCCTCGGCGCTGCTCTTCACCCAGCGCTCGGCCACCCGGATGACGTTTTGGCGCATCTGCGCCAGGTGGTGGAGCTTTTCGCTGATAGGCAGCAGTGCCCAGTCGTGCTTGCGTTCCTGCAGGCGACGGATGGCGAGGTCTATGGCCGCCGGCTCTACGCGACCCCAAGCGGCAAGTGTGCCGATGACGCCGTTCTGTGTGCCCATACGGATGGCTTCCATTGATTTTCCTCGGTGGCAGGTGGCAGGTGGCTGGTGCTGTTGCATTGCCAGTCTACACAGGCGGATTGTGGCGGGGTTGTGTGGGGATTGCTTCGAGTGAATTGTAACGCAAGCTGTTAGCTTGCAGAGGCGCAAGCTAACAGCTTGCGTTACGGAGACCTAATTCGCGTTGCCAATACTCCAAACGCGCCCCATACCCCTCCAACTGCTCCCACTCGATCAATTCTTCCCAGGCCGGATGGGAATAGACCTGACGATTCTCGATCTTCCTTGCGAGTTCACTGGCCTGTTGGACGCTGTAGCGATCCTGCAAGTCGGCAACATCCATTTGCGTGAGCCTGCGTTCGCGTTCGATAAACGCCAGCAGACTGCGGCGTTCCAATTCCTGCGCGGAGATGACAAACTCCTCTGCGATCATTTCCAATACCGCTGTCATCTGCATCACCTGCTTTGCTTGAAAAGGCGGGATCAACGGGCGACCCGCTTGGTTTCACTTCGACAGGCTCAGTACAGGCGATACGGCTGGAAACAGCACCAGCCTACCCTTCGACAAAGCTCAAGGACATCGCTCAACCAGCGCTGGTCTCATCCGATAACCAAATAACCAAATAACCAAATGATACCCCTGTACCACCCAATCGGCAAAGTAGCATCGAGAATTATCTCGAATTGCCTTGCCAGACAAATCGCAGTACAATGCGCCCAATCCTACAAAGCGGCAATCCCCTTGCGCTGGGCGTCATCTCCTGTGGGCGCACCAGCAACCGCCGTACACGTCTGATCTATCCAAGTGCCGGGGGCTGGTCACAAAGCAGCAGATGGTTGCCTGTACCTGACCACTCCCCGGCACTGCCTGGCCTATCCGTTTCCCTTCAGGAGTCGCTGTATGGCTGCTACTTTTGACGTAGAATTACGCACTGTCACCAAACGTTTTGGCAGCTTTGTCGCGGTCAAAGAAGTCTCGCTGGGCATCCGCCAGGGCGAATTCTTCTCTCTGCTCGGCCCCAGCGGCTGCGGCAAGACGACGAATTTGCGTATGATCGCCGGCTTCGAGCTGCCCACCTCCGGTTCGATTCTGCTGGGCGGCCAGGATGTGAGCCAGTTGCCCCCTTTCAAGCGCAATGTCAATACTGTTTTCCAGAACTACGCGCTTTTTCCCCACCTCTCCGTCAGCGACAATGTGGCGTTTGGTCTGGAAATGAAGGGGATTGAGAAGGGCGAAATTCGCAGACGGGTGGGCGAGGCCCTGGAAATGGTGCGTCTGCCCGATTCTGGCAACAAAAAACCCAACCAACTCTCCGGTGGCCAGCGTCAACGTATCGCCCTGGCGCGGGCGATTGTCAACCGGCCGCAAGTTCTGCTGCTGGACGAGCCGCTGGGCGCGCTGGATCTGAAACTGCGCAAGGCCATGCAATTGGAGTTGAAGGAGATGCAGCGGCAACTGGCGCTCACCTTCGTCTTTGTCACCCACGACCAGGAAGAGGCGCTGGTGATGAGCGACCGCATCGGCGTGATGGATCACGGCGTTCTGCGTCAGGTGGGCACGCCGGAGGAGATCTACGACCGGCCCGCGGACCGCTTTGTGGCTGACTTTATCGGCGACACCAATTTTCTGCCCTGCCGGGTGGTGGACTACCGGGAGGGTACGGCCCACGTCCAGGTGGCAGGGATGACGATGACCGCGGCCAGCGACCGCACGCTTGCGGCCAACACCGACGCCTTTCTCGCCATCCGCCCGGAGAAGGTGCAATTGTACTCAACGGATGCGCCGCGCAACCCGGACGAGGAGCGTTTTGGCGGGGTGATTGTGGAGGAGGTCTTTATGGGCACAGACACCCGCTATCTGGTGGAATTGGCTGCCCAGACCCAAATTGTCGTGCGCCAGCAAAATATGAACGTCGCTTCCACCCGCTTCGCCCTGGGCCAGCGCGTGGATGTGGGCTGGGAGACGGTCTTTGCCCGTGTACTCGTCTCATAGGAACTGAACCACAAAGACACAAAGGCACGAAGAAAAGAAAGAAAAAGAAAGAAAGAAAATACGTTCTTCTTTGTGCCTTCGTGGTTGCCGGGAAGACTGAACCACAAAGACACAAAGGCACAAAGAAAAGAAAGAAAGAAAATAAATTCTTCTTTGTGCCTTCGTGGTTGCCTCGTTTGGGAGCATTTGCAATGACACAACGCCGTAAAGCACTGCTCGCCTTTTTGCTGGGACCCGGCGCGGGCTGGCTGTTCCTCTTCTTTCTGCTGCCGGGCGCGCTGGTGATTATCTATAGCATTCTCACCCGCAAGGATGGGGGCGGCGTGCTGTGGGTGGTGGATTTTTCTTCCTACGCCAAATTGTTTGGCCCCACCGACGGCGCAATCATCAACGATTTTGTGGTGATCTTTGCCCGTTCGCTCTGGTGGGCTGCGCTCACATCTGCCGTCTGTCTGCTTATCGGCTATCCCCTGGCCTATTTCATCGCCCTGCAACCGGCCCACGTGCGCAGTACCTATCTCTTTCTCGTCCTCATCCCCTTCTGGACCAACTTTCTGGTACGCACCTACGCCTGGAAATTCATCCTCAACAACAACGGGCTGCTCAATACGCTCTTGCAGGAGTGGGGTCTGCAACGGGTGGCGCTGATCAACACGCCGACGGCAGTGCTGATCGGGCTGGTCTACGGCTCGCTGCCTTTTATGGTGCTGCCTCTCTACGCCTCCATCGAAAAGCTGGACTTCGATCTGGTGGAGGCGGCCCAGGATTTGGGCGCCAACTATCTCAGCGTTTTCTGGCGTATTATCCTGCCCCTCACCGCGCCGGGGATCGGGGCGGGGGTGGTGCTGGTCTTTATCCCCGTCACCGGCCAATATATTGTGCCCACCATTCTGGGCGGGGGCAAAGTGGCGATGCTGGGCAATCTGCTCGCCCAACAGTTCGGGCCTGCGCTCAACTGGCCCTTTGGCTCGGCCATTTCGGTGGTCTTTATGCTTCTGTTGATGCTGGGCGTGGTCTTCTATCTACGCAGCGAAAGCCGGGAAGAGGAGGCGGGTCTATGAGCGAGCGACAAGCGGTGGGCAACCCTTTCCTGCGTTGGGGCAAGCGGCTGCTTTGGGCCAATATGATTTTCTCCTTTTTGTTTCTCTATGTGCCGATTGTCATTCTGGTCGCCTTCTCCTTCAACGACTCGAAGTTGGGCGCGCGTTGGGTCGGCTTTACCACCCAGTGGTACGTGTCGCTGATGCAGAGCGAGGCAATCCTGACCGCCCTGGAAAACAGCCTGATTGTCGCCCTCATCAGCACACTCATCGCCACGATTCTGGGCACGATGACCGCGCTGGCGATGGAACGCTTTCGCTTTCCCTTCCAGCGCGTCTACGATGGCATCCTCTATCTGCCCGTCATCATCCCGGATATTGTGATGGCTATCTCTCTGCTGGCCTTCTTTTCTCTGCTCCTGGGTGGGATCAATTCGATGCTGGGGCTGGAGGACAACGCGGCCCTGCGCCCCGGTCTGGTGACGGTGATCATCGCGCACGTGGCCTTCAACATCTCCTTTGTGGCGATTGTCGTGCGCACCAGTCTGCGCGAGTTGGACGCCGGTCTGGAAGAAGCCGCCCAGGATTTGGGGGCCAACGAGTGGATCACCTTCCGCCGCGTGACGCTGCCGCTGATTATGCCGGGCATTCTGGGCGGCGCGCTGCTCGCCTTTACCCTCTCGCTCGACGATTTTGTGATCACCTTTTTCACCACTGGGCCAGGCGGCACAACCCTGCCCATCGAAGTTTTTGGCCGCATCCGCCGCGCCATCAGCCCGGAAATCAACGCCATCTCTACGGTGATGCTGCTGGTTTCTATGCTGCTTGTTATCATCTCCCAGCTTGTCCAGCGCCGTTCCGCCTTTCTCTCTTACCGCCCTGTCAAGGAGGCACAATGAAACTCTCTGATCGATCCCCCCTGCGTCTGCTGATTCTGAGCCTGTTGCTGCTATCTATTTTGGCCGGCTGTGGCGCGTCCGGCACTGCGCCGGCTGCTCCCAGCGGCGAAAGCGCAGCCGCGCCCGCCCCTGCTGCGCCCGCGGCCGATGCGCCGACATCGGAACGTTGCGGCGACCCCAGCAAACTCTCCGACGTCCTGCGTTTCTTCAACTGGGCCGACTATATAGACGAGGAGATTTTCGCCCAGTTTGAAGCCGAGTGTGGCGTCAAAGTGACCCAGGACATCTACGCCAGCAACGAAGACCTGATCGCCAAATTACAGGCGGGCAATGCTGGCTACGATCTGGTCATCCCCTCGGATTATGCGGTGCAGATTCTTATCAACGCCAGTCTGCTCCGCCCCCTGGAAATGGCGAATATCCCCAACGCCGCCAACATTGACCCCAATCTGATGGGGATGTACTACGACCCGGAGAATACCTACAGCGTCCCCTACCAGTGGGGCACGACCGGCATCGCCTACAACACCACCGTCTACCCCGAAGCGCCGGATAGCTGGGCTGCCATCTTCGATCCCGCACAGGTCTGCGAGCAGAAAGGTTTTGCCTCGATGCTGGACGACGAACGGGAGAGCATCGGCGCTGCCTTGAAATTCTTGGGCTATTCCTACAACGACACGGACGCCGACCACCAAGCCCAGGCCCGCGATCTGCTCTTGGCACAAAAGGAGTGTCTGGCCGGTTACAATTCGGAGAACTACATCCAGAGCCTCTCCAGCGAAGAAGTGATGATCGCGCACGCCTGGAGCGGCGGCACGGCCCAGGCCCGCAGCGAAAACGAGAATGTGAAGTTCTTCATCCCCAAAGAGGGCGGCACGATCTTTATGGACAATATGTCCATCCCCGTGGACGCGCCCAACGCCTACACCGCGGAAATTTTCATCAACTATCTGCTAGACCCGCAGATCGGCGCGCAGTTGTCCAACTACACCTACTATTTCACACCCAACCTGGCCGCGCAGGCTCTGCTGGACCCGGACTATTATGCACTTCTGGAAAGCGGCGGGATGCTGGTGGATGAGGCTGTACTCGCCCGTCTGGAATGGATCAAACGCGACGACCAGTCCATTGTCTTCTCTGATACGTGGACGGCGGTGAAGGCCAGATAAGAAAGATATTGGGTATTGGATATTTCGTTGGGACGACCCTTCGTGCCCCAACGAAATATCCAATACCCAATATTTCTACTTCGCTGGCGAGGCTACCCATCCCCATTACTGGGCCACTGTCCACGGCGCGTATGAGACCGGTGTGCGGGCGGCGCGGGAGGTTTTGGGGTGATGCGGTGATGGGGCACGGATTGTCTGGTGACCTACGATTCCTGTTCGCCCAGCAAATCCAGGGCTGCGTCGCGTAGGGTCTGTGGATTTGCTGCAATTGGAGCGGGCAGCCCCGCGGCCAGCCTGTCCATCTCCCGCCCGACCACATCCGCATACCAGCGGGAATCGGCGATGCGGGGGTGTTGGCAGGCCAGGGCGTAGAGTGCGATGGCCCGTTCAACCTCGCCCCGGTCAGCGAGAAGGAGGCTAAAGACCCGGAGCTATCGAGCCACGCCGGATAAATCCGGCTTCCTGTCGGGCTTTCCATTCCACTGAAAGCCCGTTTCAGGGGGCGTGGCTCGGTAGCCGGGGGTCTTCAGCCCCCGGCGGCACGCACGGTAGCAAGACGTCCCGGAGGGACAGATGCAACAGCCGCAGATTGCAGCAACCTTCGACGCAGACCGCTCCGATGGACCCGGTCTATGCAGGCGTGGGCATCGCCTATATGCTGCGGGGTAGCAGCTCGGCCAGCAACGAAGATTATACACTGATGCAACCGCCCGCAGGCGAGGATTGGCTGATCGACGGCCCCCACGTGATGATCGTCGCCCCCTGGGACTTGGACCCGGCGCTCTACTCGACGGATCACCATTCCGGCGGGCCGTACATTATGTAGGAAGGCTCGCCCTATGAGCATCTGATGGTGCCGGTGGTGGAGAAGTAGGGGTTTTAGGAAGGCGAAAGGCAAAAAGAAAAGGCAAAAGTGATGGGATCGCCCCTTCACTTTTGCCTTCCTTTTTTGCCTTTCGCCTTCCACGCGCGTTTTTCAATCCGTGTGGAAAAGCTCCTCCAGCGTCTTCCACCATTCACCTGCGGCGCGATCGGCCACGGGGTTTTGCATAGGCATACACAGATCCCACCACTGCTGGGTCACCGGGTCGGCGGCCATTTTCGCCATATCCTCCTCAAAATTGTCGCCTGTGTACTCGAAATAGGCGAAGAGCAGTTCCCCGTAGCGATAGATCGAGTAGTTGTGGAGGTTGCACGCCTCGATCGTCTTCAAGACACCGGGCCAGACATCGGCGTGGAGCCGGCTGTACTCCGCAAGTTTTTCTGGTTTGATACCGATCACCTGTCCAAAGCGCTGCATCTATCTTTCCTTTCTGATCCAAAAATAAGAACACGGATGGCACGGATTCACACGGCGATGTCCTGAGCCTGTCGAAGGGATAAAATCTGTGTAAATCTGCTGTTTCTGCGCAATCTGCGTCCCGTTTTTCATAGCTGATTGTGCCCGCCGGGACATGTCGCCTGCTGTTTGTTTATTGCACTTCCTCGGGCCGCACAGAGCGCTGTTCGGCTGCCGAGCGATACGCGGCATGGACGACACGCAGGGTGTCCAGATTGTCACGGCTCCCGGTGGCCGGAATGCCATCGGTCTTAATGGCCTGCATCAGGCTGGCCATCGGCCCTATGAAAGCATCGGGAATCCAGAGTTCGTCCAGTTCGACAGGGACAGGCTCTTGGCCCTTCTGCCGCCAGTTCAGTGTATCGGCGCGGCCATTGGGGTAGTCGTACAGCAACCCAATCGTACCCTCAATGGCGCCTTCTGTACCCAGAAAGCGGAAGGTGGCAAAGGTCTCGCCGTGCAAATTGTAGTGGTTGACAGAGATCAACGCCTGGAGACCGTTGGCGTAGTCGAGAACGGTGATCGTCTTGGTTTCGCCCTGCACCGCGCCCTGTTCCGGGTAACGGCTGTGGCGGCTGGTGACCCATTGCGGATTGCCAAACAGGGAGCGCATCGAATCCAGATAGTGAATACTATGGTACATCACTTCCAGCCCGGGGGCAGAGGCAAGCCAGGGCCACATGTGCCAGGGCGTCTGGCAACTGACCTGAATTTGGGCGTCGGTGGGTCTTCCGATCAGGCCGCGCTGGATGATCTCCCGGCTGGCGGCCATGCCAGCGTCAAAGCGCATCTGCTGGTTGACTGCCTGTTTTACCCCCGCGCTTTCAGCCATCTCGACAATCTCCACGGCTTCGCTGAATCGATCGGAGAGGGGCTTCTGGCACAGCATATGTTTGCCTGCGGCTGCCACCTGGCGCACAATATCGCGCTGCTCCCAGGGCGGCACGGCAATGTCCACAATCTCGACTCTGGGGTCGGCCAGTAGCTCCTGCACCGAGGCATAGACTGTTTGCACGTTGTTTTCTGCGGCCACGGCGGTCGCGGTCTCCCGCTTGATATCGTAGACACCCACGACCCGGAATCCAGCCTTGCGATAGGCGGGCATGTGCGCATACTGCACAATACCCCCGCAGCCGATGGAGCCAATGCCATAATCGGTTTTGTTGCCAAGTTTGACGCGCCAATCCACAGCCAGATCGGACATATGTTTCTCCTGCGTAGGCCACTTTCTGGGAGTTAAGGAATCGCCCCCATTGTACCGCACCTTGCCTGTTCGCGGAAGCAGCCGTCATTAACAAAGTTTTCTAAAATAAGAGCGCTCTGCTATTCTATTGTAAGCAGTGGACTCATACCAACTTTAGCCTATGACACACTATTTTCAGATTCATCCCATAGACAATACGGCGGTTCTGCTTGACGACGGCGCAGCCGGGCAACTGATCACAGGGGTGGACGGCGTGCGGGGCGTCACTCTGCGCCAAGAGGTTGCTTACGGCCACAAGATAGCGCTTGTGGACATACCCCCCAACGGCGCTGTGATCAAGTACGGCGTCCCCATCGGTCACGCTACCCGACCCATTCGTGCCGGCGACTGGGTACACTTGCACAACTGCGCCAGCAACTACGACAGCCGCTCGGCCACGCTGAACGTGCATACCGGCGCGACGACGGATACGGTGTACGAATAGTCAATTGACCGCGGACGACAGACCGCTGACCGCGGCAGTTGCGGTCGGCGGTCTGTCGTCCGCGGTCTACAAGAATGAAGGAACCGACTATGACACATTCCCATCTCTCCTGGCCCGGCTACCTGCGCCCCGACGGACGCAAAGGCATCCGTAATCTGATGCTAATCATCTACACCGTGGAGTGCGCCCAGCATGTGGCTCACGCCATCGCCGCGGGCGAGGCGGATACCCACGTCATCGGCTTTCCTGGCTGCTATGACAACCAGTACGCAGTGCGGCTGCTGCTCTCCCTGGCCCGCCACCCCAATGTGGGCGCAGTGCTGGCGGTGGGTCTGGGCTGCGAATACACCCAACCGGCCAAAATTGCCGAGGTGGTGCGCAATTCCGGACGAGAAGCCGACTGGTTTTATATCCAGGAAGCGGGGGGTACGGCGCGCAGCATCGCCAAAGGCAAAGCGATCGTTGACCATCTGCGCCGTCACATCCAGACTACCACGCCCCTTGTGCCGATGACGTTGGCCGATCTGATGGTGGGAGCCGAGTGTGGCGGCTCGGATGCCACCTCCGGCATTGCGGGCAACCCGACTGTGGGCGCGTTCTTTGATCGGCTGGTGGATGCGGGCGGCAGTGCGGTCTTTGAGGAGACGGTGGAAATGTTGGGGCTGAAGCCGATGATGCTCGAACGCGCAGTGGATGAGCGCGCCCGCGACGAACTTGCCGCCGCTTATGACAAGGCCGAAGACTACTGCCGCGCGGTGCGCCAATATTCAGTCGCTCCCGGCAACTTTGCCGGCGGTCTGACTACCATCGAAGACAAGAGCATGGGCGCTTTTGTCAAAGGTGGCACCCGGCCCATTCAGGGGGTGATCCGGGTGGCAGAAGCGCCCCGCGGTCCTGGCCTCTGGATTTTGGACAGCGTGCCGGACGCCCATTTTATGCAATTTGGCTACACCAATCCCAACGACAGCGAAGGGATTATGGACCTGGTCTCCAACGGCGCGCAGATTATCCTCTTCATCACCGGGCGGGGCAGTGTCATCGGCGGACCGGTTGCCCCACTGATCAAAATCACGGGCAATTCCAAAACCTACCGGCGCATGGAAGACGATATGGACTTTGACGCCGGGCGCGTGCTGACCGGCCAGATTTCCCTTGAGCAGGCCGGTCAGGAGTTGCTGCAAATGGTGGTGGATGTGGCCAGGGGCGGACGGAGCAAATCCGAGGCGCTGGGCCACCGGGAATACTTTGTCATGTTTAAGCACCAGAACACACCGGCGCTGTTGGCGGGCTGTCGGGCGTGAGTAGATGACGGACGGCAGATGACGCAAAGTCCCCGGCACTTTCCGAAGTGCCGGGGACTTTGTTCAGTTCCACTTCTGCACCCATTCCAACAACGCCGCGTTCTGCGCCCGCCGCAGAACCGGCGCGCCGATGATCGCACCGCCGTGCGGGCTGCCGGGCAGACGCAACATCTCCACCACGCAGCCGCTGACCTTCAGTGCCGCGTAGAACTGCTCGGACTGTTCCGGCGGGCAGCGGTGATCGCTCTCGCCCTGCACCAGCAGCGTCGGCGTCTGGCAGCGGTGGGCGTAGGTGATGGGCGAGCAGCGCCGGTAGATTTCGGGGATTTCGTGGGGATGGCCGCCCAGCTCCTCCACAGAAAACCAGGGGCCGATGTCGCTGACGCCGTAGAAGCTCACCCAATTCGTCACCGGATTCTCCGGGATGGCGGCCTTGAAACGATCCGTCTGGCCGACGATCCAGCAGGTCAGGTTGCCGCCGCCAGAGAGACCGCCCAGCGCCAGCCGCTCCGGGTCGAGCAAGCCCCGCTCTATCGCATAGTCAACGCCAGCCATCAGGTCGGTGTAATCCAGATGACCCCAATCGCCTTTGATGGCCGTAGCGAAGGCGTCGCCGTAGCCGGTGGAAGCCCTGTGGTTGATGATCAGCACGGCGTAACCCGCGCCCGCCAGCATCTGAAAATCGTAGTGGAAGCCGTGGCCGAACGCGCTGTGCGGGCCGCCGTGGATGTAGAGAAAGCCGGGGTAGGGCGCGCTGCCGGTGGGCGGGGTAAGCAGCCAGCCCTCCACCCCTTCGCCATCCTCCCCCGCAAATGCCAGATGCTCGACGCCGGGCAGGGCAACCCCGGCCAGCAGATCGTCGTTGAGATGGCTGATCTGTCGTTCTTCGCCGCTGGACAACTCTTTCGTGTAGAGATTCAAAGGATCGTTGAGGCTGTTGGCCGAAAAGAGCAGCCGGTCGCCCGCCACGCCGACCACATCGCAGAAGCGTTCGCCGCCCACCAGCACTTCCGGGGCCGAGTTGCCGTCCAGCGCCACTCGGTAGATGCGTACTTCGCCGCCACACTGTACACGCACAAAGGCGTCATTCCCCGCACAGACGATGCGCGGCTGGCGCACACCCGTTGACGGCATATCCACCTGCAGACGCCCCGCCACGTGGAAGGACAGGTCGGGTGTCAGATTGACCGGGGAGCCACCCGCCGTGTCCACCCGCCACAGCCCGTTCTGTGTGCCGATGTCCGTGCCTGCGGGTGCGCCGGCAAAGAGGATCGCGCTGCCGTCCGGCGTCCATTCGGCTGTGTCGGCGCTGCCCCATTCCCCGGTCAGGGCAGTCACCGTCCCGTCCAGCCCGACGAGACGCACCTGACCTTTCATCGAGTGGCTTTCTGGCCCCAGCGTTCCAATCCCCAACAGGCGGCTGCCGTCGGGCGACCAGCGCAGCCCAGTGTAGTGGAAGCCGTCGTCGCTCAGTTGTCGGGCCTCGCCGCCGTGCGCGCCGATGAGCCAGACATTCTGGTTGTTGCGATCCGTGCGCCCCAGCCCGTCAAAGCGGTAGATGGGCCGGGTGAAGCGGTAGGGCGTGGCCGGGTCGGGTGCGGCGTCCTGGGCCGCGGCGGTGAAGGCGATGGACGCGCCATCCGGCGACCAGACCGGCGCGCCGCCCACACCGTTGGGCGCTTTTGTGAGCGGGCGCGCCTCACCGCCGTCCACCGGCAGCAGAAAAATCTGGGGTATCCCCGTCCTGTCCGAGACAAAAGCAAGCAGCTTGCCATCTGGCGACCAGGCGGGGCTGTGATCCTGGCGGGTGGCGTCGGTCAATTGTTTCGTGTAGCCATTAGAGAGCTCCTGCCAATAGAGAGCTTTGCGGTCAACCGGCGGCTCCACTTTCGTGTCTGTATGCAAGACGGTGTAGACGACAGATGCGCCGTCTGGGGAGAGGGCTGCATCCTGCAGAAAGCGCAGCCGGAAATAATCGTCGGGTTGGAGGGTAGGGCGGGCGGCGGGCATTGGGTGGCTCCTGTATGTGTGTGGAGAAGGGAAGGACTTGGCTGGGAAGAATCCTAGCGCGGATGGCCGGAATGGTCAAAAGCGGGGAATGACCCCGCTCCTCCATTGTCGCTCTTTCGGTCTGGTGGTATACTGCGTTGTAGAATTGTACTTGATTCTTCACAGCACAGGAGAAAAACAGTGAGCGCTGAACTCCAAACCCGTTTTGAACAGGCCGCGGCGGCCGCCAAAAATTTCACCACCCGCCCCGACAACGACAGCCTTCTCCAACTCTACGCCCTTTACAAACAGGCCACCAGCGGCGACGCCACAGGCAAACGACCGG
>CAMDEX010000157.1 GCA_945897075.1 Litorilinea aerophila
CCCGGCGTACAAAAGACGGGCGCAGCAAGCAAGCGCCCCCTACAGTGCAAATCTTTATCTGAAAAACGATATAACACAATTGAGAGCAATTCAAGTACGCACATTTTGCGCGCATAGGCACAATTTTGTTACTATGAAACGCGCTTCCGCTGACACCTTCCCCCACGCAAGGAGCAAAAGAATGCAGGTTGATGGCGAACTTTCCGGCCTACCCCCCGGCGCGCAGCCCGGTGACCGCTGTCCGGTCGAGACGACCCTTTCGGTGATCGGCGGCAAATGGAAGCCGCTGATCCTCTTCCATCTGCTGGGCGGCACCCTGCGCTTTGGTGAGCTGCAGCGGCGGATGCCTGCTGTGACCCGCCGGATGCTCACCCAACACTTGCGGGAGTTGGAGGCCGACGGCATTGTGCATCGGGAGGTCTACCGGCAGGTTCCGCCCAAAGTCGAATACTCCCTCACCCCCGCCGGGCGCAGCTTGCAGCCTGTGCTGGACGCGATTCTGCAATGGGGGCTGGGTTATTTGGGGGTGGAACAAAGCGTAGGCGTAGAACAAAAAAGTCCCCGGCACTTTCTGTAAGCGCCGGGGACTCTGCCTATTTTTGCAGACTGCCTATTGCTCTACGCTCCACACAAACAGTCGGCTGGGCACACCTGCGATCCCCGTCACATCCAGCGTAAGTTCGGTCACACCGCTCTGTAGAATCGTAGCCCGGTCGGCAAAACTGAGCAGACCGCCCACGTGATGGCCGCCACTCTGCTCCGGTGTCCACGCGGCGGGGGTATATTCGTTGCCCAGATTGTCCCGCAGGAGAGCCAACTGGGCCAGGTCGTAATTCAACTCGACAGTGTGGGTATCGAGCGACACCGCGAAGTCCAGGGCAACGGCGTCGGCAGCGGACAAAGTAAGCGGTGTCACTTTGACCGTCACACCGCCGCCCTCGACGCTCTGCTCTGACGCTGCTGTCGCAGCCGCGCTGGGACCGTCCGCCGTTGCAGTACCAGTCACGGGAGCGCCGGCACCCATCTGGTTCATTCCGCCCCCGCCCATCATCCCTTCCCCCATCATCCCATCACCCATCATCCCCTTGCCCATCTTTCCCATCATCTGCCCCATCATGCCCATCATTTGTCCCATCTGCATATCGCTGTCCATTGGCTGCATGGACCGACCACCCTGCAGCGGGGCTTTGCCGCCCATCATCTCTCCGGCCATCTGGGACTGCATCATACCCATCATTTGCATCATCATACCCATCATCTGCATTGTCTCGCCCATCTCCATTTTGCTGGGCACGGGTGTCTCTGGCGCAGCCTCTTGGGCGTGCTGGGCATGGGGATCAGCCGCGCCAGATGGTGCGGCAACGGTTGGTGCGCCGCCAGCGTGACCCATCATGCCGTGAATCCGCTCCGCCATGGCCTGCATACGCGCGGCGCTTTCTGTCATGCGTTCGAGTTGTACCTGGTGGCCTGGGCCGGCCTGTCCGTGAATCTGCTCCGTCACTGGCTGGTTGAGTTCCATCATGCCTTCGATGATCTTCATCATCGCGGGTGCCATTGCAACGTGGGCTTCGTGTTCGGTTGCGGCCAGCAGCCCGTCGATCTGATCGAGCATGGCGGCCATCGCACCCATCATCAGATCGGGCTGAAAGGCTGGAGCATCCTGGGTGAATGCTTGCGCGGGAGCTCTGGTTGGGGTGGCTGCCTGTACGTTGACGGTATACGCGCCCACGAAGCCACTAATCAATAAGATGGCGACCAGCAGTAGATATGCGACCGGCTTGCGGATGAACATAAAGAGCCTCCTGGAAAAAATGAAAATTGTGGATGTACAACAGACGATGGGAAATTGCCCATCTCCTATGATTCTCGATGGCAATTGTGAAGCAAATGTGAAGAAGTAATAGCCAAATTGTGTTCAATTGGCGGCGGGCAAGAGAGGGCTGTGGCGCAGCCAGAAATATACGAAAACGGCCCCAGGCGCATCCTGCACCGGGGGCCGTCACTACCCAATCCCCAATCCCCAATCCCCAATCTCCAATCCCCAATCCCCTCTTACGCCGCCACCAACTCCCCGCGCATAGACTCCTCCAATTCCACGCTGTGTTCGTCGCGGAACTGTTTGGTGTAGAGCTCGTAGTAGTGGCCACGCTTCTGGATCAGCTCGGCGTGGGTGCCCATCTCGGAGACGCCGCCGTTTTCGATGACCAGAATGCGGTCGGCCTTTTTGATGGTAGAGAGGCGGTGGGCGATGATAAAACTCGTCCTGCCCTCCATCAACTTCTCCATCGCCTCCTGAATCAGCGCCTCGGCCAGTGTATCCACCGAACTGGTCGCCTCGTCCATCACAAAAATTTCCGGGTTGCTCAAGACGGCCCTGGCCAGACTGAGCAACTGCTTCTGCCCCACGGAGAGCAGCACGCCGCCCTCGCCCACTTCGGACTCGTAGCCCTTTTCCAGGCCCAGAATGAAGTCGTGGCTGCCGGCCATCTGGCTGGCGGCCACAATCTCCTCGTCGGTCGCTTCCAACCGCCCGTAGCGCAGATTCTCCCGGATCGTTCCCGAAAAGAGATGGGGCGTCTGTAACACCATCCCGATGCGGGAGTGGATGCTGTGCAGAGTCAGCTCCCGGTAGTCGGTGCCGTTGATCAAAATGCGCCCGCCGCGCGGCTCGAAGAAGCGGCAGACCAGATTGACCAGCGTAGACTTGCCCGCGCCCGTCGGCCCCACCAGCGCGATCGTCTCGCCCTGGCGGATGCGCAGGTTGAACTTCTCCAGCACGGGTTTGTTGTCCTCGTAGGAAAAATCCACATTCTCAAAGACGATATCGCCCCGGATGGTGCCCGGATCGACCGCGCCCGGTCTGTCCTGAATCTCCGGCACCGCGTCGATCAGCGAGAAGATACGCTCGCCGGAGGCGATGGCCTGCTGCATCTCGGCATAGACCCGGGCCATCTCCTGCACAGGCCAGAACATAAAGGTGATGAAGGAGACGAAGGCCTGGATGCCGCCGATCGTCATGTCACCGGTCTGGAACTGCCAGCCGCCATACCAGATGATCGTGCCCACACCGACGGCGCTGATCAACTGCACCGTCGGCAGGAAGAGGGCCGAGAGCCAGGCCGCGCGGAAGGCCGCCCGGTACATCTGCCCGGTTAGGTTGCCGAACTCGTCCAGATTCTCTTCTTCCCGGCGCAGACTTTTGATCACGCGCACGCCGGTAATGCCCTCGTTGTAGGAGCCAGTCACCTTCGAGTTGAGCTTGCGCACCTGGCGATACTCCACCAGAATCTTCTTTTTGAAGAGCGTGGCCACCACCACCAGCGCGGGGATGATCAGCGCCACAATCAGACCCATGCGCCAGTTGATGTAGAGCATAAAGCCTAGAGCTGCCAAGATATTGAGAATGCCCCACACCGTCTCCATAAAGCCCCAGGAGACCAGCTCGCCCACGCGCCCCACATCCGACGTCAGCCGGGACATCAGCCAGCCGACCGGCGTCTGGTTGAAGTAGGAGAGCGAAAGCTCTTGCAGTTTGCCGAACATTTTCTGGCGTAAGTCGTACTGCACCCGCTCGCCCAGCCGGGCCGCGCAGCTAATGAAGCCGAAGACCAACCCGGCCTGCACGAGAGTCAGCGCCATATACTGCACGATAATCCGCCGCAGAGCCTCGGTGTCCCCGGCCAGAATACCGTCGTCAATAATCACTTTGCTCAGGTAGGTGAAGTAGGATTCCAACACCGCCAGCAGCCCGATACAGAGCAGATAGCCAAGCATCAGCGGCCAATGCAGCAGCCCCTGTTTGATAATCCGCACAACCGTCTGCCCGTTGAACTGGGTTGTAAACTCTTCTTCCTCAAATTGTTCTTGATCGGACATTCGTCAAACTCCTGTAGGGAGAGTTGTCTTTGTTTGCAATATGCGTTCGTCGTTCGTCCAGACCCGTGAAACGTGAAACGTGAATTCACGTCACATACTCTCACGTTTCACGTTTCACCTATCTATCGCACCGCCACCGCGCCGCTTTTGCCATTCGGTGTCCCTGCCAACCGCCGCTCTGTCGCCTCTACCACTTCGGCAATCTCCCGCTCCAGGTCTTCCTCGATGCGCGCTTGCAGATCGTAGACCCGGCGGTAGATGCCCGGCTCGGCCAGCAGCTCGGCGTGTGTGCCCCGTTGCACAATACGCCCCTGATCCATGACCAGAATCTGGTCGGCCTCCATCACACTCTGCACGCGGTGGGCGATGATGAAGGTCGTGCGATCTTCCATCAGCTTGCGCAGCGCAGAGCGGATGGCCGCGTCGGTCTCGGTGTCCACACTGGAGGTAGCATCGTCCAGGATCAGAATGGACGGGTTCTTGAGCAGTGTGCGCGCAATCGTTACCCGCTGCTTCTGCCCACCGGAAAGGGTGACGCCCCGCTCGCCCACCAGCGTATCGTAGCCGTTGGGGAAGCCGAGAATCACGTCATGCACAGCCGCGGCGCGTGCCGCTGCCTCCACTTCGGCGTCGCTCACATCCCGGCCCACGCCGTAGGTGATGTTGCCCCGAATCGTCGTGGAGAAAAGGAAAGGCTCCTGCTGCACAATGCCAATCTGGGCGCGCAGCCCGTCGCGGGCAATGTCGCGCAGTTCGATGCCGTCAATCGTGATGCTGCCGCTTGTGTAATCGTAGAAGCGGGGCAGCAGATTGACCAGCGATGTCTTGCCCGAACCCGTTGCGCCGAGCAGACCGATGACCTGACCGGGGCGGGCGTGCAGGGAGATATTTTGCAACACCCATTCCCGGTCGGAGGAAGGGACGAAGGGAGGAAGGGAGGATGCGCCGTTCCTCCTATCTCCCACGTTCTCGCCCTTCTCTTCCGCTGTGGTGGCGATGGCCTTGCTGCGATCTTCGGCGCTGGCGGGTGCGGCATAACGAAAACTCACGTCGTTGAAGCGCACATCGCCGATCAGCCGCTCGCTGAGGTGATGCGTGCCCTGTCCCAACGGTTCCCGCTGCTGGCGGATGATCTGCTGCAAGCGTTCCAGCGAGACGACGCCGGTGGAGATGCTCGCCACCAGCCGTCCCAGCCCCCGAATCGGCCACAGCACATTGATGACCAGACCGGAGTAGGCCAGATAGGTTCCCAGGGTGATATCGCCGTTGATGGCAGCCAGCGCGCCCAGATAGAAGGCGACCAGCATTTGCCCGCCACAGATCACATCGGTGACGGGCCAGAAAGTGGCTTCCAGATTGGCCAGTTCTTTGCCCCGCTCGTACTTCTTCCAATTTTCCGTCTCAAAACGCTCGATCTCGAACGCCTGGCGGGCAAAGGCTTTCACCACCCGCACACCGGTCAGGTTCTCTTGCAGACGGCTGGAGACTTTGGCCTCCTGGTTCTGATAGGTTTCGTAGGTCTTCTCCATCTTCTTGAAGAAATAGATGGAGGTAGCCACCACAAACGGGATGACCACCACCGAATAAAGGGCCAGACGCACATCCAGGAAGAGCAGCCCTGCAAAGTTGACCAGAAAGAGCAGAGTGATGCGCCCGATACCGATCAACTGGTCCTGGTAGAGGCGGCGGATGGCGTCCACATCCGATGTGGCCCGACTGATCAGTTCGCCCGTCTGCATACGGTCGTGATAGGTAAATGTCAGCCGTTGCAGATGGTCGTAGAGATAGTTGCGCAGACGGCGGGCGATCCCTTCGGCGGTCTGCGCGGCCAGCCGCCCAGTCAGATAGGTGAAGTAGCCCTGGAAGAGGGCCATGCCGATAAAGCCGAGCGCAATCCAGGGGATCAGCCAATGGTTGGCCGCCACCTGCAGCACGTCGTCAATGAAGTAGCGCAACAGATAGGAGACGCCTGTGCGCCCCAGCGCGGCCAGCCCCGCCGCGATCGCCGCGATCAGATAGATGCCCCGGAAACCGGATAGCATCCGCCAGAGCGATTTGGTCTTGCTCTCGACGAGGATATTTTGCAAATCATAGGTTGTTCGGGTTGAATTGTCTTGCATTGTCTCACGCTCACCAGCTTGGTTTGGGTTTGTTCCGTTTCGTCGCACGTCTTCTCTCTTCTCCATCGGCAGCCTCTTTCTGAACTTGGGGTGGGTTCTTTTCCGATGCTGCGCAGCGGATGGCCGGTGCGCTTTCCTTTGTAGGGGCGCTTGCTTGCTGCGCCCGTCTTGCTTGCTGCGCCCGTCTTGCTTGCTGCGCCCGTCTCGTACATATCGGGCGCAGCAAGCAGCGCCCCTACTTACCCGTTGTGTGTGCCGGGCGCAGCAAGCAGCGCCCCTACCGTTATCTGAAAAATGCTGCAAACAAAAAAGTCAC
This sequence comes from Litorilinea aerophila, assembly GCA_945897075.1. Taxonomy (GTDB): domain Bacteria; phylum Chloroflexota; class Anaerolineae; order Caldilineales; family Caldilineaceae; genus JACQGT01. The sequence continues at coordinate 6,313 of CAMDEX010000157.1, forward strand.
GGGAGTTCCCGTGACTTTTCGACGCAGAGCAGACTCTGCCCAATCAAAAAGGCCACGGGTATACGCACCGTGACCTTTGTCGCCGTTGGCGGGGCGAGAGAGATTCAACAATCTCCTCGCCGGTGGATCACCGATGCATATCCTCTGTCTTGATTCCGGCGGGGGAAACCCCAGCCCAGATACGGTTCATTAGCAACATCTGCATCGGACTCCTTTCCAGACAATAAGAACTGCAAACAACCGCCGAACTATACCACAGCTTTGATTGAAAGTCAACCTACAAAAGCTACGAAAAACAACTGAGTTTCATCGGTTGCGCGGCCATCTACCACTCAAAACTTTGGGCAATAATGACATCGCGTTTGCGCGCCTCCTCCAGCACAACCGGACGGGCGTAGTGGGTCACCAGCAGGCGCACCACACCCCGCTCCGGGTGGCGTTGCTTGACTGCCTCCACTTTGCGCTCCAACTGGTCCAAAGCCACCTCCAGCGCATCCCGGTTGCTGCGTCTCTGGTCAAATTGCAGCTTCGTCTCCCCCACCAGGACAATCGGCGTCCCGTTGCGCTGGCCCAGAGCGAAGATGTTGACCTCTTCACCGTTGATTTCCGTGCGCACCAGCCGTTCTTCCAACACAATGCCGTGCTGGCTTTGCAAATAGGCAGGTAGAAGCCGATATGCCTCGTTTTCCAGGGAGTAGCTGACGCTGCGGGAAAGGCCGCCTAACTCACGCGCCAGGTTTCTGATCTCAACTTCTGTACGCGTCTGCGCCTCGACCAGCTTGTCCATCCGCGCTTCCGTGCGCGTTTGCGCTTGGGCCAACTCCTTCATACTCGCATCTGTACGCGCCTGCGCCTGGGCCAGCCCACGCACAATCTCCTTCAGTTCGTTGAAATCGCTTGTCTTCACCAGATCGGCGTAGGAATCGTGAATGGCCTCGGCCAACACAACCGCCTGCTGGGGTGAAAAGACGCCATTAAATCGCCGTGTGAGTCTCTCAATACTGACATCCATTGGACCTGCTCCGTGAACGACAGTTGCACATACCGATAGTATAGCACAAGCAAGCAATGGACAGAACAGGAGTGAAAAAGAAAGCGCGGCGGTTTGCGCAGACGGGCGTCTGCGCTACAATGACACCAGACCGTCTCCCATTCATTCACCAACCAGGAGGATTCACCTATGACAGACTTTAAGAACAAGGCAGTGATCGTCACCGGCGGGGGCAAAGGCATCGGGCAGGCGATTAGCCTGGCCTTTGCCAGGGCAGGCGCGCACGTTCTTTGCGCCGATGTGGATGACCCAGCGGGGCAGGCTGTGGTAGAAGCCGCGGCCACCGCGTCGGGACAACTGATCTACCAGCACGCCGATGTAGCCACCTCTGCCGCGTGCAAAGGGCTGGTGGAGCGGGCCGTCGAGTTGTGGGGCGGCGTGGATGTGCTGGTCAACAATGTAGGCATCCAACCGATGAACAGCTATCTGCCCGCCCACGAGCTGCCCGAAGAGATGTGGGATCGCATCATTGATGTCAATCTCAAGAGCGGTTTTCTGATGACGAAATATGCCGCGCCGGTGATGAAGCAACGGGGCGGCGGTGTCATCATCAATACGGCCAGCGTACAGGGGCTGCAATCCGCCAAAGGCATCTCGGCCTATGCGGCCAGCAAAGGCGGGATGCTCTCGCTTACCCGGCAGTTGGCGTTGGAATACGCCGCCGACAATATCCGCGTTCTGGCGGTGAACCCCGGCACGATTGAGACACCCCTGGCCGCGGCCAGCACGGGCAACGACTACGCGGCCCTGCGCCGGGAAGGGGCCAAGGCCCATCCCATCGGGCGCATCGGCAAGCCGGAAGAGATCGCTTCGGTCGTTCTCTTCCTCGCCAGCGACGCCGCCTCCTTTATGACCGGCGAATTCGTCAATGTGGATGGCGGGCTGATGGCAAAAGGTGCCTGGGCAGAGTAAAAAGGGGATTGGAGACTGGGGATTGGGGATCGGGCTGTCCCGATCCCCAATCCCCAGTCTCCGTTACCAAATCAACTTACATCGAAAGGATTTCTTTGTGAATAGACAAAATTACAGCAGCGGCACCGCCTGGGAAGAGATGGCGGGCTACAGCCGGGCCGTGCGCGTGGGGGATCGGATTCTCGTCTCCGGGACGACGGCCACCGACGAGAAGGGACAACTGGTAGGGGGCGACGACCCCGCGGCCCAGACCCGCTACGCCATCCAGAAGATCGAGCGCGCCATTCGCGCCCTGGGCGGCGCATTGAGCGATGTGGTGCGCACACGGGTCTACGTCAGCAACATCGCCAATTGGGAGCCGGTGGCCCGCACCCACGGCGAATTCTTCCGCGACATCCGCCCGGTCAATTCACTCGTCGAGGCAAGACTGGTAGGGCCACAATATCTCGTCGAGGTGGAGGCGGAAGCAATCGTGACTCGCGCCGGATGAGGCCATATTTCGTATTCTGTAATCCGCAAATTCCGTAATCCGTGTTCTAAGGCAACCCCATGCAATTCAGCCTCCGCCTCAACAACGACCTCACCCCGTCCGCCTACGTCACCCTCGCCCAGGCCGCCGAAGCCGCGGGTTTCGATCAGTTCTGGGTGAGCAACGATCTCTTCCTGCGCAGCGATATTCCTATTCTGACCGCGGTAGCCCTGGCAACCCAACGCATCCACATCGGCACGGGCATCCTCAACCCCTACACCGTCCACCCGGCGGAGATGGCGATGCTGGCGGCGACACTGGACGAGATGAGCGGCAACCGCTTTCTGTTGGGGATCGCCGCTGGCGCGGGCGACTTTCTGGATTGGGTGGGGCTGGAACAGACGAGTCCGTTGGCCGCGATGCGCGAGACGATCCAGGCCGTGCGCGCGCTGCTGCGCGGGGAGCGGGCTGCTTTGGATGGCCGCTTTCTGCGCTGGAACGCCGAAGCCTATCTGCGCTTCACCCCGCCCCGCGTCACGCCCATCTATCTGGGCGCGCTGGGGCCGAAGATGTTGGCCCTGGCCGGGGAGCAGGCCGACGGTGTGTTGCCCCTGCTCTTTCCGCCCGAACACTACTTCAACGTCAGGCCGCTGTTGGAAACAGGAATCGCAACTCGCAATTCGCAACTCGCCCCCCTCGACTTCGCCGCCTGCATTTGGGTCTCGTTGGCCGAAGACCGGGCTGCGGCGCGCCGTGTGCTGGCCCAGAAGATCGCCTATTACGGCCAGTCCTTGGGGCCGCTGATTTTGGATCAGTTGGGGCTGGTGCGGGAAGATTTCGCCGAGATCGAACGGGCTTTTCACGGGGAGAAGAACGAAGAGAAGGCCATCGCTCTGGTAGACGAGCGGATGCTGCGTATCGGCATCGTCGGCGGCCATGCCGATGTGATCGAGCGGATGCAGCCGCTGGTGGCTGCCGGCGCAACCCACCTCAGCTTTGGCCCGCCCTTGGGACCCGACCCGCTGACGGCGGTGCGCTTGCTAGGGCAGGTGATTGACTATTTTCAGGAGGGAAGAAGGTAAGAAGCGAGAAAGGCATGAACCACAACAGAGAGGCAAGCACCCAATGATCATTGACACCCATACCCATTTCTACGATCCTTTGCGCCCCCAGGGCGTACCCTGGCCATCCCCAGAAAACAGACTGCTCTACCGCACAGTCCTGCCGGAGCATCTGAAGCCGTTGGCCGCAGCGCAAGGCGTTACCGGCACAGTTGTAGTAGAGGCCAGCGGCTGGCTGGAAGACAACCAGTGGGTTCTGGAGCTGGCCCACAACGACCCCTTCATCGTCGGCTTCGTCGGCAATATCGCACCCAACCGACCCACCTTTGCCAGTGAGTTGGCCCGTTTTGCCGCCAACCCGCTCCTGCGCGGCATCCGTGTCGGCGGCGGCTTTCTGGCCGCGGTGGAGCAGGGCAGCTTTCTGGCGGATATGACATTGCTGGCCGCACACGACCTCTCGTTGGATGTGCTGATCAGCGCTGCGGCCCACTTCGCCGGGCTGTCCGTTCTGGCCGCACGCGTCCCCGATCTGCGCATTGTCGTCAATCATGTGGGCAGTCTGCCCATTGACGGCGCGGAGATCTCCACTGCCTGGGTGGATCGCTTTCGGGGAGCAGCGGCGCACGCCAATCTTTTTATGAAAGTATCCGGTCTGTTGGAAAACAGCCGGGTGCAACCCGCGCCGACCGATGTGGAGTTTTACCGCCCACTGCTCGATTGTTTGTGGGATGTTTTCGGTACAGAACGATTGCTTTTCGGCAGCAATTGGCCTGTTTGTGAACAAGCGGGGAGCTATGCAACGTGCGTCTCGCTTGTGCGCAGCTATTTCGGGGAGAAGGGCGAGGCCGCCTCGGCCAGCTATTTCTGGCGCAACGCCCAACACGTCTACCAATGGCGGGCGCGATAGGGGAAGGGGTTGGAGATTGAGAGATTGAGAGATTATCAGGCAAACTTCCGCCCAATCTCCAATCCCCAATCTCTTATCTCCCGCCTTATCCGCCCCGCAGCCGGGCTTTGAGCGTATCCCAACGGGTCGTATGCAGTTCCTGGGGGGTGGGGGCGGCTTTGTCGTCTATGGCGAAGAGAATGTTCAGCCGGTCGCCCTCATATTTGGCCCCGGCAATCTCCAACCGGGCCAGACCGATGGGTAGGCTGATGTTGCGCTTCCAATTGCCGATATGGATGATCAGTTCATCCACAACGCTGCGGTGCAGCTTCACCTCTTCTTTGGCCACCATCGGCAGGGCCAGACTCAGCACGTAGTGGCCGTCCTGCTGGTAGACCTGTTGCGGACGACCCGTATAGAAGGTCTGTGTAGGGTCGCCGGCCCCACCACGCACCAATTCCTCGCCGAAAACCGTAGCCGCCACCAGCCGCAACATCTCCTCGCCCATCACCTCTTGGCCGAACATCGGCACGCGAAAGATGGGCAGCGGCTGAAAAGCCTCCTCGACAAATTGCAGATTCTGCTGCTGGGCCGCCTTCCACTGCTCAAAATAAACGTCAGTGAGTTCAACAGGGAAAACCCGGTTGCAGATCACGGCGTCCACAGCATAGCCGTACAGATTCAGATAGGTATAAGCGCGCTGGGCCTCTTTGATGACCATTTTTTCTGGGTTGAGGACAAGCCGCATACTGCTCACCGCGCTGTCGCCCAACAATTTGCTGGTGCGCTCCAACACCTGCACCAGATCCTCGATGCTCTCGAAAACGTCATCGCCCGGTAGCGGCATATCGCTGAAGGCTTTCATCACCGGGCGGGCGATCTGGATGGTCCTGCGCTGGAAGGGGAAAATTTTTTCGATGTACCAGCGGGCCATCTCTGGGAAGCTGAGCAGTTGCAGCGTCGAGCCGGTGGGCGCAGCGTCAATCACAATCACCTCGTACTCACCGCTTTCGGCCAGATGGGTGATCTGCATCAGACTCGCCAATTCCTCCATCCCCGGCAGCACAGAGGTCTCCTCGGCCACCAGCGCGTCCATCCCCCGCCAAGCAAAGACCACATTCAGATAGCTCTGCACCCGCCCCCAATATTTGTCCATCTGGTGCAGCAGATCGATCTCCTGCCCCCACAGATTGGGGGCAAGGAGCTTCAGTTCGTTGCCGATGCGGATGTCGAAGCTGTCGCCCAGGCTGTGCGCCGGGTCCGTGCTGAGGACGACCGTCCGATAGCCCAATGCGGCGCAGCGCAGAGCGGTGGCCGCGCTCAGACTGGTCTTGCCCACACCGCCTTTGCCCGTATAGAGAATAATGCGCATAAGAAACACTCTGCTTTCAGAATTGCATTGCAGTGACAAAAGAAACCGGACGCCCTCTCTCCTGCATCACAAGAGAATCTGCGCCCGGTTTCCAAAGCGACGGCTGCCGACCAGCCGTTTGGTTATTGAGTCACAACCGGCAAATCAGCCGGTGCATTGGCTACCAATTCGCCAAAAATCCAGACATTGCTGTCCAGCTTCAGCCAATCCCCCGCTTCGTTGCGCCCGACGATCCTCAACGCAGTACCAGCCGTGATCGAACCGGCCAGATCAAACGTTGTGCCAGGGCCGCTGCGCAGGTTGGCATCCACAGCCGCACTACCCGCAGCCGGGGTTGCCGCGGCCAGCGTCGCTGTAACCGGTGTCGCGCTGGCAACCGTTTGTGTGAGCGGCGTCGCGGCTGTCGGTGTGATCGGTGTCGTCGCGAGCAGCGCAGCCGGGTTGGCCGCATTTCCGCTTACGGCGGCCGCGTCCTCTGCGACAACGGGCAGGTTGGCCGGGACATCATTCACCAGTTCTGCAAATATCCAGGAGCCGCCCTCCAGCTTCAACCAATCCCCCGCGGCATTCTTGCCAACAATCACCAGTGCCTGACCCGGTTGCGCCGTTCCGGTAAGTGTAGCAGTAATGTTGGGTGCAGCGCGCAGATTCGCCACTGCATTGGCTGTGGGAGTCGTCACAGTCGTTTCGGCAATGGGCGGCGATACGGGGGTCGGGGCAGAGGCAGCCGGGGTATCGCCGCCGACCGGCGTTCCGTCGGCGTTGACCTGCGGCACATCCGGCGCGCTCTCCAACAATTCACCAAAAATCCACGAACCGCTGTCCAGCAAATACCAATTGTCGGTGGCAAACTTGCCCACTACATTGACATTTGTGCCCAAAGCGGCCCCGCCCACCCGGTCAAATGTGCTGCCCGGGCCAGAACGCAGATTGGCATCCCCATTGACACGTACAACCACAGGTGTGGCCGGTGTCGCGGGTGTCACCGCGGCCACAGGCGTTTCCGGCGCAGCAGTCGGCGTTGCATCCTGGCCCGCCAGAACGATAGGCACCGGCGGCTTGCTCGTCAATGCCTCGCCCGCTATCCAATTGCCATTCTCCAACTGAAACCACTCCCCAGATTCATCCTGCGCAGAGACCAGAATCGTCGCGCCGGCATCCACCAGACCAACGGAATCAAATTCCAGACCGGGGCCGGTGCGCAGATCGGTTTGTCCTTTGACAGCGACAGGAAAGGAGAGCGCAGGCGTAGTTGGTGTTGGTTCCACCGTTGGGGCAGGCAGCGGGGTTTCAGTCGGTTGCGGCTCTGCTGTCGGCGGCGGCAACTCGGTCGGCGTGGCGGTCGCTTCCGCTGTGGGCGCAGGTGTGACAGTCTCTAGCACAACGACCGGCTCATTTGCGCCGGAAGTCGCACCGGTTGTCAAACCGAGCGTACTCATCAGATCCTGGCCGACGATCGGGGCTATTTGCTCCTGAAGCGCAGCCGGAATGAGAAGTGCTGCATTTCCTGTCAACACCAAAGTTGGGATGCCAACAATGAGGACCAGCCAAAAAATGCTCACGACGACTGCGAGAATTTTTTTCATTCTCCCCACCTTTCGTTGGTGTGCCGCTCGATGGCAGCAGGTCTGAAATGCAATAACATTTGCCAATTGTCTATCAATCTACACATCTATAAAAGTGTAACACAGGATATTGTGGACTACAATTGAACAAAGCCAATGCCAACAGAGAGTGGCAATACCTCTGCTATTCCTAATAGAACGCAAATGATCTGCTAATCCATCGTTAACCTCTATCCAATAATTTCCAGGTATGCTATTTCCGTCCCCAATGCTGTCCAATAGGCGAGTCATTGTGAAGTAGACGGGCTTAGAGATATTTGCAATGATTTTGCACATATAAGGAAACGATTTTGCACATTTATTTTTGTTGCGCTATACTATTCATGTAGATCGATACAGGTGGATGACAAAACCTTTCTGATCGATCTACGGTTTTCTGTGGAACTTCTTCCTATCAAATGACGTATTGAAGTGTATAGCCAGCTACCCAGCCCATAGAGAGAAGGGAAGGACTTATGTCATACGAAAGCGTCTTTCAGCGACCGGCAACCCAAAGAGAAGCTGGTGGCTATTCGCCATTGAATTTGCCCCAGACACTGCTCGATCTGAGCAATGACGATCCGCTCTTTCACCGGCACATGCGCATCCGCAGTTACAGGCGCGGCGAGATTGTGGCAGACGCGGAAAGCCTTCAGCGTCAGATGTTTGTGTTGATGAAGGGATCTGTCTATCTGGTTTGCACCAACAACGAAGGCCGCCGATTGGTAATTGCCACGCTGGAAGCAGGCGCGGTCTTTGGCGAGGGCGCGTTGACCAATCCCGGCGAACCAAATGTTTTTGCTGAGGCCGCAGAAGATGTAACCGCCTGGAGCATCCCAGCCACAGAAGCGCGCAATATGACCATCCAATACCCGATTCTCGGCTGGGGTATGTTGCAAACCTACGGGCGACGCCTCCAGCAGGTGGAAAACAGCTTGGAAGATGTAGCATACAAAAAGCTACCCGAACGGCTTGCCTCATTACTTGTCGAATTGGGCGAAGAGAACCAGGGATCGATCCAGGGTGTCAGCCATCAAGCCCTGGCCGATCGATTGGGGACCTATCGCGAAACAGTCAGCGCCATCCTGCGTGATTTCAAGCGTCAGGCGCTGGTAACTTTGGGTTATCGCCGGATTGAAATCATTGACAACGAGACGCTAAAAGAGATTGCCGGTATCTGGGATTGGTAGACGGCGCATCCGCATAGGAGAAGTGGGGCGGGGACTACATTTGCCCAGCAAGGCGAATGATTTACCCGCCCCACTTCGTTTCTCTGGCGTGTGCTGCCCCTCCCATCCCAAAAAGATATCAAAAAAACCGAAAGCAGCCATTCTCTATGTGAAATTGCGTTATTTTTTAACATTTGCATAGTTGACGTTTGCTAGAAAAATTGCTATAATACTCGCTAACACACATTATCCCACCTCGCTCACGGATTCGACTCCCGAACGGTTTCGATACTGACCATTGTTTTGCTCCCCCGTGTCCTGGTCTAAACAGATGTTTTCCACGCATTTGGGACAGCGAGTGCGACAAACTGGGTTCGGAAGCCCGTCGGTCTTTGTCTCCTTTTTGTCAAGATCACGAGGGTGTGCTCGGAAGTAGCATAGGCGTTATGCTTAGAGCAAAACTTTCGATTCCCGATTGGATCCACCCAAGTATTCTATAGTCTTTCAGATAATCATTTGTAGGGGCG
>CAMDEX010000158.1 GCA_945897075.1 Litorilinea aerophila
GGCCAGCACGGCCAGCCAGAGATTGCCCCCGTTGAATGCCACGTAAAAGGCGGTGAAGGCACCCATCAGCATCATCCCATCCACGCCCAGATTGAGTACGCCCGAACGTTGGGCAAAGGTTTCGCCCAGCGCGGCAAAGAGATAGGGCGTGGCCAGGCGCACGCCGCTGTGCAGAATACCGATGAGGGTTGCCAGGGAGAAGAGATCGTTGAGCATAGGCTGGGGATTGGCGACTGGGGACTGGGGACTGGGGACTGGTATATCACTACCCAATCCCCAATCCCCAGTCCCTATTCCCCCTCTTCCATTCTGCGCCGCGAGCGACGGCGCACGTAGAGATCGCTGGCGACGACAAAGAGAACGACCAGCCCCTGCAGCGCGATGATCAGCGCGCTGGGCACCTGCACGCTGCGTTGCATTTTGTCCGCACCCACCAGCAGGCTGCCAAAGAGCGCCGAAGCTGGGATGGCCCCCAGCGGGTGCAGCTTGCCAAAGAGCGCGGCCACAATGCCGCTGAAGCCGTAGCCGCCGGACATGCCTTCGATCATCCGGTGATGCACACCCATCACCTCCACCGCGCCGGCCAGACCGCAAAAGGCCCCGCTGAGAGCCATAGACAGGAAGACGTAGCGAGAGACGGGGATGCCGGCATAGCGAGAGGCGTGGGGATTTAACCCCACAGCCCGGATGCGGTAGCCGATGGTTGTGCGCCAGAGCAGAAAGTAGACGGCCACAGCCAGGATCACTGCCAGGATTGCGCCGCTGTGAAAGAGCGTGCGCGGCACCAGACGGATCAGCCAGACGGTTTCGGGCAAGGCCGCGCTTTGGGGGATATTTGTGCCTGCCGCGATCTGGGCCGGGTCGAGCAGCGGCCCGCGCAGCAGAAAGTTCATCAATTGCAGGGCGATCTGGTTCATCATCACTGTACTGAGGATTTCGTTGACGCCCATGCGCGCCTTGAGCAGACCGGGAATGCCGCCCCAGATCAACCCGGCCACGGCACCGGTCAGCATTGTCAAGGGGAGGAGCAGCCAACCGGGCCAATCACGCAATCCCAGCGCCAGAGCCGACGCACCCAGCGCGCCCAGGACAATCTGTCCTTCGCCGCCGATATTGATGACGCCGCCCCGAAAGGCGATGCAGATGCCCAACCCCACCAGCAGCAGGGGGGTGGCTTTGGTCAATGTCTGGGTGATGCCACTCACGTTGCCCAGCGCGCCGTTGAAGAGCGCACCGTATGCGCGCAGAGGATTCACGCCGAGCATAGCCAGCAGCAGCGCGCCCACGATCAGGGCAGCGGCCACCGCAAGGATGGGCAGCGCGGCACTGATCAGTGTATTAAGGGTTCGTTTGGAGCGAAGCTGGCTTGCCATCAACGATCCTGGTGGCGGGAGGGCGTAGAAATTGTTGAGAGTATAGCATAGGCCGCTGGAAAAGCGAAGCGTCCATCTGGTAAAACTGCGCTCAAAGTCCCCGGCACTCCGAAAGTGCCGGGGACTTTATTTCAGCGGATCGTCCGGGCAAACACAAAGACAACGATCGCGAGGATTGCCAGACCGGGGCCAACAAAGCAGAAGCCGGTCATAGCCGCCTCGACCGCTTTGTCATGCTGGTTTGCCGAGAGTAGATTGACGGCAACCATCCCCAGCAGCACGCCGACCGCGTAACCGGCTACGCCAACCAGAAGAGAAATTCCTATTGTTTTCATTGAACCTCCCCAGAATCTTTACCACCTGTTCGGGAATCCACTTGTCGTTGGCGATGGCATAGACCCAGCGGATTGGAAACGAATTCCTCATACAAGTATACCATTCCTCGTGTGCCACAAAGCTCTGCTATTGTCCTATTCTTATGATTACGTAAGTTTGAGTTAGATAGTCAACCTGTGCTATCCTTGCATCATCAGGATAGGTGACGGAAAAAGGAACGGATGCCCTGCCCGGCCGCATTGCGCAGCCGCAGAGCGAAGCTAACGCGTGCCGGTCTGGTTTCACCGCTCACCCCAACCGCCATGCCCAAACCAGTCTTCATCAGCTACGCCACCGACGACACCGCCGCTGCCGAACAGATGCGCGACGGGCTGGAAGCCGCGTCGATCGCCTGCTGGATGGCCCCGCGCGACATCGCGCCGGGGCTGGAATACGGCAGTAAAATGTAGGTGCGGTTTCTAACCGCACTTTCGCCGGTAGCTATGCGGTTACAAACCGTACCTACGGATTCTGTAGGGCGCAGCAAGCAGCGCCCCTACGATTGATGATGAAAGGAATCAGCGTCGTGTCGCATGCCAACCAGGAAACAGAAAAGATCGTCGGCGTCACCGGGGCTGTGACGATTGACTGGAACATCGCCTGTGCCATCCCCGACCGGCGCAGCGGCGCAAGTTGGATCGAAGAACGCAGCCACACCCGCGCCTACTGGCAGCGGGGCGGGGCCGCGCTGCTGGCCGATCTGGTGGATGCCATCGCGGCCTGGCTGCAACAAAGCGGGCGCGGGCGCTTCTCTGTGCGCCAGATCGCCGCGCCCGTGATGGACGCCAGTTTCTCAGCCTTGTGCAGCGGCTGGAATTAGACGGCGCGTTGTTGGAACGTCTGGCTGAAGCGGCCCACGAAATCTACCGGGCCGGCGTCCACGCACAGACAGAGCGGGATGCTACACTGATCCCGGCCATAGACGCCGCGCTGGAGGGTATCGAAGCACGCTGGCCCGGTCTGCCTCTGCGTCTCATCTCGGCGCTGGCCGAGGGCAGTGACCGGCTGGTGGTGGAGCGGGCGCTCTGTCGCCCGCAGGCGCAACTGCTTGTGCCCCTGCCTATGCCCGCAGCCGACTACGCGCTGGATTTTCGGCTGCCTGATTCGCAGACACACTTCACCCATCTGCTGGCGCAGGCGGCTGAGGTGGTGTACTTTCCCCCCGCCGTCACCCGTCCCGCCGCCTACACCGCGGCCGGTCGCTATATGCTCGCCCACTGCGATCTGCTCATCGCGCTCTGGGATGGACAGCCCGCGCACGGCGACGGCGGCACAGGCAGCGTCGTGGCCGAGGCCCGGCGTTGTGGCTTGCCGCTGGTCTGGATTCGGGCGCACAACCACAAACCGGGCTTCGAGAAGCCGTCGTACACAATCGTTCAGGGCAAGACGACCTTTGAGAATTTTGATACTTGACATTTTTTGCAGGAATGTGTCCATCGCTTAGATACTCAGCAAAGCGCCACGGGAGCGGGGTAAATCGTCTGGGCGATTCCTGGAATCAGACGCTTTCGCCTATAATAGTCTTGGCAGGTTTCAACTTGCTAAAATACCCATAGGCGTAGAAAGAGATTAATGACACTATGATGAACTATGATGTTTTGATCACTCCAATCAACGGTCATTTTCAGGCGACTGTGATTGGCCTGCCTAACGTAACTGTCACAGCCCACACGCGCCAGGAAGTAATCGAGCGTGCCAAAAGTGCTGCCGCAGAGATTCTTGCCAGTAGTGAACTTGTCAAAATTGAGCTGGAGGTTGCCCCGCCTATCAATGCACTTGCTGCATTCGGGGGGATGTGGAAAGGTAATGAACTCTTCGCTGAATTTATATCTGCTATCCAACAGTATCGCCAAGCTGAAAATTGAGGATTGGACTTTGGTGTAAACATCCTCAGATGGGGGAGATGGTTGTGGAGAAAGGCGTAAGAATGCGGAAATTTTCGTCGTATGGGCCGATTGACACAGTACTCAATTATTATGTCCCACGTCAAAGTTTGATTGACGAGGCCGTGAGCCATCTGGTAGGGGAAGACCCTGCGCGGGGAGGCCATTACATCACGGTGTGGGCGCCGCGTCAACGGGGCAAAAGTTGGATCTTGCAGCAGGCGCTATTGCAGTTGCGTGACGACCCGCGCTATGCCGGCTTTAACGTACTCAAAATTAATCTGGAACATTTGAAGCAGGAGCGCGAGACCAACAGTATTGCCCAGTGGCTTGCCAAAGAAATTCTTGAAAAACTAGCGATCTCAGGTGTTGAGGTACACACCTTGAAAGAATTTTATGATGTGTTCAAACAAGATGTCTTAAAAAAACCGCTCATCCTCATTCTAGATGAATTCGATGCACTGGCACCCGAGGCAATCAGCGGATTGGTCAGCGTCTTTCGCAACATCTATAACACGCGCCGCGACCAACCCGATAAAACCAGCGCCGAGAAAGAGTATCTGCTGCACGGCATGGCGCTGATTGGTGTGCGCAGCGTATTAGGACTGGACAACCCGCGTGGCTCACCCTTTAATGTGCAACGTAGTTTGCAAATTCCCAATCTCACATCTGAAGAAGTGGCGGAGATGTTCCAATGGTATGAACGCGAGAGCGGTCAGACTGTAGAGCCGGAAGTGATCGAGCGCATCTATGACGAATTGCGCGGCCAGCCGGGGTTGACCTCCTGGTTTGGTGAGTTGTTGACGGAAACCTACAACAAGCACAATCCGGCGATTACGTTGCGCGATTTTGAAATTGTGGAGGCCGCGGCCACCAACCGCCTGCCCAACACCAACATCATCAACCTCATCAGCAAGGCCAACGAACAGCCACATCGCGACTTTCTGATTGAACTCTTCCAAACCGAGGAAAAAATTCCCTTCAAATATGATGATCCCAGCATTAACTTTCTTTACATGAACGGCGTGATCGACGAGGAGATTGCGAACGAAACCGAATCGTATGTGAAGTTTCCTTCGCCCTTTGTGCAAAAACGACTTTTCAACCGCTTTGCCGATGTCATTTTCCATGACACAGGCACGCTCTACCCCCCGTTTACCAAGCTGACCGGTATTCTGACGCCGGCGGGGCTGCATATCAAAAATCTCTTGCGTCTCTACGAAGCGTATGTCCAGAAAAATCATACGTGGCTCTTCAAAGAAGCGCCGCGGCGGGCAGACCTGCGTTTATACGAGGCGGTCTATCATTTCAACCTCTATCTCTGGCTGGCACGCTTTCTGCAGAGTGTGGGCGGGCGCGTCCACCCCGAATTCCCTACCGGCAACGGGCAGATCGATCTGCTCATCCGCTACCAAGGACAGGTTTACGGGGTGGAACTCAAAAGCTTTAGCAGCGACTTTGCCTATGCTGCCGCCCTCGATCAGGCCACCCGCTATGCCCAGCAGCTACAACTGAGTACGATCACCGTCGTCTTCTTTGTCGAAGCCGTGGATGATGAGACGCGCGCCTACTACGAAGCGCACTATCAGGACCCGGCCAGCGGCGTCACAGTGCAGCCGGTGTTGGTGACGACGGTTGAGTGAGGAAAGTAAACAGTAAGCAGTAAACAGTGAGCGATTCGCCACTGCTTACTGTTCACTGCTTACTGCTCACTGCTTACTGACCCACTTTCTTCACCCCCTCAACCACTCTGCGATCCTTTCCGCCAGCATCAGCACAGTGGCGTTGATGTTAGCGCGCACGGTTTCGGGCAGGATGGACGCATCCACCACCCACAGCCCCTGCGTGCCGTATACTTTCCCGCTCTGATCCACCACCGCCAACGGGTCGCTTTCTGTCCCCATCTTGCAGGTGCTGGACGAATGGTGGCCGGTGTCGGCGTGGCGCAGAATCCAGCGGTCCAGCGCGTCGTCGTCATGCAGCGCGTCGCCGGGGTGTTGCAGCGATTCGCGCACGATCTCGGCGCAGTCCGGGTATGCCAACAATTCAACACACAGGCGGATGGCTTCCCGCTGGCGCTGGCGGTCGAAGGGGTGGGAAAAGTAATCGTAGTTGAGCGACGGCTGAATCCCCACGTCCGTGGATGTCAGCCGCAGGCGGCCCGCGCCCAGAGTAAAATTGATCGTCGGGCGCACAAAGAGCATCTGCTCCGCCGGGCGCACGCCAAAATAGACGATCATATCGTTGAAAAACGGCGAAGCGGATGCGGTGTAGCGCAGCCCCACCTGGTGGAAGTGGGCGCTGTCATTGACCGGGAAGTCGGGCCGCACCCGCCAGAGCAGACCGGCGGTCGGGTGATCGCGCAGCGTCTCGCCCACGCCGGGTCTGTCCAGCAAAACGGGAATGCCCAGACTGCGCAGATGATCAGCCGGGCCGACACCGGAGAGCATCAGCAATTGGGGCGAGGCAATCGCGCCCGCACAGAGGATCACCCGTCCGGCGTTGATCCGTTCTGCTGCGCCGTCAATCACAGCTTCCACACCCGTGGCCCGCACGCCGTCAAAACAGATGCGTTGCGCCAGCGCGTTGCCCCGGATGGTCAGGTTGGGCCGACCGCGCGCGGGCAGCAGATAGGCCAGCGCCGTGCTGTAGCGGATGCGGCTGCGCGAGTTGAGCGGGTAGGGGCCGACGCCGGTCGTGTGCGGCCGGTTCATATCCGGCGATTCTGCAAAGCCTGCGGCCAGACAGGCTGCGTACCAGGCGCGCTGATCTTCCCGCCACTCCTCCGCCCCGTAGCGTCCGACCGGAATCGGCCCGGTGCTGCCGTGAAATTCGTCGTCAAAGTCCTGATCGTTCTCGATCTTGCGGTAATAGGGCAGCACCGCGTCCCACGACCAGCGCTCGTTGCCCAAAGAGACCCAATGCGCGAAATCTTCGGGGATGCCGCGCAGGAAAATCGTGGCGTTGACTGTGCTGCTGCCGCCGATCACCCGCCCGCGGGGGATGGCGATGGACGGCGCGGCGGGGGTGGCTGTGGCTGTGTAGCCCCAGTCGTGGGTCAGGCTGAGGATGCCAGCGGGTGTGCCGAAGCCGTAGCGCAGATCGTCGGGCAGGCTCTCGGCGCTGGTATAGTCTGGCCCTGCTTCCAGCAGCAGCACCCGCTGCGCGCTATCTTCCGACAGGCGCGCGGCCAGGATGCCACCGGCAGAGCCAGAGCCGATAACCAGTGTGTCGTAATGGGACATAAGCGCTTCCATTTCTCTTGAAGGGGAGGAGATACTTTGTGCCGTCTATTATACACGAGCGCGCGCGTGCTGGTTGCTTTGGCATGGATTCCGTCGTATAATACCCCTGTACCCCTTCGTTTTACATAGGTTTTGACCGAAAGTGTGGGTGATCCATGTCCTCACGGTTGGGTGATCATTTGCGTCTGGCCCGACGCAACGATATTGTGGGCCGGGAAGAAGAGAAGGCAATTTTCCGCGCTGCGCTGACCAGCGCTGACCTTCCCTTCTTTTTGCTCTATATTTTTGGTCCGGGCGGTGTGGGCAAAACAACACTTGTACGCGAATTCCGCGCCATCGCCACTGAACTGAAGATGACAGCCGTCTATGTGGACAGCCGCAACATCGAACCCTCGCCCGACGCCTTCACAAGGGCGTTTGCCGCTGGGCTGGGGGGGGGTGCGCCCGATGCGTGGGAGAGCCGCCTGGCTCAGGAGTCGCGGGTCGTCCTCTTCATAGATACCTTCGAATTGTTGGCTCCGTTGGAAGGTTGGCTGCGTGAAATTTTTTTCCCCCAATTGCCGGAAAATGTCTTCACCGTCATCACTGGACGCAATCCCCTGGCCGCTGAGTGGCGTCTGGACCCGGGCTGGCGCTCAGTGATCAACCATCTTTCCCTGCGCAATTTGGGCGGCGAGGACAGCGTGGGCTACCTGACCCGCCGGGGAATCCCAGCAGCCGAGCAGCAGGCCGTTCTTGACTTTACCCATGGCCATCCCCTAGCCCTCTCGCTGGTGGCGGATGTCTATCAGCAGCGCCCCCACTTTCGCTTTCAGCCTGCCGATGTGCCGGACATTCTGAAGATGCTCCTGGAACAATTTGTACAGAAAGTGCCCGGTCCGGCCCACCGCGCTGCCTTAGAAGCGTGCGCTCTGGTACGCATGATGACAGAGGCGCTGCTTTCGGCGATGCTGGGTCTGCCCGATGCCCACGAGCTTTTTGACTGGCTGCGTGAACTCTCCTTTATCGAGGCTGGCGCCCAGGGCCTTTTCCCCCACGACCTGGCCCGTGAAGCGTTGATCAACGATCTGCGCTGGCGCAACCCGGACTGGTACACCGAACTCCACAACCGGGCACGCGCCTATTACGGCACGCGTCTGCAACAGGTGGGCGCGCTGGAACAACAGGCGATCCTCTACGATTACATCTACCTGCACCGGGACAACGCATTCGTGCGCCCCTTCTACGAATGGCAAGGCAGCGGCAGCGCCCTGCCCGACAGAATGAAAGCCGCTGACGGGCCGATTCTGCGCGCGATGGTACAGGCTTTTGAAGGGGAGGAATCAGCCAAACTCCTGGATGATTGGCTGGAAAGCCAACCCGACGCCTTTCTGGTCTTTCGGGGCAGCGATCACGAACCCTGCGGCTTTACGCTCTTTCTGCCGCTGGATCAGCTCGATGAACGCGAAGCGCAAAACGATCCGGCCATCCGCAAAGCCTGGAACTTTGTCCACAAACGGACCAATCTGCGCAACGGCGAAACAGCCACCTATTTTCGTTTTTGGATGGTGCGCGATACCTATCAGACGGTTGCGCCGATACAGAGTCAGATTTTCGTCAATATGGTGCGCCACTATCTGACAACGCCGGGGCTGGTCTACACCTTTTTGCCCTGCCGCGAGCCGGACTTCTGGGCACCGATGTTTGCTTACGCCGATCTGGCCCGTCTGCCAGAGTTGGATTTTGCAGTGGCCGGACAGAACTACGGGGTCTACGGCCACGACTGGCGCTCCGTGCCGCCCCTGGCCTGGCTGGCGCTGATGGGGGAGCGGGAATTGAACACAGCGCCCATCACCCCGCCCACACCGGTTGAGCAGATGATCGTTCTGGATGTTGAGAGTTTTGCCGAAGCGGTGCGCGAGGCACTCAAAAATCTCCACCGCCCCCTGGCTCTGCTGGAAAATCCCCTGCTGCGCTCCCGGCTGGTGGTGGAGCGCACGGGTCTTCAGATGGAAGTCGGCCAGCGGGTGGATGTATTGCAGCGGGCCATTCAGGAAGCTGCCGAGCGCCTGCGTGCCGCGCCCCGGGATGTCAAATTCTTCCGCGTGTTACACCACACCTATTTCCAGCCCGCCACCACCCAGGAGATGGCCGCCGAAGTGCTGGACCTGCCTTTCAGCACCTATCGCCGCCACCTGAAAAGCGCTGTGGAACGTCTCACCGAATATCTCTGGCAGCAGGAGATCAGCGCGTAGGTCGGACTGTCAGTCCGACTGTCGGACTACCAGTCCGACCTACAAAGTGAACACTTTTTGGTCTGGAAAGTGAACAGTTGTTGGGTAGAAACTGGGTGCAGGGTTTGTTGAAACACTTTGTGGGAGAGTAGAGCGATGCAATCAATTGTCAACCGTCTGGTCGCTGCCTGGAACAGCCACGATTTTTCCCAAGTAGCTGCCTTGTACAGTGCCGACTGTGAAGGGATCGACGTAGGCCAGTCAGGGATGCTGCGTGGCGTAGAGGGGCTGCACCAGATATTCACCAGCTATTGGAACGCCTTCCCCGATCTGCACTTTGAGGTGGAAGCCGCTATCGAAGGGCCGGATGCAATGGCCCTCTTCTGGCGGGCCACAGGCACCCACCGGGGATCGATCCTGCATATCCCCGCCACCGGGCGCGCTGTACGCATCCTCGGCTCCGCCCACCACGTCCTTTCCGAAGGCAAAATTATCAGTTCCATCTACATTTGGGACACAGCCGGTCTGCTACGCAATTTGGGTCTGCTGCCGGATTTGTCGGCGTAGTTGTTCAACCACAAAAACGCGAAGAAAAAGGGCGAAAAAAAGAGGGACGAAAAGCACTTTGCTTTTCGTCCCTCTTTTTGATTGGTCGGGGAGAGAGGATTTGAACCTCCGACCTCTTCGTCCCGAACGAAGCGCGCTGCCGAGCTGCGCTACTCCCCGCTGTATTGACAGTATACCAACTCTGCCCGCTTTTGACAAATCGCAACAGAGAGAAAAACGGACGACATCGCTCCTAGCCCCAAACTCATAACGCCAAACTCATAACGCCAAACTCCCTCTACTTTTTGCTTCTTCACCCTCTCTGTGCTAAAATTGATCCGGCCTGCAGCGAGGGAGCACTGTAGAAGGTGGTCCCTCGCTCTTTCTGTTCACAGCAAATGAGCTGTGGGCAATCCCAAGGAAAGCCGCGAAAGGAGAAACAACGCGGGTTATGAGCGAACAGGCAACGAATTCCTATGAAATGATCTACATCATCCAGCCAAAACTGGACGAAGATGGGATCAACGGCGTCAACGAACGTGTGACGCAAGCGATTGCCGGGCAGAACGGCCGGGTGGTCAGCACCGAAAAGTGGGGGCAGCGCAAGCTGGCCTACCCCATCAACAACCACTTTCTGGGCTACTACGTTCTGCACAATGTGGAGATGCCGCCCAGTGGCGTGGCAGAAGTTGAGCGTGTTTTGCGTCTCAACGAAGAAGTAATTCGATTTCTGGTTGTGCGCAAAGATGAAGATGGCGGGGAGGAATAGACAATGGCAGAGCGAAACTACCGAGATGGCGATGAAGAAGAGGTGCGCCGCCCCGCGGCTGCCCGCCCGCAACCCTCGCGCAGTCAACCGGCACGCCCGGCTGCCCGCCCCCAGTTGGAAGATGACGACATCAACGACGAGGATGTGCCCGGAGCTGATGATAGCGACGACGGTGCCGCTGGCTATGCCGACGGTCCTGCCGTCTTTTCCCGCACGAAGGATGGCCGTCGGCGCAACCCGCGCTATGTGGGCAATGAAGTCAAGCTAGAAGAGATTGACTACAAAAAAGTGACGGTCTTGAGCCGCTTTGTGGACAACCGGGGCCGCATCTACTCGCGGCGCAAGACGCGGGTCAGCGCCAAGATGCAGCGAATGGTTACCACCGCTATCAAGCGTGCCCGCCACCTGGCCCTGATGCCCTACACCGGTGAGCATGTGCGCATCACCCGCAAACGCGGTGCATAGGCAAACGGTTCGGGGCAACGAGCAGACGGAAACAGTAGGGGCACGGACTTGTTCCACGCCCCTACTTTCCGTTTGCGCCGTCCCTATTCCTTTATCAATCGGTCTTGGTCATCGTTTCGGCCACTCGCCAGACCTGTCAGGTGCGCAGGGGAAGCAGTCTGCAAATCAGCGATAACTTTATCTGCGCACCTGACAGGTCTGGCCCGCACGATGACCAAGCCCCATCAATCTAATCATTTTGGCAGCATCTCCGCCGCCAGATAGCGAAGAAGGGTTCTGGTTTCTATGGCGAAACGCAGGAAGCAACAACAAGAAGTAGTAAAGGTGGAAACCCCCAAAGAAGCCCGCCTGCGCGCCCGCGATTGGGAGCATAACAAGCGGGTGCTGATGTACGTTGTCCCCGCGGTGGCGCTGGCCCTCCTGCTTGTCATCGGCGGCGCTGTGAACGAGCTGCTCATCAAGCCGGGCAGCGTTCTGGCCAGAGTGGAAGACAAGGCCATTGTGACGCGTGACTTCTGGAAGCGGGCCAAGTTGCAGGAAGCCCAACTGCAGGAACAGCTAAACCAATACCAACTTTTCGCCCAGCAATTTAGCGGCCAGGATTTCTTTGCCACGCAGATTGCCCAACTCCAGGCCACCCTTGCCAGCCCGATTTCGCTGGGAACACAGGTGATCAACGGGATGATTGACGAGGAAGTCGTCGCACTGCGCGCCGCGGAGATGGGCGTTGCCGTGAGCGACGCCGAGGTGGATGAGGCGTTGCGCGAGGAGATCGCAGCCCGCCAGGGCGCGTTGACCGTGCCCCAGGCCACCTCCACCGCGGTCGCGGCCAGCGATGCCACGGCCACGGCTGCTTCCTTTACACCCACGCCAACCGCCACGCCTGCGCCGACAGTGGCCGCCAGCGCCGGCGTAACCGACACGACCGAGACGATCCCGACAGTAGAGGCTCCCACACCCGAACCGCCCACTATCCTGGACGACACCCTCTATCAGGAGGGGTTGACCGCCCGCTCTGACCAGTTGAAAGAGGCTGGGATGAGCGTGGCCGAATACCGGGGCGTGATAGAGGCGCAACTGCTGCGGGAGAAAATGGTAGAGATCATCGGCAGCGAGACGGTGACACCTACCGAAGAGCAGGCCCATGCCCGCCATATTCTGATCCGCATTGATCCCCCCGCCATCGACGCGACCTCCTCGATCAGCGACACGGGTGAATTGACCGCGACTCTGGAAAGCGCTGCGCCGGATGTGGCGGCGAGTGAAGTCTCGACCGACACCGGAGCGGTCAGCCCGCCGGCTGTGGACGCGACTGCTGCGCTCAGCGAAACGGGCGAGTTGACCGCCACTGCGGAGAGCGCCGTGCCCGATCTGGCGGCCAACGCAGCCTTGACCGACACCGGCGTCCTCAGTGAGACCGTTGCTGTGGTGGATGACGGGGTGATGAGCGAAGCCGAGGCGCTGGCCCTGGCCACCGACATTCGCCAGCGCATCCTGAACGGGGAAGATTTTGCGGCGCTGGCGGCTGAATATAGCGACGACCCCGGCAGCGGGGCCAACGGCGGTGATCTGGGCTGGGCGCGGCGAGGGGCCTACGTCCCCGAATTTGACGAGACGGTCTTCACCCTGCCCATCGGCGAGACCAGCGAACTGGTCAAGACCCAGTTTGGCTATCACATCATTCAGGTGATCGAGCGGGACGCCAACCGGCCCAAAGACGAGAACACCATCGCCCAGGAGAAGTCCCAGGCCTTCCAGACCTGGCTGCAAGAGCAGATTCTGGCGACGAAAATTGAGCGCCCGGAAGACCTGCTGTCGAAGTTGCCGTCTGGCTTGGGGCAGTAATAGTACCAGCGTGTAAACAAAAAGGAGGGGGACACCAAAGTGGTGTCCCCCTCCTTTTTGTTTACACACTATGCTTCTACCAGCCCGATATGCCGCCGAATCTCCGTAGCCAGCGCGCCAAACGCTGGACTTCCCATCACCGCCAGCGTGCGCGGACGGGGCAGATCCACGCCAATCTCGGCCAGGATGCGCCCCGGCTGCTCGCCCAATACCAGCACCCGGTCCGCCAGAAAGACCGCTTCGTTGATGCTGTGTGTCACCATCACAACCGTCTGGCGCTGGCCGGTCTGGATACGCAGGAGTTCCAGATTCAGCCGTTCGCGGGTCAGCGCGTCCAGCGCGCCAAAGGGTTCGTCCAGCAGGAGCAGGCGGGGATGGCGCACCAGCGCGCGCGCCAGCACCAGCCGCTGCGCCATCCCGCCGGAAAGCTGGGCGGGGTAGACATCGGCGGAGTCGGCCAGACCCACCAGTTCCAGCAGGGAAATGGCCTGGCTGCGTTGGGCCGCACCGATAGGTCCGAGCAATTCCAGGGGCAGCAGCACATTGTCCAGGGCCGTGCGCCAGGGCATCAGATTCGTCTTTTGAAAGACAAAGCCAATTTGCGGGTGCGGCGCTGTGGAGCGTGCGCCGTCCAACCAGATTTCGCCCGCGCTAGGCTCTACCAGCCCGCCGATGAGGCGCAGGAGTGTGCTTTTGCCACTGCCGCTTATGCCGACAATGCAGACAAACTCACCCTCGGCCACAGAAAAAGTGACCGGGGCCAGGGCTGGGGTAGCGGCTGTGTAGGCGTGGCTGACCTTCTCCACCCGCAGCAGGGGTACAGCAGATTGTGGCGACATCCGATTGATTCCAAAAAGAAGAAGTACGCAGATTACGCAGAAACCACAGATTTACGCAGATTTTTAATCCGCGCTTATCCGCCCGATCCGCGTTATCCGCGTTCTATTCCTGGGGCAGATAGTCGTTTGTGAAAAGGACGCTGCTCTCCACCACCCGGTCCACCAGACCGATGCGGGCCAGGAGTTCAGCGGCTGCTTGCCAGTCCGCGGGGTCGGTTGCGCCGGGTCTTTGGCCGGGTTGGGGCGTCCAATAAGCCAGGGATGCGTCGAAGACGGCCCGATTGGTGGCGCGGTTGTCGCCGCCGGCTTCAGGCACAGCTTTGAGCGCACTCTCAAAGGCTTCGTCCGGGTTTTCCAATGTGTAGGCGATGGCTTTCAGCGTAGCCCGAATCATTGCCCGTACCAGCTCCGGCTCGTTCGCCAGCGTCTTTTCGTTCGTCACCAGCCCGTTGGCGGGGATGCGTATGTACTTATCCAGGGCAATTTGGGTTGTCTCGATCCCCTCTGCGGCCAGGACAACCGGCCCGTTTACGGCGTAGTCGGCGGCGGCGTCCACCAGCCCCGCGCTCACCGCCGCGGCCTGGGTAAAGCCGATGCTCTCCATCTGGATGTCGCTCTCGGCCAGACCGGCGATGTCGAGCAGGGCGCGCAGAGCGATATACGTTGCGCCGAAGGGTCCCGGCACGCCGACCCGCTTGCCCGCCAGGTCCGCCGGTTCGACGATCCCGGCTTCGCTCTTGGCAAAGATCGTCACCGGGTATTGGGTGTACCAGTTCATCACATATTTGACGGGCAAGCCCTGCGCCTGTCCCAGCACCAGTTGGTCGCTGCTGCCGATCATAAATTGCAGAGTATCAGTCCCCACCAGCTTTAGATAGTCATTCTCAAAGCCATAACTCAGGCTCAGGTCGATGCCTTCTTCGGCAAAGAAGCCTTTGTCGATGCCCACATAAAAAGGGGCAAACTGGACATTGGGGATGAAGCCCACGCCCAGCTCAATGGCGCGCAGACTTTGCTGGCTTTCTGTCTGGGCCGTGGGGCCAATTCCCGGCGCGACCGGTGTGCAGGCAGCCAGGAGGAGGGAGAAGAGTAGTACGAGTGAGAGGCGGTGCATAGGATTCCTTAAGATATTGGGTAGTAGATATTGGATATTCGGTATTGGGTAGTCACGCTCAGGAGGAGTGGGATATTGGATTTGTAGTCTAACCCAACAGATACTTCGCTGCCGTCAACAGCGCTCGACAAATATCCAATACCCAATATCCTCACTTCCGCCACCGCAGATAGTAGCTTTCCAGGGCCGAGACCGCGGCGTAGAGAGTTTGGGCGATCACGACGAGGGCGAGGACGGCTACGAAGATCATCGGCGTGTCCAGCACGCCCCGGCCTAGATTGATGAGAAAGCCCAATCCCACATCGGCCCCCACAAACTCGCCCACGACCGCGCCGACAATCGCCAGAATGACGCTCAACTTCAACCCGCCGAAGAGGACGGGGAGGGCCGCGGGCAGTTCCAGCTTGAAAAAGAGTTGGCTGCGGCTGGCGCGCAGGGAACGCATCAGGTCGTGCAGGTCGGTGTCCACGCCGCGGATGCCCACAATTGTGCTGACCAGTGTGGGAAAGAAGACAATAATCCCCGTAATCAGCACTTTACTCAGCAGCCCGTTGCCAAACCAGATGATCAGCAGGTGCGAAATCGCCACCACCGGCACTGTCTGGCTGGCGACGACGTAGGGCGAGACTAGACGATCCAGCGTCTGGATCTTGCCCAGCAGATAGCCCAGCAGCAGCGCCAGTGTGACGCCGAG
>CAMDEX010000159.1 GCA_945897075.1 Litorilinea aerophila
GCCTGTCACTAATCGGTTATTCCCAACTTCTATACCTTACTCTGCGTCGTCCTTTTGGGCAAGCTTTTCCCGCTTGCTGCTCTCCCAGCCCACTTCGCCACCTCTCGACACTCCCTTTTGATTTTTTCAAGACTCTCTATAGACGTTCAGAAAAAGATTTGCAGAATCACCCTCTGGGAACTACCTGAATCACCAGGGACAGCCTTGCAAAACATTCTCTGAAAAACTATAGCAACGAAAAAGGGAGGCGAAACACTTGGTGTTTCGCCTCCCTTTTATTTTATGCACACCTTACAAAGCCATACGGATTTTCTTTGACCATACAGACCACTCGCCAAACAGTTGGTCAAGTCGGTGGACTTCGGAGTCCATATCCAACTCTTCAAACAGGGAGCGAGACTCGTGCCACTTGGGTAGAGATGCCGATACCCCTTCTGTACGGCACAGGTAGATCGCCCATTCCCGCAGAGTACGCGCTCGTTCGGCTTTCGCCCCGATACCTGTAAATAGCTCTACGCTCCTGACGAAGCATTTTTCTGCCGTCCAGGGGCAGACCGACTGCGCGCAGATTTGCCCTCGCACACGCCAGGCATAGCCAAGATATTCCAGAGCTTCTTCTATCTCAGTGCCATCCAGCGCCTTCCCAACTGCACTGTTGGCCTCGTCGATTCGCCCTAGCCCTAATAGTGCTTCTGCCAAAGTGCCGTAAACCAGAGAGGCTAAGTAGAAGTCAGCGCCATGCGTCATCTCCAACAGACTCTGGAGCGTGTCTACCGCTGCTGCAAATTCTCCCAACCCCACATAGACCGACCCCAGATTCGTCAACACAGCTATCTGCCAGTCGCGATCGCCGATCTCCCTGGCAATCTGCAGAGCATCGCGAAAGATATTGGCGGCGGCGCGATAATCCCCCCGCAGGAGTACCACAACCCCCATATTATGCAGCACCCACCCTGACTTACGCCGATCTCCAAGACGGCGGAATATGTCCAATGCCTTTTCCTTGTATTGCATTGACCGAGAATAGTCACCACACACGTCACAGATGAGGCCAAGTAGGTTGTTCACTTGTGCAATCTCTACAACAAGCCCTGCCTCAGTGCTGAGTTTTAGGGTATGATACCCTAAATCCAATGCCTCATCCGTTTTTCCTATGAGCATGAGCGAGCGAATCTTTGATAGGAACGCTTGGATGAGTGCCTGCTCGGATGCCGCCCTCTCAGAAAAAACCGCTGCCTGTTCAGCGCAGACAATCGCCCGGCGGTGATCCCCTTGTCTGCCTCGGATCAGGCTCAACTGATTCCACGCCTGGGAACGCGCATAAGCGTCGCCGGTCTGCTCGGCCAGATTGTCCATCGCCTGGAACGCGGTCACGGCCTCGTCGTAGCGGGCCTGCCAGAAGAGCATCTCGCCCAGGTGGTAGTAGAGCGAACGGTGCTGGGCCGCTATCTCCGGTGTCTCCCGCTCCCGCTGATTGCCCAGCGCCTTGACGTAATAGTCAATCGCCACTTCGGGCAGATAGGTTTCCCTGGCCTGGTGACCCGCTTTGGCAAACCAGAGCGTGGCATCGGCTGTGCGACCGGCGCGCGCGAAGTGTTCGCCGATCAGCCCGGCGGACTCGGTCGCCCGATCCTGGCCGACCTGTAGCAGCCATTCGGCCACCCGCTGGTGATAGTGACGGCGGCGGCGCAGCAGCACACTCTCGTAGGCCACTTCGTGCAAAATGGCGTGGCGGAATTGATATTCGGTGACCCCCTCGAAAGCGCTCTTGCGGTTCTGTTGGATAAATTCACGGCGCACCAGAGCGGCCAGGAGCGCGGCCTCGTCCGGGCGCACAGAAGGGGTCTCGCGTTCTATTTGCCCCGTGTTGCCCATAGAATGCAAGGCGCTGTTCCAGAAGACTTTGCCGACCACCGAGGCGCGCTGCAAAAGTTCCCGCTCGCGCGGGGGCAGGCGGTCCATGCGGGCCTGTAACACGGCGGTCAGCGTGGCTGGCACGCGCAATGTACCCAGCCGCTCGGCCCGGATGCGCCACTCCCCGGCCTCGGCCACAATGACGCCATCTTCGATCAGCACTTTGATCAATTCTTCGATGTAAAAGGCGTTGCCCCCCGCCGCTTCGGTAATCGTGCGCACCAGATTGGCCGGAATCTCCTGGACGTGGCGCAAAATCTCCCCAACTAGCACGCGGCTCTGTTCGGGCGAAAGGGGTTGCAGCGGCACAATCGTAGACACGGAGAGATCGCTGCCCCAATTGGTGCGCCGTTCCAATAGTGTGGGGCGGGCCAGACAGACGATCAGCAGGGGTACGTGGCTGCATTCCCGGCCCAGATATTCGATCACATCCAGCGATCCGCTGTCGGCCCAGTGGATATCGTCCAGCAGGACAACCGCGGGCTGTTCGTGGCAGATGGCGCTGAAGAAGCGGGCCAGGTATTGAAAAGAGCGCGAACGAATCTGTTGGGCGTCGCCCAGGACGTTTTGGATACGGGCGCTGCCCGAAAAGTCCAGACCGATCAGATGGCCGATAAACTCGGCCATACCCGGATCGTCGCCTTGAATGTCGGCCAGCCCGTTGATCAGCCGTTCGCGGGCCAGGGGCGCGGGTGTGCTGTTGGTGATCTGCAATTTGGAGGCGATGCACTCGCGCACCAGCAGATAGGGGTGACGTTCGGTGTCGGCGCTGGCCCTGGCTGCCAGCACAAAGCCCGTCTGCGCTTGCTCGGCAAGCCAGGCGGAAAATTCTTGCAGCAGGCGGGATTTGCCGATGCCGGCCTCGCCCAGAACTGTGACGACTCTGGCTTTTTTCTGCTCCGTCACTTGGGCAAAGAGGACGCGCAGCCGCTCCGATTCCACCTCGCGCCCGACTGTGCGCGTCTGGATGCCGGCCACGCCGCGGCCACTCGTGCGCCGGGCCGCGCTCTTTTCCCCCTCCACAACATAGGCTGTGAAAGCATCGTCGCGGCCTTTGACGCGGATGGAGAGCGGCTTGGCGTCAAAGCGCCCTGTAACCTGTTGCCAGGTCTCCTCGGCAATCAGAATGCCGCCCACAGGGGCTGCGCCTTCCAGCCGGCTGGCGATGTTGACCGTATCCCCCATCGCGGTGATTTCGCCTGTGCTGCCCACCGCGCCAAAGAGCACCGAGCCGGTGTTGATACCGATGCGCATTTGTAGGTTGCGAAAGGCGTGTTGGGGGGAGGCGAAGGTCGTCTGGTCGTTGACCCAATCGCGTAACCCAGTTTGCATGGCCAGACCGGCCAGCACAGCCCGCTCCGGGTCATTTTCCTGGGCCACCGGCGCGCCAAAAAGCGCCATCACGCCATCGCCCACGTGCTTGTCAATGCGCCCGCCGTGGGCCAGAATGATCCCGTCCAGCCGTTCCCAGAGGGTGTTGACCAGTTCGACGACATCCTCGGCATCCATCGAACCGACCAGCGCGGTGAAGCCGACCAGATCGGCAAAGAGGACAGTGGCCTGTTTGCGTTGGGGCGCGGTCTGATCGCCGTTTCCCCGCAACGTCTGGCCCAGGCTGGCGATGGCGGTATCCACCACCTCGTCGCCCAAGATGGCGCGCTGCGCTTCCAGAGCGGCGATCGTCTGTTCGATCTTTTGGCGATTGATCACCGGCGGAGCGGAGTTCGACACCTGTCCTATCTCCATTTGCGTAGGCTGTCTACTCATATCTGCGTCCAGTATATCTTGTCTCATCAGATCATTCTATCGTGGGTTGTTCGGATCAAAAACCTCCGTTCTCCTGAAGACGCTGGCGACACTACAATAGAAGTTTCTATTCCCATCTGCTGGTTGGCAAAAGCAGCCCTCTTTCTGGTACGATAGAGTCTGAATTTGTCTGACAACTGCACCTGCACGCCCAGAGAGGAACCCCTATGAAATCTCCACTGATTGCCGGCCCCACATACGCCGAAATGCGCAACCCGCTGCTCCTGCCTGCAAATTTACGCGAGAAGGCGCGCGCGGCCCTGCACGCCGACGAGGGCGACGCGCTCAATCTCTTCAACATCAACTGGAAAAACACAGGCAGCGAAGTAGAGCATCTGCTGCTGCCCCCCCAATTGACCGGTGTGGAGGCCAATATCCTCGTCCTCAGCGGGCGCAACTTCCCCAGCGGATCGATGAAAGTCGGCCCGGCCTACGCCACCCTGGCCGAAGCCGAAACTTTGGAGGCTCTGCGCCCCGGCGACAAGCGGGTGATCGGCCCCAGCACGGGCAATTTTGGGATTGGCACGGCCTACGTCAGCCGCTTGAAGGGCTACCAGGCGGTGGTGGTGATGCCCGACAATATGAGTGTAGAGCGTTACGAACGCATCCGCAAATACGGCGGCGAACTCGACCTGACCCCCGGCACCGAATCCGATGTGATCCTGACGCTGGAACGCACGCACAGCGAGTATATCAGCCAGCCGGACAAATATATGGTGCTGGCCCAGTTCGAGTTGCTGCCCAACTACCGCTTCCACCGCTACGTCACCGGCGACGCCGCGTTGCAGGCGGCGCGCGGCCACGGCAACGGGCGCATCGCCGCTTTTGTCAGCGCACCGGGCAGCGCAGGCACGCTGGCCGCCGGCGATCAGATCAAATCCATCTGGCGCGATAGCCAGACTGTCGTGCTGGAACCGCGCCAGTGTCCCACCCTTTTCAACGGCGGTCAGGGCCAGCACCGCATCGAAGGCATCGGCGACAAAATGGTGACGCTGATCCACAACGTCTTCAACTCCGACCTGCTGATGCTGATCCACGACGAGGAGACGGTGCGCGGGATGGAGGTGGTACAGGCGGGCGCGGCTGTGCTGGCCGAACGGCTGGGCGTGGAGCCGTCTGTGGCCCGGTCGCTTCAGAACAAATTCGGGCCGAGCTGCATCTGCAACGTCATCGGGGCTATCAAGACTGCCCGCTATCTGGGGTTGGGGCGGGGGGAGAACGTCGTCACCATCGCCACCGACAGCTACGACCGCTATCCGTCGGTGAGCCAGGCGCTCTATGCGCGCAACGGCGGCCAGCCGGACGACGACCAGTTGGAGATGTGGGCCAAGAGTGTCTTTCTGGGGGCCAGCCTGGGCGAGATCGTCGATCTGAACTGCAACGGCCAGCAGCAACGTTTGCAGCAGATGAAAGAGGATCTCTGGACGCGCTTTGGCTACAGCGCCGCATACATCCGCAAGATGGCAAGCCAGGAGTTCTGGGACGCGGAATTCGCCCGCATCGGGGAGATTGACCCGCTGATTGAGCAGGTGCGGGGGGGGATTGAATGATAGATATTGCGTATTTCGTATTGCGTAAATGGGGATGTTGGCGGCGTCGGTCATAAATGAGAGTAGTGAAGAAGAAACAGACCCTTCGTCACTACCCAACATCGTCCAAAAAACCCGGTAACACGACTGCCTACGAAATACGAAATACGAAATACCAATTATCCCGGTTAAAGTAAAAATAACAGCGTCACAGCCACCCACAGCGGCAGCAGCACAGCGAATGACCATTTGAGGTAGCCGCCAAAGCTGGGCATTGCGATGCCGCTCTCCTCGGCGATGGCCTTGACTATAAAGTTAGGGCCGTTGCCGATGTACGTCATCGCCCCCATAAAGACCGCGCCGAGCGCGATACCCGCCAGGATATTGGCGGGGATACGCTGCACCATCTCCACCGCCGGGTAGAGCGCGCCCAGTTCGGCGGATGCGCCCTGGGCCAGGGAGAAGAAAGCCAGATAGGTGGGTGCGTTGTCCAGGAGGGCCGAGAGGAGGCCGGTCGCCCAGAAGAAGTGCCAGGGATGAGTCAGCCCCAGTTGCCCACCCTTCTGCTCCAGCAGCAGCAGCGCCGGAATCATCGTGATAAAGATGCCGACGAAGAGTACAGCCACCTCGACAATCGGCCCAAAGCTGAATGCCTGTTTTTCACGCAGGAGTTTGGGCGTCAAAAACCAGGAGAGCGCCGCTAGGCCAATCATCACCCACTCCCGTGTCAAGTAGTGGGCCGCCGCGCCGATATACTTCTCATTCAGAAAAGCCACTGCCAGCACAATACCCAACAGCAAGAGCAAATTGAGTGTGCCGCTCACTTTTAGCGGCTGCACCTGCTGCTGGTCGCTGGCAATGTCCACAGATCGCTCTTTGCGGTAGGCGCGACTGTCCAGCACAAAGTAGACGGTCAGCAGCACAACGCTGACAAAGAGCCACTCCTTCCACAGGCCAAAGGTCCACTCGAAAGGGACGCCGCGCAAATAGCCCAGGAAGAGGGGCGGATCGCCTAGTGGTGTGAGCAGACCGCCCACATTGGAGACGATGAAAATGAAAAATATCGGCGTATGCAGGGTGAACTTACGCTCACTGTTGGTACGCAGCAGAGGGCGGATGAGGAGCATACTGGCACCCGTTGTCCCCATAAAGGAGGCCAGCAGGGCACCCAACGCCAGAAATCCGGTGTTCACCAGTGGCGTAGCCCGGATATCACCCTCCACCAGAATCCCGCCGGAGATGACGAAAAGAGAACCGAGCAGGACGATAAAGGCAAAGTATTCTTCGACGGCGTGACCGATGGGGGCGTAGATACCCTCGGCCATCAGAAAGAGCAGAACGGGCAGACTCAACACGACGCTGACGAGCAATTTGTTGCGGTTGCGATGCCACCAGTGCCCGGCGACGAGGGGAAGGATGGCAATCGCGGCCAGCATTGCCGCAAAGAAAGCAGTAGTCCAGGGGGGGATTGTCATCGGCGGGTTTCTCTGACTTGAAAATACTGACTTGAAAATAAGTACACGGATTGATAGGATTTGCACGGATTTTTTTCTGCGAAATCTGCGTTCCGACTTTCATTGCTGATTATGCCCGGCAGAGGACCAGCCCAAATCCCGTCCGTACATTTGACGCCCTTGCCCGTCAAATGTACACTATTATAATCCCATCCCACACATATAACCCCATCCCACACATCTTCGCCGTTCACATTGGGAGAAAATCGATGAGCAAACAGCACAAAATCACAATGCTAGGCACAGGTCTGATCGGAATGTTCTATACGCTGACCCTGCACGGCCAGCGCAATCTCGACCGCGTAGAAGTCGTCTACTCGCGCAGCGCGCAAAAGGCGCAAGAATCCGCGGCGGCGTGGAACATCCCCCATTGGAGCGACGATATGGCCGCGGCCATCCAGCACCCGGCGACCGATACGGTCGTGATTGGTCTGCCCAATCACCTGCACGAGGAGGCCGTGCGTCTGGCTGCCGAGGCGGGCAAGAACGTCCTTTGCACCAAACCGCTGGCCCGCAATGCGGCAGAGGCAAAACGCATTCTAGAGATTGTGGAAAAGGCGGGCGTCTTTGCCGGCTATCTGGAGGACCTGGTCTACACGCCCAAAGCGCTGAAATCCATCGCAGCCGTCCAGTCCGGAGCGTTGGGCGATATCCTCTGGGCGCGCTCGCGCGAGACCCACCCCGGCCCCCACAGCAGTTGGTTCTGGGACGCCAAGCAGGCGGGCGGCGGTGCGATTATTGACCTGGGCTGCCACTGCATCGAAATTATGCGCAATTATATGGGCAAAGACAACCGGCCCGTGGAGGTGATGTGCTGGGCCGATACCCTCGTCCACCCCATCGAAGCCGAAGACAGCGCCATCGCCCTCATCAAATTTGAGAGCGGCGCGGTAGGCCAGTTCGAGGTCTCGTGGACCTTCCGCGGTGGCATGGACCTGCGCGATGAG
This sequence comes from Litorilinea aerophila, assembly GCA_945897075.1. GTDB lineage: Bacteria > Chloroflexota > Anaerolineae > Caldilineales > Caldilineaceae > JACQGT01. The sequence goes on from CAMDEX010000159.1 coordinate 7,711, forward strand.
GTGAGCGGCACCGAAGGGACGATCTGGCTCAACCACTTCCTGCGCACGGGCTTCGAGATGTTCACATCCGGCGCGGGCCAGGGCTACGTGGCCGAGAAATCCGAGAGCGCCAGCGGCTGGCTCTTCCCCGTGGGCGACGAACTGAGCGAGCTGGGCTATGTGGATATGTTTACGGATATGTTCAATGCGCTGGACGAGGGCCGCGCCCCGCTGGAGACCTTCTACGACGGCTATGTGGTCAACGCGGTGATGGACGCCTGCTACCGCTCCGCCGCTTCCCGCGCCTGGGAGCCGGTGGAGGTGGAGTGGCGGGGCGGCTCCACCCCGCGTATTTCCAAACCTGTGCGACACTTTGAGGGTCTGGTGGTGATCAAAGAGGAGACGATGCCCGACGGCAAGGTGAAGAGGATACTCAAAGACCCGGCCACGGGGACATTCAGCGAGCGGGTGGTGTAGGAGGAAGGGAGGAAGGGAGGAAGGGGAGTGTTGATTCCCGGAATCGTCGTGCGCTCACCCCCACCCAACCTCCCCGTTCTGGGGGAGGAGTTGATCTTTTGGCGGGTGCGGTCATTTTCTGGCTGCGCCCGCTTTTGTTATTTCTGTAGCCAGTCAGCCAGGCGTTGTCTGATACGCCCTAACTGAACGAACTTTCAGACCGGTGTTCGCCTGTATACTTCCTGGGCATCTGCCAGGGAATAGACAACTTCATCATCCTCCTCCTCACGAAAGAGTTGGTCAAGCGCGAAAGTTTGCCATTGATTGTCGCCCCACTCCTCATACGCAGGCGCGATTTGTCGTCTTGCCATGACAAACAGAGCAAAATCGGCAATCTGCTCAACGATATCGTCGGGCAAAGTGTCGATCTGTCTATACAATTGTTCACGCATCGTCATTGTGGTCATGTTTCTTGCCCCTCTATCTTCGATTGGCTCAATTGTACCCTGGCTGATTGCGCCCGTCAATCAGCTGTGACCAGGCACGACCCCCACCCAACCTCCCCACATTGGCAGCAATTCTCAATTTGACCGAAATAGAACGCGGTGACGCGGATCGGGCGGATTAGAACGGATCAAAGCCAAAAAATCGAGATAAAATCAGCTTACTCCGCGTCATCCGTGTTCCATTTTGAGAATTGCTGGTCCCTTTCCCGGAATGTTTTTCTCACGAGAAGGTACACAGTTACAATGCGACAATCCATTGCCGTGCCGTGCTGACAGCTTGCTCAAACGACCAGCCTTGCCCAACAGCCCAAGCCGTAGCAAAATCCGCTTCACTGAGTCGCGTGCGGGCCTGATCGATCTGCTCGATCAACCCTGTGTTATCGATTGGTTTGAGGTAGGGTGTGAGGGTATCGAACATTTTTTGGGTCGCGGCAAAGAGTTGGACAGCCCATCTATCGTTCTTTTGGTTTAGGGCAATCTCTCCACAATGCAGCAAACATTCAGAGGCAACATGCCGGTTTTCCAAAGACAGACACAAGGCCAATGTCTCGGCAAAAGCCGCTTGGGCAGCCGGTAGGTTGTCTAAGGCTTTTTGCACCTTGCCCAAAAGCAACCAATCGTGCATACAATGGTCACGATCCCCAATGGTCTGCGCAATCTCTAAGGCAGCTTGGACATACCCCAGTGCGCTGGGCGCATCCCCTTGACAAAGTTTGACATTGCCCATCTGCGACAAGGCGATAGCGCGATCCCGTTGCATCCCCAATGCCTGGGCGATGTTGAGCGACTCATTGAGAACCACTTCGGCGGCATTGTAATTGCCATACTGTAACTCGAAATCAGCCTGAGAGGTGAGGGCAAAGAAGAGCGCATTCGTGTCATCCGTTGTGCGCAAAAGAAGAATGCTTTCGCGCAAATAGGTGATCGATTGGGTATAATCGAATTCTTTCCCGGCCTGAAGGTGGACGAGCGTAGTGAGCAGTGAGGCAATCTTGGCTTGATCGCCGGTTTGACGAAAGAGTTGCAGACTCTCTTCAAAACGGGCCAGCGTCGGCTGCTTTTGGTGTAAGCCATACATCACCCAGCCGCTTTCGCGCAAGGCCTCCGCTGTCCCCCACCGATCACCCAGTTGACGATAGAGCGCGATGCTCTCATCTACCCATTGCAAGGCTTGTTGACGATCTCCTTGATGCTGCGCCAGTTGAGCCAGGGAGAGCAGCGCACGCGCTTGGGCGGGAAGATACCCCCCCAAAAGAGTGATAGGCTGACAAGCCGAAAGCGCTTGGGTGAGCCATTGTTGACCTTCTTGAAAATAGCCGCGTGTATACCAGAATTCTTTGAGCGCGCCGGCAAGGGAGAGGGCATTCACTGGCCTGTGTTGGAGAAAGTAGTGAAAGGCGGCGCGCAGGTTTTCTAACTCGGCATCGAGCCGCTGCAACCAAACCAGCTGCTGTTTGCCCGGTATCTGGCGTGTCGCCTCCTCTACCAGGGTAAGATAGTATTCGGCGTGACGTTGGCGCAGCGCATTGGTTTGCCCGCTGCTTTGTAGTTGTTCACCCGCATATTCGCGCAACGTCTCTAAAAGCAGAAAGCGCCGTTGTTCTTCCAGTGCCGGTGCGTGATGAACAAGACTCTTTTGCAGCAAACTTTGCAGCGTATATTCAGCAAAACCAAGTGCTTGCACCGCCTCACCGGCAAAGCTGCTCACAAAGACACTCAACCCACAAAAAAGGGACTGTTCATCGCCATTCAAAAGGGTATAACTGCGGTGGATGGCGTTGCGCAGGGTACGGTGTTGCGCTGGCAGATCACTGGGACCATCGCTGAGGAGATCAAGCCGTTGATCCTGCAACCTTGCCAGCAGTTGCTTGGGCGTAAAGAATTCGATACGGCTGGCACAAAGTTCAATCGCCAATGGCAGACAATCTAGCTTGCGACAAATGGCCTCCAGGATCGGCTGTTGCTGGGCAGACGGGGTAAATTCGGCATCGATTGCTTGCGCTCGCTGGATAAACAGAGCAACCGACGCGCTCAGGGCGAGGGATGGGACGTTGTAGCGTTGTTCAGCGCGCAGATGTAAGCGTTCGCGGCTGGTCACCAATAGAGATAGATTCGGGCATTCGCTCAAGAGTTCGGCCAACAGCGGCGCAGCGACAATCAGTTGCTCAAAGTTGTCAAGAATTAATAAGATCTGCTTGTGGCGCAAAAATTCGATCAGCTTCTGGTGTGCTGGTTTCTGACTGGTGTCGCTGATGCCCAGTTGGATTGCCAGGGTAGTCGCCACACGATCCGCCTGGTTGATCGCGGCCAGTGGGATAAAGTGCGCCCCTCCCTGATAGATGTGCTGCATCCGCGCCGCTACCGCTAAGGCCAAGCGCGTCTTGCCAATGCCGGGTGGGCCGAGCAGAGTCAGCAAGCGGCCATTGTGATTTTGCAGACGGGTACAGAGCAGATTCACTTCTTGCTCACGCCCGATTAGTTCGCTTGGTGGCACGGGCAGGGCAGAGGGTGAATCGCTCGCTTGTCCGCTGACCACCACTGTGCTTTGGCGTTGATGGAGGATCGCCGTCTGGGGACGCTCACCGCGCGCCAGTGCTGCCAGTTCGACCAAGCGTGTGGCAAGGTGTGGTTCATCTTGCAAGCCTAGCGCCGGGACAAAGGTATCAATAATCAGTTGCAGATCGGGTAGGCGTTCGTTCTGCTCTAGGCGCGAGAGCATGGCCCCGCTAAAGCCGACTCGCGCCGCGAGTTCGCCCTGTTTCAGCCCGGCCCGTTTGCGCAGTTGTTTGAGTAAATCGCCAAAGGTGGGAGCGTCCGATAGGGTTGAGGTGAGTAGCATACTGTATGGAATTATTGACTGGTGACCGGTAAATCGATAAGTTTGTCAAATTTTTGTCAAAAAAACGCTAGGTTTATACACAATTGGCTCAGATACTAGAGTCCATGCAAAGATGGGTTCGCCGCACGACCAGGCTACTGCTCAACGAAACCTGGACACTGATTTGAGATTGTACAGATGCTACGTGTCCACAAGCCAACCGTAACATAAGTAAATAAAATCTATCAACAAAAGAGGAAACTATGTTGACTACACACCAAATTTCACTTGTTCAAGATTCCTTTGCCAAAGTTGCTCCGATTGCGACAACGGCAGCCGATCTTTTTTACACACGTCTCTTCGAATTGGACCCAACCCTGCGCCGGCTCTTTAAAGACGACTTAACCGAGCAAAAAGACAAATTAATGCATACCCTCGCCTTTGCAGTGGGTAGCCTTAGTCGCTTGGATCAACTGGTGCCTGCGGTACAGGCTTTGGGCAAGCGGCATGTTGGCTATCAAGTACAACCCCAGCATTATGAAACTGTCGGCACAGCATTGCTCTGGGCATTGAGACAAGGGTTAGCCGCTGATTTCACTGCCGAGGTGGAAGCAGCTTGGACAGAAGTCTATGGCGTGCTGGCGATTACGATGAAGAACGCCTAGTTCTACGTGGAGACAGCCGTCTACACCTTTACCAGTGACACAAGCAAGAGCAAGACGATGCAAGAGCTAAATGTCAAGAGCAACGTAAAGCTCTGGGTTAACCTGGCTACGGGTCTGCCGATTCAACAGGAAATTGAGGGCGAGGCGATGGGTGTAAAGTCCAAGACGGTGCAAGCGATCGAGTATGATGCGTCGCTTACGATTGAGCCGCCAGTGAAGTAAGTGAAAGCATGATTGTACTAACAACATAATTCTACTAACAAAAGGAGAAATTTCACAATGCCACAACTTGACTTAGGAAAAATGGAGAATGATATTGTTGCTTTTGCAAAATTAGTCAAGGCACCCTACGACCGAACGCTAATTCAACGCACGCTGGGCGCTTTTCCCCGCCAGTTTCAGCACTGCCCTGTCGAATTTCGCAGCACAACAAAACCAGAAAACAAGCGCGGTGTCTCTTTTCGCTTTGTGGAATTGGGCTGCGCTGAAAATCCTGTTGCTGTCGCCGTCGCCAAAGGTGTCCTTAGCTTGCAACAGCGTCCGGTTGATGCTTTACTCCATGAGCTACAAATCAAGTTTCCGATTCTTGGGTACGGCGTCGACGCGGCAACGGATTGGGGAATCGAAAAAATTTGGCCCTTCCTGGAACAGATGTACCCTGTCGAGTGGCTGGAAGAGATCGATACATTGCCGGCAGCAGCCAAAGCGATAGTTCCTTATCTCAAGCAACATGCGTTAGACCATTTCAGTATTGTTGCCGCAGACTTTCGGCACGAAACCGCCAATCTTTACTGCGCAATGCGTAACCCCTTCTTTTACGATGCCGCCCGCATCGAGCAGATGATTACAGATCTTGGCTTTGCGTGTCCAGAACCAGCCGTACTCGCTTACAACTCACAAGCCGTTTTTGCAAACTTAACCTTCTCCTGGCAATCCGCCGAGGTCGAGCGACTCTGCTTTTACGTGCCCGCCCCTTCAGCGGCTTTCGTGCCAACCCACGCACACCCATTGCTCCAGGATGTAGTCGATCACATCGTGCTGGCGACCGATGTGCGTGCCTTTATTATCGGTTATACCTTTGGGAAACCTGACCAACAAGGGGATTACATAAAGATCGAAGCCGATTATTCGGGAACCATTATGGGGGTCCTTGCGGCCTGCACCTTGGTGAAGACCGTCGATAACGGTACTGCCGAGTTGTTGTTGCGCAAAGAGTCGCCGGCCGTGCTCCACGCCGAGGCGATATGTGAATTCGATCCCCAAACCAAAACCTTTCACACAGCGGCTCAGGCAACGAAAAAGGGCATAACGATACCGACTTTGGAAGGACACTTTAGCAAGTTAGCCTATCTGGTGGACGAGGCTGCAGGCGATTTTGGACACATTGCCACCGCCAAACCACAAGTTGTGCTACGTCCAGGCTCAATTGCCGATGTGATGGCGATCCTGCAATTCGCCAATCAATACCAGATCCCCACATCGATGCGCGGTCAGGGACACTCCAGCATGGGTCAAGCGCTGGCTGCCAATGGTATTGTGATTGATTCACGGTCGCTCCATCAAATCTATTCAATCGATCAGGATAGCGTTCTTGTCGATGCTGGTGTGACCTTTCGAGAGCTACTGGTACATTGCCTACCTGGCAAAACACCGCTGGTACTCACCGATTACTTGGATCTTTCCGTGGGTGGCGTTTTGAGCGTAGGCGGGGTTGGCGGCACCACGCAATATCACGGCTTTGTGGTCGATACAGCAGTTGCTTTAGAAGTTGTGACAACCGATGGGAAGCTTGTCGAATGTTCGCCCGCCAACAACGCTGAGCTTTTCCATGCTGTGCTAGGCGGGCTAGGCCAATTTGGCATGATTGTGCGCGCACGGCTCAAGCTCACAACAGCGCCACAAGCTGTCCAGGTTTTCCGGCTTATCTACAAACACCTTGCTGATTTTCTATTAGCCCAACGCACTGCACTGAAAAGCAATCTTTTTGATTTCCTTGAAGGGCAGGTCATTCCTGATCCCGATGGGCAAGGCTGGGCCTTTGCTTTAGAAGCAGCAATTTATTTGAAACCGGATCGCCCTCTTGACACAGAGCCTGTGCTGGCGCAATTGCCACCACCGCTACAACAAGAGGTGATGATACTCCCCTATGCGGCCTTGCTATCACGCGTGGTTCCCTTTGAAGTTGGCTGGAAGCGTTCCGGACATTGGACCAAACCGCATCCGTGGTTCGATATGTTCTTGCCAGACACACCGATTGAAGCATTGGTAGAAAGAATTCTGGGCGAACTAACCCCGCAGGATGTAGGCCCTGGTGTTTCGTTGCTTTTTCCATTTTTCAAGAAGAACCTAACTTGCCCAATGGTTCGTATCCCCGACGATGAAATCGTATGGCTTTTCGATATTCTTCGCTTCGCACCAGATGACAAACAGATCGTCGAGCAACTGCTGACGCAAAATCGACGATTCTACGACATTGCCCAAGCTGCCGGCGCAACACGCTACCCGATCAGCGCAATTGCCTTTGCCGATAGCGACTGGCGCGCCCACTATGGCGAACAGTGGCCAGGGATCATTGAAAAGAAGAGCCACTATGATCCGAATGGCATATTGGCCCCTGGACAGGGCATACCCAGAAGCTGAAACTATACCAACGAGCACTGGAAAGTAACACTTTTTACAGGAGCAATAGGGTACTTTCCATGCTGCCGAGGTATGTGATGCCCCTCAACCGTGCGATGCAGGCTGTAGCTGGAAAGGGTGCCTCATCAGCGGGTGCAGCGGGTGTCAACAGGTGCACCATGCTGCCTTCCCCCTCTTCTGTCGCCCGCGCCGCTGCGGGCCAACGTGCCGCTTGATCGGGATGGCGCGGGCCGAGCAGAACCATGCCCATCAGCGCTACCTACGAAGTGTACAATAGCGTCACGCTTTGTCGCTGCGGTCATTCAAACAACAAGCCCTTTTGCGATGGTGTTCATGTTGACGGAGGGTTC
>CAMDEX010000160.1 GCA_945897075.1 Litorilinea aerophila
AGGGCTGTAATGGTAAAAATACCCGACTCGTTGGCAAGCTGCTGCAAGCCGCGCAACTTGCCATAGGTTAAGGTATGCATCCTGAGTCACCCTCTTTCTTGAAAGTTTGGTTGGAGTTCAATAAAATCCTTGAGAAAATCGCCCACCGCAGCCCGGGTGGGTAGAGCAGCCATTGCGCCCTGGCGGGTAGCAGTCAACGCGCCCACCGCGTTGGCAAAGCGTACCAGGCGATGGAGGGACGCTTCATCCAGCGTCTGCACGGGAAGACCCGTTTCCAATAGGCCCACGGTCAGCCCGGCCAAGAAGGCATCCCCGCAGCCGGTCGTGTCGACCTCGTGGACGCGAAAGGCAGGGACGTACCCCTCAGCTCGACCAGTATTGAAATAGGCTCCTTTGGAACCAAGCGTAACCACGCAAAGCCGCGGCCCCTGCGCAAGAACCCAGCGGCTGCCACGTGCCAAGTCACTGGTTTCGGCCAGGAAAGCCAACTCGCTCTCATTCAGTTTGCACACGGCCGCGCCTTGCAAGCCTTCTAATATCCCTTGCCGGGCAGCCTCCAGGTTCGGCCACAAAGCCGGACGCAAGTTAGCGTCAAAGATTACCAATACCCCAGCCGCGTTTGCCCAGGTTACGGCTTGAAAGGCGGCATCCCGGCTATCCTCCGTCAGGATCGTCGCGCTGAAGAGGAATACTTCAGCGGAAGCAATGTAAGCACGGTCCAGATCGGCCGGTCTTAGCTTGGTGGCCGCGCCGCGATAGATGACGAAATCCTGTTGATGTGGGCTAGCAGAAGCCACCAGGGCCAACATCGTCGGGCTGCCGGCCAACCGGTGAAAATGGGTAGTGTCAACCCCCTCCGCTTGGAGCAGTTCTGTCAGCAACAAGCCAAGGGGATCATCGCCGACCAAGCCAATAAAACCAACATCTTGCCCCAGCCGGGCCAGCGCGACAGCCACGTTGGCAGGAGCGCCACCCGGCGCAGGCACAAAGCTGCTGGCTTCTTGCAGCGGCACACCGGCAGGCTGAGCAAAGAGGTCCATCACGGCCTCACCCAAGCTTATGGCTCTCGGCATCAAAGTTCCACCTATTCAATGCTATTTTTGTCCAGGATACCACTACGCCTGCCCGTGTACCCAGTCGCAATTGGTTATCTACCCTGCAAGGGGTAGACGCCGTAGGCCCGGGCGGTTTCGTACATGGCCACCACGTTTGCGGGCGGACATTGGATGATGTGATTGCACGGGGCCAGAATGTAATCTCCGCCAGGACCAAACTGGTCAATGCGCCGCTTGACCTCATTGGTAATATCCTCCCGAGTGCCCTCAGTCGCCTTTGATTCAACAGCGCCATGAAAAACTATCTTACCCCCGTAAGTCTCTTTCAGCCTGGCCGGCTCCATGCCCTTGGCCGAGGTTTGAACTGGATTCAGAATATCTACCCCCACCTCGATCAGATCGGGAATGAGGTTGAAGATGGCCCCGTCGGTATGCAGAAAAATCTTGACATGCGGGGCTTTGCTCTTGATGAACGCAAAGAGAGCTTTATGGCGGGGCTTGATAAACTCCCGGTAGGCCGCCGGCGAGATCAGCAGACTGCTTTGCGCACCCAAATCATCACCAAACTCGACAATGTTGACGTAAGGTCCGACTGCATCCAGAAAGAGATCGAAGACCTCCAAAAAGAAGCGAAAAAGATGGTCTAACATGCGGTGGCAGAGATCGGGGTTGATGAGGAGGTCCATCAGGAACTCGGTCATCCCGCGCAGCTGGCAGCCACGGTCCAGGAAGCCGGCCGTGAGCGGATTGCGCGCTATCAGGGCGTAATCGGAGTTCTCATACATCTCCCGCGCTTTGTCGCGCAGCCCCGCGGTGTGATAGACCACCTTCGCCTCAGGCCAGGGTAAGGCGTCCACATCGTCCGCGCTTGTGGCCGCTCGAAAGGGTGAATCCGTGACATTCACGTATGGTCCTTCTTTGGCATAGGTAATGCCCCAGTAATCGGTGAAGCGGCCATCTGGCCGATATTTCATTTTGGCCGCCGGCGTTGTGGGCAGCATCAGACGTCGAAAGTCAATATCAAAACGCTTGAGAATGCGCTCATCGTAGTAGTTGGCAGTGCTGCCTTCACGAAAGGGGGCGATGTCTCCCTGGATGCCGAGATAATCCCGCAGTTGGAAATACATATCGTCCAGAATCAACGAAGCATGCCCCATCAGGTCAAGGGGCACCCGGTCCGGCTCCTGGTGAGCCAAAACCTGCGCTACGCGGCCGCGGTGGGTCAATTGTGCCATTATCCGTCACCTCATTGGTTAAGACACACTGCCTGCGGCAAGGGCAATTACCACGGGCGGCAGCAGAATGAAGATGCTCTGGGCTATAGGGCACGGCTATCACTACCCTTTATCGCGCAACTTTCCGCCAGAGGTTGAGACCGTCCCCGCTTTTTTCCGACGCTCGTCGCGGGCCGTTTGCCGCATGCCCTGCCAGTAGAAGTCGCGCGATATTTCCAGTTTCGTAGTGGGCGCGGCAAAGTTGAGGATGTAAGCCCGGCGCGGCTTATCGGTACGATTGGGCCCAGTATAGTGGAGGGTGCGGCAATGGTGAATGGTTGCTCCACCAGCCGGGATGGGGCAGGCCACCGCCTTCGATGCCTCGACGCTGTCAACCTCAAGCCCATGCACACGGGGGTCGTGCCCAATGCTGTGGTGAGACGACACCTCCCCGGTATGGCTGCTGGGAATAAACTGCATACAGCCATTCTCCAGCGTCACCTCTTGCAGCGGCATCCAGATCGTGACGGCATTGTGTACCAAATCGGGCCGCCAGTAGGCCTCATCCTGGTGCCAAGGAGTCGGCGCGTCGCTGCCGGGCGGTTTCATGATACCGTGATCGCTCTGCATTTCGACTTCCAGCCCCAGTAATTGGGCAGCGATCGCCTGGGCATTGACCCAGTAGAGAAGATTGACCAGCTCGGGGGCATACCTGGAGAGGTGAACAATCTGGGATACAGCGGCTTCTTTGTCATCTTCATCCGTGCCAGCCAGATCATATTGATTGCCCTCCGCGCGGCCCGCTTTAATCGCAAAAAGATGATCGTAAATACCTATCAGGCGTTCAATCTCCTCAGGCGTAGTGATGGCCGGGATGGCCAGATAGCCTTCGCGATGAAAAAAAGCAATTTGTTCTTCCCGCAGGCTGATGGTTGGCTTTTGCATACGGTGTTCCTTTGTTGGTCTCAAAAATATGTGCTTACAATCACACACCGCTGCTGGTTGACCGCTTGAATGCCTCCAATGCGGCGCGCATCGGCAGGCCATTGATGACGCCCAGGTGCGTCGTCGTGTACGCACCAGCGTAGGTGGCCTGGCGGACAGCATCGCGCAACTTCATCCCTTCACCCAGGCCAACTGCCAACGCCGCATTGAAGCTATCGCCGGCACCGGTGACATCCAACGCCTCCACCGCAATTGCTGGCACTTCCTCACTGCCTTCCGGCGTCACGATGAGCGCGCCCTGTTTGCCCCGGGTCACGACAATGCGTTGGACGCCCAAGTCGAGAAGGTGCCGGGCAAGTTCAAGGGTTGGTGTTGGATCATCGGGTGTCAGGCCAAGCAGAATGCGGGTTTCACTCTCGTTGGGGGTCAACAGATCAACATGCGCCAGCAACTCAGGCTGGACGGTTTTGCCTGGGGCGGGGTTCAAAATCGTCATAGCACCATGTTTGCGTCCAAGTTGCATGGCGCGCGCCATGGTCTCTAATGGCACCTCGAATTGCGTCATCACGATGTCACTTTGGGCGATGAGCGCTTCCGCCGCGTCCACATGCTCTGGGCGCATGTGTTGGTTGGCACCCAGATGACCTACAATCCAGTTTTCGCCGGAGGGCAGAAGGGTGACAAAACCCACGCCGGTATTGACGCCAGGGATACGGTGGATATGCCCCGCGGCGATGCCTTCGCGGGCATAGAGGCGAAAGGCCATGTCGGCAAATTCGTCATCACCAACACAGGCCACAAGATGTACCTTAGAGCCGAGCCGGGCGGCCGCAATCGCCTGGTTGGTGCCCTTGCCGCCGGGACCCATGTCAAATAAGTCGCCGATCAGCGCCTCACCCAAGACCGGCTTGCGCGGGACACGAATCGTCAGACCGACTACAAAACTTCCGACCACGACGATATTCAGCATCGATCTCGTCTCTGTACTTCGCTCTGTTTGGAAGCGTTCGGCGAAGACCTCGACGCAAGCACTCACATCGAAGCCAAAAATTCTCCGCTTGCCATTTGCTGGAAAAGCCCTGGTTTCAAATCAACCGTGACATAACCACCGCCGACTACGGGTTGCTACTTGCGGCGGCCAAGCGCACCTTGCATGGTCGCCCCGTTCGGTAAAGTTAGGGCGTACGCTGCAGGCGCAGGCGTCGAGTCCGGCGCAATATGAAGTGCCATAGGATCGGGCCGACCCTGTGGCAGCACAAGATAGCGGCTACCCGGCTTTGTCTCAAATCGGAGGATATCGCCATCCAGTTCCTGTGTGGCGCCGCCTATCTCCCTGACCAGGCAGAGCTTGCTCCACGGATTGCGCAGACGGCAGCTTTCGCCGAGCCGGGATTCGATCTCCACAAACTCCACTGCCCCGTCACGAATAGCGGAAGTGACCAGGAAGCCCCCGCGCGCCAATAGCCGGAACGAAGCATCCCACGCCAGCGGCCAAGCCGGGGAGACGCTAATGATCTCCTGCTGACCGGGACGCGGGGCGACGCTTTGCAACAACCCCTCTTGTAAGATGGTGCTGATGCAGCCCAATGGCTCGATGGAGTGGGCCTGGTTTTCGATCTTGCCATGTCCTTCGAACAAGCTCCAACCGTTTGACAACGGGCCAAAGGCCGCGTAGTACGCGGCCAAATCGGCGGGCAGGGTGGCCCCACAACCGGCCCGCACCGCGGCAATCGGCGTGCGGATGGTTGTGTTGCAGCTATTGCCTTCCAAGATAGAACGCATGCGCGGCGCCAACTCCACCAACTTCTGCACAATGGCATCTGTGGCCGGATCACGCGTCTCCAGGGTCCAATCCTCAAAGGGAAAGACCGGCGCTAACCAGACATCCTCAGGGTTGCGCTGACCATCTACCTCCCCCAGATAACCAGCCGCCCAGAGATCGTCAGCCAGGACGCCTCCCGTCAGGGCTTGGGCTTGCGGCTCTCTGCCCAGGGGATAGGGCGCCAAATGATCCAACATCGCTTGCCAGAGCAGACATAGCTCTGCATCCACGCCCAGTATATCGGCAGCGCGGATGGCCAACGGTGCAGTACCGCGAATCGCGGAGATATCCCAAATGCCCTCGTTGGCGCCCCAGAAATCCTCATGCTGGTTCAGACCGTGGAGGTGGTAGTAGCCATCCTCACCACGAACGACCAGACCTCTGTAAAATTCGGTCGCCTCGCGCAGGAGTGGGTAGGCGTAGGTGCGCAGCCACGCCACATCGCCCGTGTGGCGATAGCGCCACCAGGCCTGTACGGCCACTTCACAGCCGGAGGAGGCAACGTGACTGATCCAGGTGAAGCGATTCGCAGACTGGTTCTTGAGGGGGTAGAGGAGCGTGTGCAAGTGATGCTCATAGCGGCATAGGTCGCGCAGGCGATCCGAGAGCGTTGTGGCTGGCTGCCGTCCCAGAAAGACGGCACGGTACTCTTCGGCTAGCTCTTGGGGTAATATTACCGGCCCATCAAAGGAAGTCGTCTCCGGGTAGAACGCGCCGGGAACGCCCCAACGTTGGGCTGCCGCCTCTCTACAGGCATCCAGTTGGTCGGCATACATACGGAAGAAGGGCTCGCATAGATCGGCGGCGTCAGCCGCATGCAACGCATAGTAGTGCATCTCGGTGGTCCAAACCCAGAACTGTGCGCCCCAAGCCCGCTTATCGCCGTCGGTGGTAAAGAGCGAGCCATTCCACTTGGGGGGAAACAGGCCGCGCGAGGTGCTGGCCATATAGTATAAGTGGAGTGTGCGCACACACTCCATGAAATCGGCCAGACCATCCTCACTGTGCAGGTACACAAACGTACGCGCCCAGAAGTCCGCCCACCAGTGGGCATGTGCCAGGTGCAACGCCGCATAGGGTTGTCTGGCGGTTGCGAGCGTAGCCAGGACTTGGCTTTCTATCTCAGCGTCAGGCGACCAGGAGGCAGCACTGGTCAGGAGTACGGTGTGCTTGCCAATCGCGGGAGGCAAGATCAGAGTGCGCGTACGCTCGTCGGCAGCCTCTATTTGGGCGCCACCCCCGGACACGCCCACTGCCACCGCTGAGGCACAAAAGTGATCGCCTTCGGTAAAGTGTTGCGTTAGCAGGATTTGCCCGTGCTGACTGCCGCCAGCGGCGGACACCCCATCGCCAAAGGTGTAGCGGGCCAGGTGATCACCGGTGCGCACCTCCGGTGGCCGCCACATGGAGAGCGTGACGCTGATCGGTTGTGGATCGGCGCGCCGGTCATCTATCTCTAAAACGAGTACATCGGCCAGCGCTGAAACAAAGCAGCATGCAGATAGGTCGCGGCTGTCCACGGTGCATTCAGGCGCATAGAGTGCCAGCCGCTGGGCAAACCCAGCCTCGGCAGCGAAGGGTTCGCCTCCCACCGCCACCGTCACCTGGGCGCATGCACCACAGATATCGGCAGCATCGGCATACGGCCCAGCGTGCTGCTTGTTTACGGCGAAGACGTCGCTGCGGTTGATCTGGAAATGGATAGCGCCCGGCGTGGTCCAGACCAGGGTGCCCATGCGGCCGTTGCCGATGGGTTGACCCTGAACAGGATGTTCCACAGGCAGTTGATAGACCAGGTCGGCGCGGGAGACCAGGGCGCGATAGTCCACGCTAAGCATCATTGGCGACCTCCAGGGTCGGGTAGAAGGGCAGGGGCCACTGGTTGGGATAGACGCCAGTGACCTCGTCACCGCGCCAAGCGAACCGATACGTGTCTCCCATTGGCATCGTCTCCGTCGTGCGGCGAGTCGGCAATACATAGCGCAAGACGATCTGGCTGCCGACGCGCAAGAGTTCTTTGGGGATACAGGCAAAAGAGCCAATCATACGCGGGGAGATTGGATGCCCGTCAATCGCGATCTGGAGAGTTTCCCGAGGCGCCCATCCGGGTACTCGAATCCGAACATTGTCATGCACTCGAGGAGAGACGGTGAGGGTAGCCTCTTTGGTCCTGTTGGTGGTGATCTCCACATTGGCGTCGGCATAGTCAAAGTGCATATAGACGGTCAAGCCGGCTTCATCGCGTGCGCTGATGTGCCGATAGACGGCACTCAACGTATGCACGATCTCGGCTGTGCCGCTCGGGTTGTAGCCTTTGCCCGCATGTGGATATCGGTTTCCCCCCCAGCCGCCCACCTGCTGCGGAGGGATATCTACCCCTGGATTACTCTGCACATCCGCTGCTGTCGTCTGGCTTGGAAAGATGCGCGCCCGCACCAGTCGCTCCACATCATCGTAGGTCTCTGCATGGTCTGTATAGAGGGCAAGCCACAATGCCAACCGGATAGCGGCCCCCGTCGACTCGGTGTTGGCTAACGGATTCCCGGACTCGTCCTGGAACCTGTTCTTGCCCAGATCGTGGGCAACCCAGCCGCATTGGTTGACCAGACTGGGAATGGCGCTCTGGTATGTGCGGACCACGACATCTATGTACTCGGCCTGGTGCGTCAACAGACCGAAGCGGAGCAATCCACAGAGCATGTAGAGGTAGGATTGGCGGTCGCCGTGATTCTCTGCATCCGTGACCGCCTGGGCTAGCGTGCCATCTGGATTTGTGGAGTGCACGAGGTGATAGTGCGCCAGCCGATCCGCCAGTTCCAGTGCCAGTGCATCCCCGGTGCTTTCATAGAACCCAACCAACGCCTCAATGGAACGCCCGTGGGTCGTCAGCTTGTTGATATGGGCGAGATCCGCGTCGGTCAGGTGGCCGGCTGCCAGGCGGGGGAAGTACCTGGCATAATCGAACTTGAGCAAGTCCCACTCGCCATCGGAGCGCAGACAACGCCGCATCGTCTCCAGGTAGCGGTGGCTCGCTTCTCTTGCCCAGCGACTGTTCCTGTAGCGCACGAGGGCATTGAACGTCAGTATGCCCTCGCGCAGTGAATGAAGCTCGAAAAAGGGATTGATCCAATCCAGGCCCGAAGGCACAAAAAGCAGCCCGTCTGGGTTGTCGGTGAGCCAATGCAAGTTGCGAAGCATCGCTCCTTCCATGTGGCCGGGGATGACAAATCCTGTGGCATCTTCAAGGCGCAACATGGCATCCCACCACCGGCCCAGATCGTGTGTAATACACCAGCTCCCCGTGGGCAGATAGTCTCGCTCTGCATTGAGCCAGCCCAGCAGATGTTGCCCCCCTAATTCCATCGATTCTTTCAGGTTCATCATGATCCTTACCTTCGTACTATACACCTTCGGGCCGAGCCTTCGTCCTACTGTATCCTATTTTATATTGGCCAGACAGCATCCATCTCCCAGGCATCCAACGAACGCAGTGTCGCGCCGCCGCCCAGCGCGAAAACCTGCACACCCAGACTGTCCTTCCGGGCCGGATAGATACGCATGGCTAGATAGTGGCGTCCATTGGCAAACACCTCGACGACGCTGCGGTCAACAAAGACCCGAAGCTCCAGCGGTTCTGCGGGGTCGAGGTCAAACCGGCAGCGTTGTGATTCGCGATTGCACACCGCCGGGCTGGCGCTGGAGCGGGTCACATCCAAGATTAACTCTGGGGCCCGAAAGACCCGGAGCGCCGTCTTTGGCGGCGGTGGGTTACTCTGCCAAGGGTTGGTGTTAAAACGAATCTGCGTCTGTTCTTCACCATCGGGTGAACAGCATACATTGAGGCCAAACTCTTCAGCGTCCTCCCATTCGAAGACCGCCCTGATCTCCAACCTATCACCGCGTATGTCGAGGGAAACCGGTTGATCGGCGGCGAGGGGCAAATTGGCGAGAGAGAAATGCCGACGGCGTAGCTGCTCCAACTCTGGAACGGGCGCTACGCGTAGGTCGCCATCTTCCGCCAGCGTGAGCAGCATGGGCAACGCAAAGATGCCCGCCCAGCCGGCGGAGCGTTGCACATAACCGTAGCGCGCTTCATGGATGCGCCCGAACAGGATGCGGCGGTCCTGTCCATCCAACAGCGTCAAGCCCTCATTAAAGACGCCAGGACGGCCGATTGTACCGAATGCGAGTCGCTCGTAGCGCTCTGGGGTGAACCTGTGATCGGCGTAGCTCCCGATGTAGTACTGTGCGCCCCGCAGATGGCTGGTAAAGAGCAACACATGTTTGTCGCCCAGGGGGAAAAAGTCTGGACAGCCACAATCCTCCCCCCACTCGGTCCACTTGCCGCCCTCATAAAAGGGATACTGATAGGTCCAGTGCGCCAGATCGGTGGCGGTAAACAGATAAGCCTTGTCCGGCGTGTTGATGCTGTTTCCCGTCACAGCATAATAAGTATCGCCTTCCACCCAGGCGCAAGGAGCGCCAGCAATGTGGTACTCATCGCCAGGCTGCGGATTGGGGATGACAGGGTTGGCTGGGTGTTTCTCCCAATGGATCAACAGATCATCCTGGCTGGTAGCGAGACAGATGCCGTCCGGCACGCCATGATAGATCAGAGTCGGCACGCCCGCCTTGTTGACAAATGCGGCGCCGCTATAGCAGCCATTGCGGTCGGCTCCGCCTGGAGTGGGCGCCAGGGCAATGGGATGATCTGCCCAATGCACCAAATCAGTGCTGGAGGCGTGTCCCCAATGGATCGTTCCCCAATAGGCGCCATGCGGGTTGTACTGATAGAAGATGTGATAGCGACCTTTCCAGAAGATCGTCCCATTGGGATCGTTCATCCAGTTGGCCGGGGCCAGGTAGTGATACGCCGGACGATAAGAATCCGCGGCCAGTTGCAGGCGACGTGGATCAACCGAAATTGTTTCGCTCATGGGTCTTCATTTCCTTTCTTGTGAGGAACGAGGTTAGTTCTTCACTGACCCTAGCGTCAGGCCTTTGATAAAGTACTTCTGTGCGAATGGGTATACGAGCATGATGGGCAGTGCAGCCATCACAATCATGGCCGCGGTTAGTCCCGCAGAAGTCACGTCACGAAGCTTTGAGGGATCTATCGTGTCTCTACTTTGTAGCAATTGCTGGGTGACGCGCGAGTATAGGTAGCTCTGCAGAGGCCACTTTGTATTGAGTTTCATAAAGATGAGCCCATCGAACCACGAGTTCCAGTGCTCGACAGCCGAGAAGACCGTTATCGTTGCCAGCGCCGGCAGCGAAACTGGCACAAAGATGCGAAAGAGGAGATCAAAGTCATTGGCGCCATCCAGAATAGCCGCCTCAACGAGTTCCGCCGGAAGACCACGAAAAAAGTTCGCCATGATAATGGTATAGAAGACATTCAGGGCACCGGGCAGTACCAATACGGCGAAGTTGTCAATCAACCCCAGACTGTTGTATGCCAAGAACACCGGTATCAGGCCACCACTAAAGAGCATCGAGAAAAGCATAACGAACTTGAAAACGCCGAGCCCCGGAATGTGCCGACTATCTCCCCGTGATAGAACATAGCCGGTCAGCAAAGTGACGGACAGAGTAAGCGTAACACCCGTCAGAACCCGGGCTAGGGAGGTGACAAAGGTTCGCATAAAGAGCCGATCGGTCGTCATCAGAAATTTGTAGTTGTCGAAGTTGAGCCCGACCGGCCAAAGGGCGACCGAGTTTTCCTGGATAGCGGCGTATGAACTGAGCGACCGTGCCATGACGTGGATCAACGGCACAATACAGGAGATGGCCATTAGGATTAGAACCAGGTAGAGCACGGTGTCGACGATACGGCCGCGCAGGCTGTGTCCCTCAACCATAGAGGACCTCCAATTTTCATTTGAGAGTTGAGCGGGAAGCCGAGTGTACTAGAAAATACGGTAATTGGCGAATCGCTCGGCCAGCCAATAGGAGAGCAGAATCAACAAGAAGCCAACCGACGACTTGAAAAGCCCAACGGCCGCCGCAAAGCTGAATTGGCCCTCTAACAGGCCAACACGGTAGACAAAGGTATCCAAAATCTCACCAGTCTCAGAGACGAGCGGATTGATGAGCACCAGCACCTGCTCAAAGCCGGCGTTCAAAATGCCGCCAAGACTGAGACAGGACATCAATGCGATGATGGGCATGATCCCTGGGATGATGACCGCCCATAAGCGCACCCAACGGCCGGCGCCATCCACAGCGGCTGCCTCATGCAACTCCGGGTTAATGTTAGCCAGTGCCGCAAAATAGATCACCGCGCTCCAACCGAACTCCTTCCATGCCTCCGAGAGGATCAAGATGAACGGGAATAGTGCGCTGCTGCCGAGGAAGCTGACGCGTGGGAAGCCTAGCCCCGCTCCAGCTTGGTTCAAAGGTCCTGTACTGCCAAGAAACTGAACCATAATACCACCAGTAATCACCCAGGAGAGAAAGTGGGGCAGCGTCGTCGCTGATTGCACCACCCGGCGCAGGGCGGGAATGCGCGCGTCATGCAGCATGAGTGCGAATACAATGGCAACAAGCTGTACGACGATTGTTTTGCCGATGGCGATCATGAGGGTGTTGCGGATAATCTCAGAGGCAAGTCGGCTTGAGAAGAAGCGGACAAAGTGCTCCAAGCCGACGAACGGCGAATGCATGACGCCTACAACCGGGTTGTACTTGACAAAGGCGATCGATATACCCCAGAGCGGATATAGGTTGAAGATCAGCAACAATAGTGCGGCAGGAATCAGCATCACGTAGAGCATCCAGTGCTGTTGCCATACTGCGCGCAAGGAGAGTCTTCTTTTGGGGTTGCTCTGTCCAGCCGGCTGTAGAAAACGCGGCCTGTTTGTCGAACTTGGTTCAGTGGTCATCACCCAGCGCCCCTATGCATTTTGCTCTGGTAAGGACTTGTGAAACGATCAGTTCGCCACTTTCACGCTGTAAGGGTCTGTTCCTGCCCTGGAAAACAGACCCTTACAGCGTGACAAATCAGGAAGTTTCGTTATTGCCACCGCCAGAGGCGGCGGTAATTGGCAATGCAGAAGCGCTACTTCACCGTCGCATACCAGGCGTTAACATCAGCCGTGACTTGATCACCGCCATTCGCCAGCCAGTCATCCTTGAAGCTGTCAAACTCGGCCAGATCCTTTTGGCTGGTGATGATCCCGATAAACAACTCATCTTCCATTTTCTTTAACTCGGGCACCAGGGTGGCCATGCGCTCAGTCGGAATCCCCATGTACTCATCCAGAATATCCAGTTCTGGCGTGGTCATCACGTAATTATAGGCGTTGGCCGCCGCCAAAGGCGTTGGGTTTTCCAGGAATACTTTCTGCGCCTTGTTCAATGTGGCTGGGTCTTGGCTGGCTAACTTAAGCAAATACTTATCCGTATTAAATTGATAGTTGGGAAAGGTGGAATGCCAGAATCCGACATCCCTGAACATGCCCCCGGTGGAGGTAAGACCGGTCGCGACTGTGCTTTCCTTGGCCTGTTTTACCTCGCAGTCCTCAGTCCACACCCAGTCGACACCCTCCAGGAACATATCCGTAATCCCCCAGAGCGGCCCATAGTTATCATACTGCTCGGGACCATTTACTTCCAGGTCCATGTAATAGTTCAGTTGGTTCAAGAGCGCCTCGATCTTGGTGGGTTCCAGTCCTTTGCGGAAGACCCAGGCATGGAAAAGAGGGTTGGTGCCCTTGCGGGCTTTTTGGCCGGTGGGGCCTGTAAATACATCGGTGCGGGCCCACTTTAGGGTCTTGCCGTCCGTGGTTGTCATAGTGGGCAGTGGTGTACCCCACATTGGGCGCGCGAACCACGCAACATCGCCGCGATCCGTCTCACCCTTGACTTGGTCGTACTCCAGGGTAAAGAAATCGGGGTTTAGTATACCGGTCTTATACCAGTTGCTAAGTCGCTCCAAAGCATCTTTTATCCCAGGAGAGGTGCTATCATAGACCAGGCTGCCTCCCTGATCCCGCCAGGTCCCCGGCATAACTCCATATGCGCCATAAACCTGGTCCAGGTGATGCCAACTAAATTCCTTCCCGGTGCCAACTCCATACTTACAGAGCTTGGCATCCAGCATCTGCCGCATGGCATTTTCCAGACCATCTAGACTGTCAGGCACATCCAAACCCAGTTCGTCCAACAGATCCTTGCGGATCCAACCAATTCCGGTGAGGGCATTCTTGGTGAGGCTATGTGAGCAGCCGTATAGCTTCTCGCCGCGGAAGGCCTGTTTCCACCAAGAGCCATCGGGGTAACCAACCTGCTCCTTGACAAGCGGCGTCGTCGTGTTCTCATAGAGATCGCGGATCTCTTCCACCGCACCGCTGTCAATCAACTGGGCAAGCAAGGCCCCCTCCGCGCTGAAGAAATCCGGTAGGGTTCCGGCAGCAATGTCTGTCTGTAGCTTCTGGGTTGCGATATCGCCGTCAGCCACCCAATGGACGGTGAACTCGATCCCCATGTTCTCTTTGATCCAATTGTACCAGGGATTGTTGGTGGCCGACATGCCCTCAATGTAAGAAATGTCTGAGAAGGTGACGGCAATCTGAACGGGGGGAGAGTACTTCTTAGGAACGGGTGGCAAGCGCTGATTCCAGTCTGGTATGCAGCCAGTGGAGGCGGCTGTGGGGATGGCTTTCTCCGCCTCCAGAACCTTTTCGACGGGAGCGGCGCCTGGAACAGCAGGCTGACAAGCTGCCAGAGCAATCGCTCCGGTAGCAAATACTGTCGTACGCAGAAAATCACGGCGACTTATCTTTTGCTCTATCATCGTCTTCCTCCTGAGAAATAAAGGGTTTGGTCATTCTCCATTGAATCACGTTTCTTCCTGCTGCTCTGGCCGGACTATGGCAACCGGCAGAGCGACCGATCTTTATCACAGTATCATCTTTCTGAAACTTTGTCAATACCCTATCATATATTTTGATAATTTTGATTATCTCTTGACAATCTTTCGATTGTCTTGTATGCTGAGAGGCAACATCGCGCTGCAAGTGGGCGTGATCCGGCCAGCCTGCGCTTGACTTGGTTTGGCCGATTGGCTGCCGGGTAAAGCGAAGCTGAATTTGATTAACCGACAACTTTAATCTATTCGAGGGGTTGGTGGTATATTCGGGAATCGATTGCGCTGCAAACCCATGGATTCTGAGGCAAAGATGTATAAACACGAACGTCAGACAAAGATATTGGAGTTGCTCTCTGCCAATGGTTTTCATTCTACCGAAGACCTGGCAGACAAACTCGGCGTCAGCCAAGTAACGCTTTACCGCGATCTAAAGGAATTGGAAGAAGCGGGCTCGATTCAAAAACAATATGGTGGCGTTGTTCCAGCCAGAAAATTCGTTTCCAATATTGATTTCAAAGTTCGTGAAGCAATTAATACCGTCGAAAAGGAGGCGATTGCCGAAAAAGCGGTTGAATTGATTGAAGATGGCGACTCGTTCTTCCTCGACACTTCTACAACCTGCTTGTTCTTGGCGCGTAAATTGATGGAAAAGAAACGGAGAAATCTGACCATCATCACCAATTCATGC
Source organism: Litorilinea aerophila (assembly GCA_945897075.1). GTDB lineage: Bacteria > Chloroflexota > Anaerolineae > Caldilineales > Caldilineaceae > JACQGT01. Next base: position 14,597 of record CAMDEX010000160.1, read on the forward strand.
CGCATCATCTTGATGTTAGAAGATGAACCCGAATATCGCACCATCTGCACCGGCGGCACGTACCTCAAGAAACTTGATCTGCTGGTTGGTTCGCCGGCCGAAGAGTTTATCCAAACGCTCAATGCCAAGAAGTATTTCTTTTCGGCCACAGGCATCTCCCATGAAGGCTGCGCCGATACGGATTCAGGCGAAACTAGAATTAAGAAGCTCATTGTCTCCAGAGTCCAACAGAAGATCCTGCTGGCCGATCACACCAAGTTCAATCAAATGGCCACCTTTCGGACGGTTGGCCCGGCAGAAATTGATATATTGATTACCGATTCTCTGACGCCACAAAAAAAACTAACCCCCTTCGCTGAACATAACGTCCAAATTATCCAAGCCCCTTTACCAGCGAAAGAGACATCAACCTCGGCGTGAAGGCTCGGTCAATTAATGAGAACGTCTGAAGTACCGGAGTTGCTCAAACGATGAAACGGATCGGTCTGGTTGTAAGCGGCGGCGATGCGCCGGGCATTAATGCGGCT
>CAMDEX010000161.1 GCA_945897075.1 Litorilinea aerophila
CTGTCAAGACAAAATTCACTACTGCACCTACGAAGATGTGCAAGAAAGGCGCTCTACTGGTATGTGTCCGAGGGTCCACAACCGGCAGGACGAATATTGCTGGATTTGACGCTTGCATCGGACGTGGGGTAGCCGCTTTACGCGCCTACATTTTTCAGGACTACTTGAATCGCTTCGTTCTTGCAATGAGACAAATGATTTACAGCAGAGGAAAAGGCTCAACTTTCCCAAACATCTCTCAAGAACAACTGCGAGCGATTCCTTTTCCCCTCCCGCCCCTGGCCGAGCAGAAACGCATCGTCGCACGGGTGGACAGTCTGCTGGCGCGCACGGCCAGCCTGAAGGAATCCCTGGCGGCGGCCCAGGCCGAACGGGAGACCCTCGCCGCGGCGTCCCTGCACCGGTGGGAAACGGGGGCGGACGCGGCCCAATCCGCGGCAGCCTGGGCACTGATCCGGGAGAACTTCGCCGCGATGATCGACACTCCCCAGAGTGTCGCCGCATTGAAACAGACGATCCTGCAACTGGCCGTACAGGGCAAGCTGGTGGCCCAGGACGCGGCGGACGGACCCGCGTCTGCGCTCCTCTCTCGCATTCGAGCGGAGAAAGCGCGGCGGGAAGCTGCGGGGGAGCTGCGAAAGTCTGAGCCATTGCCGAAGGTAAAGGCCGAGGAGATGCCGTTCCCGTTGCCCGCGGGGTGGGTGTGGGCGAAGTTGGGGGATGCAGTTATTGAGTTACAAACTGGGCCTTTCGGTAGCACATTGCACAAAGCGGATTATGTCACCAACGGTATTCCGATTGTGAATCCCGTCAACATTCAGGACGGACAGATTCGTGTATTAGAAGAAATGACTGTTGACGCACGTACACGTGATCGTCTTCAACGCTATGTGCTTGGCCGTGGCGATATTGTAATGGGGCGTCGAGGAGAGATGGGACGCTGTGCCGCTATCACTGAACGGGAAGCGGGCTGGCTTTGCGGTTCCGGCAGTTTTGCGATCAAAAATTCTGCTGAAATTGACCCGGAGTATCTGGTTCGTGTGATTCGTTCACCCTCCGCCAGACAGTATCTCGCGGGTGATTCTGTCGGTGCAACGATGAACAATCTGAATCATCGCGTCCTGGCAAATTTGATACTCGGCCTCCCACCCCTGGCCGAGCAGCAGCGCATCGTGGCCCAGGTGGACGCGCTCTTCGCCCTCTGCGATGGGTTGGCTACGGGTCTGGCGGATGGGGAGGCGTTGCGGGCGCGCTGGGTGGCGGCGGCGCTGGCGGGGGTATAAGAAGTTCGAATTATTCCGAAAAGTTGACGACACTACAATATTGTTGTACAATCGAATAACAACAGGAAAAACCAGATGGAGTTTACCGTCGAGTTCTATGAAACACCTGATGATCAACCGGTAGTGGAAGAAGAGTTGGAAGCCATCGAACGCACAATCCCTGTTCTGTACGACCTGTTGATGGCTGGGTTGAGCAAGTTGCGCCGTCGCGAGTACCAGCGATCGCCGTTGTGCGAGCCGCTCGGCGATGGATTGTTTGAGTTGCGCGTGGGCCGTAAAGACATCGCCCGCGCTGCCTGGTTCTTTCAAGCGGGGCAGCGAATTGTCGTAGTGCGTTGCTTTGTGAAGAAGTCGCAGAAGACGCCGCCGGGCGAACTTGAAGTGGCCCGCCGACGAATGGCCGAATACCTGCGCCGATAGCCTATAGGAGGTTTCCAATGCAAAACGAACAGACAAATTTCGATCGTTATCTGGAGCGCAAACTCCAGGACGCCGGGTTTCGCGCCCGCTTTGAAGCAGCTAACCAGGCCTGGGATATTGCTTTGCAGCTTTCCGCCCTGCGCCAGACGCGCGGGTTGACCCAAAAACAGGTTGCCGAGATGCTGGGCACCAAACAACAGGCCATTGCCCGGCTCGAAGATCCCGCCTACACCGGCCATAGTCTCAGTATGGTGCGCAAATACGTTGAGGCATTGGGGGCCAATCTGGAGGTGATCGTCGTCCCGGTCGAAACATCCAGCGCATATAGCACGCAACGAAGCCCTAAACCGCTGCTTGCGACCGGTTGATCACATGCGCCAGCCTATACGGCAAACTCATCCCCTTCCCCCAACGCCCGGCTGAACCCTTGCCACAGAACGACAACAGGGACAGCTATCAAATCTACGCAACACGCTGCAAAAACAGGGCGTTCTCCGGCGCGGTGACCGAGCGAAAGAGATACTCCACCAGCGAGGCCGCGCCACAGGCAAAGGCCACTGTCGTGCCCGCGGCGCAGGCAAAGCGCTGGACAGGGCTGGAGGTCAGATCGAGCTTGAACTGTAATTTATGGTTGCCCGGCTCGATCAAAAAGCTGATTGTTCCTCCCATCGCTAAACTGCCGATGACTGCGCCGTCCAGGACGACATCCATCTTGCGTGTAACCCCCACCGACGCGCCGGCCCGCTGCACGACCAGCCGGGATTTGGTCGGGATAGGCACGAGTCGCCTGTCAGACTTTCTTGTGTCGTACTTGCGGCGCTGCTCCGCGTCCCCCAGCACAGAATAGGCTTCATTGAGCAGGGGCATCCGCTCTTTCGCCTCCTCCGACGGGTTGACGTCCGGGTGGTATTGCAAAGCGAGTTTGCGAAAGGCCGTTGTGATTTCCTGGGGGGTTGCCTCTGGCGCTACGCCCAAAATGGCGTAATAGTTCTGTTCCACTGCTCCCATAGCTTCTATCCACCGTAGCAAATTATCGTTGAAAGAGTGCGCTTTGTAAGACGAAAAGAAGTTCGACTTTTTCGAAAAAGTCGAACTTCTGAGGGCAAAATCCCTTCCTGCCGGGTGTGTCGGGTCCCGAAAGACGGCGGGAAGGTAGGAAGGGTCCAGTGATCTGTTAGCCAGAGCGAACGCGCTCACGGAAGAACTGATCTATGGCGGAACGGGACAATTTGCCAGAGGCAATGGCTAGAAATAGGTTGATCAACTCGTCATTGATTGCGGCCAGAATAGCGCCGTTGAGCCGCAGAAAGGCTTCCGCCGCGATCGCGGCTACCCGCTTGTTGCCGTCAACAAATGCGTGGGCCTGGCACAGATGATAGGCATAGGCGGCAGCACATTCGGCCAAAGAGACGCCTTCGTAGAAGTAGCGATTCTCGGCGGCCAACAGCGCGGACTCCAATGCGCCTTCATCGCGCAAGCCGGGGAAGCCGCCAAAGCTCTCAATGGCTCGCCTGTGAATTTGTAGAACAGTCGCTTTGCGCAGAAATTCTAGCTCGACGTTCACTTGGCACCCTCGGCCAATGCGCGATAAACAGCCTCCCGTTCGTGAAATAGATCATCCAGGATGGCGTCAATCCGTGGGATCTGTTCTACGTCCTTTCGATGACGCATGACGAGGGCATGATTTTCCAGGGCAATGTCGAACTCATCACCGACCCTCGCACCCAACTCGTCCAGCAGGGCTTGGGGCAGCAACAGAGCAAGCATTCCTTCCACGCGGGCAATTCGGGCCAATGCCACTTCCCACCTCCGTTCCAGTTAGCATATTTTCACAAATTTTTTATCCGTGCCAATCCAGACGACGGACCGCAATTCCCAGTCGCTGCTCCCCAGTCCCCAGTCCCTATTTCAAGATAGTTATTCTACCACAAATCATCCCTTTCGATCTCCCCCTTCCCCCATCGCCGCGCTGAGCCGATACTCCCGAACGACGGGCGAGAAGAGATAGACCGCCACTGCGATCAGCGCCGCGCCGCCGCTGAGGAGGAGCGTGACCAGCTGTGGCCCGAAGAGGTCCGCGCCCACGCCGGCGAAGAGCGCGCCAATCGGCATCAACCCCATATTCAGGCTGACAATCCCTGTCACCCGCCCGCGCAGCGCGTCGGGGATGGAGAGTTGCAGGAGCGTCTGGTTGGTGGTCAGGTAGATCATCTCGAAGAAGCCGGACGCGGCCAGGCAGAGCAGCGCCAGCCAGAGGTGGGCGGTGAGCGCAAAACCGATGAGGGCAAAGCTGAGCAGGAGCAGCGCGCCCAATTGGATCAGCCCGCACCGCTCAAAACGGCCCAGTGCGGCCGTGACAAAACCGCCCCCGATCCCGCCGATCCCCACCGCCGAGAGCAGCGCGCCCAGAATCTCTGGCCCACCCCCAAAGACATCTTTGGCGTAGATGGGCGGCAGCGCGGAGAAGGTGGGGATGATAAAGAGGGGCAGCACCCAGCCCATCAGCACAAAAGCCCGCGTCGTCGGCTCTGCGATCACATAGCGCAGACCCTCGATCAGATTGCCGCGCGCGCCGCCCGGCGTCAGCGTCGAACGATCCGCCGGGAGGTTGAGCTTCAGAATCGTCAACGCCACCAGCGCGTATGCCCCGGCCTGGACAAAAAAGTTGCCTTGCGGCCCCACCCAGAGGATCAGAAAGCCGCCCAGCGCGGGGCCAATCGAACGCATCACCGCCCAGCCCGTCTGTACCAGGGCCACCGCGCTGGGCGCGTGGGCACGGGCAACCAGGGCAAAGACGACCGTCTGGCGCAGGGGCATGTCCACGGCCTGGGCCACGCCGCCCAGAAAGGAGAAGACAAAGAGCGGCCAAATGAGGGTCGGGTTGAAGTAGAGGACAAAGCCAAAGAGAAAGCTGAGGGTGAAGAGCCAGCTATTGGTGGAGAGCATCAACCAGCGGCGGGGGAAGCGGTCAATGGCCAGACCGGCCAGGGGGGCCAGCCCCAGCGTAGCCAGCGAACGCACCAGATTGAGCGATCCCAGCATCGCGCCCGACCCGGTCAGATCGTAGACCAGCCAACTCAGCGTCACCTGCTGGATCCACTGGCCCGCGTTGGAAAGGGTTGTCCCGGCCAAAAACCAGGCAAAGCTGCGCTGGCGCAGCACAGCAAAATTCCCCGGCGCACGCACCGGTGCTGTCGTCACAGCCGGAGGGATGGGAAGGGGGGTCATCGGTGGTAGTCTCTCCCGTACTGAATTGGTTTAGTAGAGACAGTGTACCACAATGCTGCCAACTGGCTAACCACAAAGACACGAAGACACGAAGAAGAAAAGACAAATTTTGGTTCTTCCTTTGTGACTTTGTGTCTTTGTGTCTTTGTGGTTGAGAAGCTCCCACTGCCAACCGACTAACCACAAAGACACAAAGACACGAAGAAAAAGTTAGTGTGCGCCGCCCGCGGGGTGTGCGTGGCGGTGTTCGATCTCGTCTCGGCTGGCGGGCCGAATGGAGACGACTTCAATGTCGAAATGCAGCGTCTCCCCGGCCAGAGGGTGGTTGCCATCCACCGTGACGTGCTGGGCGTCCACCGCGCTTACTGTGACTACACGCAACCCGCCGGGGAACTCCATCTGGAACTGCATCCCCACCGCCACCTCGTCCGCGCCCTCAAAAGCGGAACGGGGCACGGCTCCGGCCAGATTCTCGTCGTAGACGCCATAGGCTTCCTCCGGCGGCAGGACAATACTGAAGCGATCCCCCGCTTCCCGACCCGCCAGGGCGTTCTCCATCCCCGCGATCAGTTGGCCGTAGCCGTGCAAATAGACCAGCGGCTCTTGTGTATCCGCGCTGTCGATGATCTCGCCGTCGTCGTCGGTGAGGGTGTAGGCAAAGGCGACGACGCTGTTTTTGGTGATGGGCAAGGTAGTCTCCTTACGAGTTATGAGTTATGAGTTATGAGTTATGAGTTATGAGTTATGAGTTATGAGGTGCGAGTTACGATTTCTCTATCTATGACACGGGCGCTGGTTCTATTTGTGCGGTTGTGGCTGGTGTCTGCGCGCAAGAAAAGCAGTATCCTACAGAAGAGCGGTGCCAGCAAAATCGGGTGTACTTGGGACAGAAACGGAGAATGATGAATGCGGAATCAGGCGGATGGCTGCGCATTCCGATCAGCAAACGCGAGTCCCGGCGCGGGAATAGCGATTGGGATTTTATGCCAGCGCCTTCTCCACCAACGCCCGCGCCCCTGTGGGCGGGGAAACCCGCACCGGCGCAGATGGGAGCTATCGCTTTGCGAGTATCCCCGCTGGCACATACGAATTGGGCGTACAGTTGTCGCCCCAATCCAATTTCCAATGGCAGAATGTGGATGTAAGCGGCACAGGCGAAACACAGGTAGAGCCGATAGCGGCCCAATGGCGGCTTTACCTCCCCACTCTGAAGGCAAATACGTCGTCGGCCAATCAACAGAGCTTTCTTGACACCCTGCGCTGGTGGATTTATCTCCCGGCTGCCAGTCGCTAGTCTGGGTTACTGGGGAGCATTCCCATTCACAACAAAAGAGACCCGCAACCGTTCGGTTGCGGGTCTCTTTTGTTTTTCATCCTGGGCAGGCTAATCGGCTTTCCTCACTCGACAGGCGGATGCCAGCCAACGCCCACCCACAGTCGACGGGCGTCGACTGCCTGGGGCCGGTTAAGTTGTAAAGTTTCGATAGTGGCTCTACCTGTCGCGGTCAGGCCCAGAATCGACACCCCATCCCTGCTCCACACAAAATGCTCTGACCAGCGCTGGTGTCGTGGATGATATAGGGCAACGGTTGCATTGCTTTCCGGATCGACCCCTGTTGTGCGAATGTATTTGTGTCCATTGCAACCGGAACAGGCCAAACACAGATTGTCCAGAGCGTTCGAACCGCCTGCCCGGCGGGGAAGGATATGGTCAATCGGAAAGAAAAGTCCAGTAAGCCATTCAGGACTCTGGCAGTATTCGCAGCGCTGGCGCGCCCGATCACGTACTTCTTGTCGGATCGCGTCAGAAATACGGGCTGACATCAGTTGACAACCATTGGCTGCTCAAAAATCGGACTTAAATCGTGGCCGCGCTGTTTCAGGAGTGCCAGTGCCTGGGCGCGACGCAATACCGAACGGTCATACGCGGACAAAAGGTCTGTTCTTTCCGCATCTTCCCGCGCGGTCAGGTCTCGCCCGTCCGCCAAGTCGCTCAACTGCTCCATACGGCGCAGTTCGTAGGGGGAGAGAGTTGGCTCAATGGCCGCCCACAGTGCATCGTCGCTGTAGATGCGCATCGCCGCCAGTTCTGCCTCCAACGCATCCGGCAGATCTGTTCCTCCTGGCAGAGAAGTTTCCACCGTCGCTGCAACAATTTCGTCTACAGTTTGATAGGTCAGTGCAGCCACTCGGGTCAATTTCTGAAATATCGAATCGGGCAAAGTAATGGTTAGCGTCTGGCTCATCCAATTTCTCCTCGCGAACACATGCGCTGCTATTGCGCGCCTATTGTATCATAACTCCTGCCAGCCAACCGCAAACCCTGCGCCGTCCCCTATCTGTCCGCTTCCATCAGCCCCTCCACCTCCCGGATCAGAAAGGGCAGATTGGGCGCGGTGAAGGACAGCCCCGGCGCGGGGATGCGGTTGTGCTTGATATCGGGCGGGACGTGCTTGTGGTGGGGGTGATTGCGCGCGAGGGCAGGGTTGTTGGGGTGTGGCGTCGGATCGTACCAGTACAATTGCTGTTGCGCCTGCCATACTTCGTAGGAATAGGCCAGAATGCGCTCAATGGCAAAATCCACACGCTCGTAGATACGCAAAACGATCTGCTGGTCAAAGTTGACTTCGCCCTCAGCGACGCCCACAAAAGCACCGCGTGGATAGAGCCGAATCGTGTGACTTTGCACCCGACCTGAAGTTTGCAAAAGAGAGTAGACAAAGCGACTGTAACTCTCAAGGGAAGAAAGAGCGCTCATAGCCCGGCAGGGATTGCTTCTGGCTGCAATGTCAAGCGTAGATCGGCCAAAGAAACGCGCTGCTGTGGTTGTACCCACTGCAAAGTCGCGGCCACAAGCCGGTCATACAGTTCTTCCCGGTGGCGGCGGATATCGTAGCAGGCGGCCCAATCGGCATAATCGCGGCTTTCACGGGGATCTTCATCCCGCAATTTACCCATCTGGTACAACTCGTAGAAGTAACGCGAACGCAGACCGTAGCGCGATTCGTAATGCCAGAGTTCTTCATCCATGGCGTGAATGTCCTGAATGATATCGATCAGAGTCAAAGTAGCCATCGGCCTCCTCCTACACAAATTCTCATCAAATTCGTAAATTGTCGTTCCATTATAGCTATGCCCAATCCCCTGGTCAAACCAGGCAAAGCGATTGGGATTTTATGCCAGCGCCTTCTCCACCAACGCCCGCGCCCCCTCTGGCAAGGCTAACTCCAGCGCGGCCGCGTGGCCGGCAGGCGACATCTTCTTCCACGTCTTCTGCAGAATGTCAACGAGTTTGGCTTCGTCGTGTTTTTGCGCAAAATCGGCAAAGTAGCTTTCCAGAAAGACCAGACAGGCGACGTCTTCCAGGCATTGGGCCTCGGCGTCGCGCTTGAGTTGCTCCTTGCGGATCAGCCGCTGCACACGACGGACGGTCTCGGTGTCGTAGCCCACCTCGACCAGGATGGCCCCGGCGGTCTCGGCGTGGAAGCGGGCCAGTGTGGTGCGCCACTCTTTGTAGCCCGCCTTGCCCTCCGGGAAGTCGCCGCGCGCGATCGTCCAGCGGCAGATATGCTGGGCTGCCACGGCCAGCCGCAACGCTTCCGACGCATCGGGGGCGAAGCGTTCCAGCCAGCCGGTCATGCGCTGGCTGTAGAGCAGCTCTTTGGGATGCTCTATACCCTGCCAGCTCTCCCGGTTGGGGTCTGCGCCATTGGCCGCGTCAAAACGGGCGATGGCCTGTTGGAAGCGGGCGGAGTCGAAAGTCATGGGCGGTTTCTCCAATGAACCGATGAGCAACGCACGCGGCCATTGTACCTGTAATCGGTGTCAAAAACAAGACAGGCCCGGCGTCTGGGACGCCGGGCCTGCCGGCCACGGACCGACGGGGAACATCTGTTAGGGACTAAACCAGAAGCCATCAGCCAATTGGCTCGCCATTCCTAAGCCAGCGTGAAGGTGCGCAGAATGGAGTCGCCGATGAACTCGCGAATGATGGAATTGTCCGGCACCAGATTTGCATCCACTGTGCGTACCCAGCGCAGGAAGGCCAGCAGACGACGGGCTTCCACATAGCCCGCTGAGTCCCATTCGATCTGCAAAAGTAGTGGCTCCACAGCATTGCGCAGGACGGACAATTCGTAGAGAAGTGCCGAGTTGAACATTACATCCGCATTGTTTTGAAAAGGAAAGATATAACGTTCTTCACCCCGGCGCACACTTTCCCAGCGCCCAATCGTATTGGCCGCGCTGTAGCCCCGCTGTCTACTATCCCGGACAATCCGGCGCATCAGCCGCACATCCGAAGTGGGAATGCGGTTGTGACGGTCCATATTGAGATGGGTGAGGACGCTCACATAGACACGCAACGTGGATTCGGGCGGGATGGCCCTGGTCAGTTCCGGGTTCAGCCCGTGGATGCCCTCCAGGATCAGCACCTGATTTGGCTGTAGATGCACTGCCTCCCCCACCTCGCTTTGCCCAGTCAAAAAATTGTAATGGGGCAATGCCACCTCTTCCCCAGCCAGCAGACGGGCGAGATGTTCGTTGAGCAGGGGCACATTGAGCGCCCCGAGCGATTCGAAGTCGTAATCCCCTGCCGCGTCGCGGGGCGTCAGCGTGCGATCCACAAAGTAATTGTCCAGGGAGAGTGCATAGGGGCGGATGCCGTAGGAGAGCAGTTGGACACCCAGCCGCTTGGCAAAGGTCGTTTTGCCGCTGCTGCTCGGCCCTGCGATCAGAACCACACGAATACGCCGGTAGGCGGCATTGGCATCCTCCCACGTCTTTGCCACCAGACCGGAGATGTGGGCAATGCGCCGCTCGTGCAGCGCTTCGCTGATCAGGATCACTTCCGAGATGTTGCCCCGCACAATGGCGTTGTTGAGGGAGCCGAGGTTCTGCAAGTCCATGCGCCCCATCCACTCGCCGTACTCCTGAAAGACACTTTCCAGACCCGTGCTGGGTAGGATCGGTTGCAGCTGAACAGGCGGCTGGCGGCGAGGAAAGCGTAGCAGAAAGCCTTTGCCATAGGCCGCCAGGCCAAACCAGCGCAGATAGCCGGTACTGGGGGCCATATAACCATGGAAGTAGTTTTGCAGGCTGTCAAGCGTATAGATGGCCAAATCTTCAGAGGTGCGGTGGGCGAGCAGCGAGACCTTCGTCTCGTCGCCGCTGGCAGCAAAAAAAGAGACCATCTGCTCCACCGAGGCCCGCCGACAGGTGATGGGCAGGTCTTCGGCCACCATCTTTTCCATCTCAGCCTGCAAGAGTTCCAATTCAGCCAGGGCCAAAGGTTCGCGGCCTACCGCCGTGCAATAGTAAGCCCCAAAGGGCAGGCTGTGTTCAATGGCGATGGCAAGAGTGGGGAAAACCCGTTTGGCCGCAGCCAGCAGCAGCAGTGTCAACGAACGGCGGTAGATACGCCCGCCGTCCGGCTCTTCCATTGATACGATCTGGACGCTACTGTCTTCCCAGACGAGGGTGGAAAGCTCGCGCAGCCGGTTGTCCAGGAGAACAGCCATTGGTGGCGATGTGGGCGGCGCATCTGCCACGGCCCGCCAGACGAACTCCTGCACGGGCGCACCCAGCGGCCCTGCGTAGTAGCGCCCACCGATCCGCACCTGAACTGTCGTGCGTTTCTGGCCCGGGGTGACGCGTGAAAGAAGCCCCCGTTCGGCAATCCAGCCATTGCGTACCTGGCCGTTAGACATCCACGCGGGTACACTTTCCCGCGCATCAGCGTCCATTTTGCTGACTGTTGTCGGCTCTTGCTGCATTGCTGCCGTCCCCACAAATAGGTAACAGTAAGACAATGAACAGTGATCTCTGTTCACCGTTCACTGTCCTACTCTCTTAGCGAGCCCACTCGTCGTCGTCGTCTGCGATCAGTTCGTCGTCCTCATCCTCGTCCTCGCCGTCATCGTAACCGTAGAGGCTTTCGTCCAGATCGTCTTCAAAGAGCGACTCGTCATCATCCCATTCCAAATCGTCGCTGGCACTGGCGATAGCGACGATTTCTGCATCCATCTCTTCAAAAGTGAGACAAACGAGCGTCACCGGCGCGAGTTCGATCTCGTCTATGTCACACCACCCATTCATCCAAAAGATACATCGGTCTTGAGGACAACGCACCCGCGTCATGCAACTCTCCTGTAGTTATGGCACAGATCGGGACGACAGAGGATTGCCAGCGATGATAGAAACCAGCATGGCAACCATCTACGGCCTCGATCCGTGGTTGATGATAGAAGCTACTTGGCAGTATACCATAATTTACCCGCAGGTCAACCGATCCGTCAGTGGTGATTACCCATAAGTCATGAGATGGAAGGGAAAAGGATGAACGACGGCATGAGAAAGGGTAACGACAGTTTTGAAGAGGGAAGATAGACCGCGTAGAAGAAGATAGGGTCCATCGAGATCGTTTTTGAGATGTAATTTACCGCCGAGAGAACGGATCCAGGTGACAGCGGGTTCGGGCCAGGTGTCGCTGAGGTAGAAGACAAATTGGGCGGAGAGCAAGACGAGAAGAAAAAGGCGTTGCATACGGTCGAGAGTGTGAAGACGAATATCTTCGACATCCAGCCCCTGCTCCTGATCGAAGCGGTAGCCGTGTTCGATGCGTGTGCGTAGCCGCCAGTCGTTGTAAACAGAGCGCACCTGAGCGACGGAATGGAGAGGGATATTGGTGAGGAGAACGAGAGTACGATTGAGTTTTTCCTCATAAGCCACGATGGCCCAGAGCAGTTGGTGGGTTTTGGGGAGACGGAGAGCATACCAACCGATCTTGACCGTGGCTGTGCGGGTCTTTCGGGCATGGGTGAAGGTGGGGAAAAAGGTATGGGTGAAGGGAACGACAGCCACCAACTCTCCCAGGCTTTCCGTCTCCCAACGGCCCAGCCGTTCATTGTAGACTTCGACAAGCCGTTCCATATGACTGGCACGGATGATGAACTCCTGCTCCTGTAAGGCAGCAAACCAACGCTGATCATCCAAGCCAGCATCGGTCACATAACGGATGCGATAGTCAGGGAAAATAGCAGTGGTGGCATCGAAGGTCTTCTGGATTTCCACATTCTCGCTGATGAAATCGGTGGTATAGGAAAACCACCTGGCATACGTCGTGGCCGGAATGCGCGTGTTGACCACCGAGGCGGTTATGCTGGGGTAACCGGGTGTTAAGCGGGCCTTCCCATTGCGGTCGGGGGGTGTACTCTTATGGACTGTGCTTACTCCTTCCAACTTCTCGGTGTAGGGTTTCTCAAAGTTCACCGGGTCGACCGCTACCACCAGATAGTCCACCTGATCTTTTTCTACACTCTGGCGCGCTATCGTCGCCATTCCTTCTTCCATATCTGTAGTGGTGTAGCGATCGTTCTTCAGCATTCGATACATGCGTTTGGCTGCCGCCCATACTCCACTCTGCGTGCGCTCCACTGCTTGCGCCATACGCAGGATGATGGGCGATTCGCTGCTAATGATACCGCGTACCGCCAGACCGACTCCCTCTCGCAATCGTTTGTCTGGTATTTTCTCCAGCAACGGTCTCAGAAACTCGCTCAGACTCTTCTCAACCTCTTTCACCGGTAGTTGTTCAATTGCTTCTCTTGCTGTTTTCGGGTCCATGAGCTTCATCTCCTTTTCTTCAAACAAATTCCTATCCTCTCCCCCTCTACATTCCTATTCATACTTTATCACAAAACCGCAGCTCTTTCATCCCCTTCCATACTTATGGGTAATCACCACAAAAAAAGCCATTTGACAAGTATGCAGTTGGTGGTACAATGAAGTCAGTAGTATTCCTGAGAGTTGCTGACTCTCCCTTCTGTTCGCTCCTATCGAGAGTATTATCCCTTCCACAAAAAGTTGTATGCGTTCTGTCTGACTGTGCCTGACTAGATGAACCGTAAAAAGGTGAAAAATTTCACTCAATGATTGCGCTCACTATCAGTTCCACGCTCTCGATAACCAACCGATACATCTGCACCATTTCTGACTCCTTGAGCAGATGGTTGAGTAAGTATCCGCCAGTCGTATCAAAGAAAGAACCGACGGAGGGTCTATGAGTCTTGGCTATGTGATTCGGCGGCTGTTTATCTTTTTGCTGGTGATTTGGGTGGCCATGACGCTCATCTTCTTTCTGCCAAAGCTGGTAGTTGGCCGGGACCCGGTGATGGAGCGCATGACGATGCTCATGGCCAGTGGGGGCATCCAGGCCGAAGGCATTGAACGGATGGTAAAGGCTTATCGGGCCGAGTTCGGTTTGGACCAGCCGCTCTATGTACAGTATGTGCGCTACCTGTCCAATATGGTCCAGTTCGATTTTAACTACTCCCTGGCCCGCTACCCTATCAGGGTGATCGATATGATCCAATTGGCGTTGCCCTGGACTGTGGGCCTCCTCGCGGTCTCCACGCTTTTGGCCTTCGCACTGGGCAGTTTGGCGGGCGGCCTGTTGGGTTGGCCCAAAACCCCCAGAGTATTCTCCTATCTGCTCACCCCCTTCATGATCCTCTCTTCGGTGCCCTTTTTTCTGCTTGGTCTTCTGTTGATCTATATCTTCGCCTTCCAGCTCAAAATTCTCCCCCTCGGTGGCGGCTCGCAGTTTGGACAAATGCCCGAGCTGACGCTTGCCTATCTACTGGATATATTGAGGCATGCGATTCTGCCCGCCGCCTCCATCGTCATCGCCAGCCTGGGCGGTTGGGCGATCGCCATGCGCGGGATGATGATCAACACATTGGGTGAAGATTATGTGATTCTGGCGCAAGCACGCGGACTCCCCCCACGGCGCATCTTTTTTGCCTATGCCATGCGCAATGCCATGCTGCCGCAGATTACCTCGCTGGCCCTCTCGGTAGGGGGGATCGTCTCCGGCTCGCTCCTGGTGGAGGCGATTTTTCGCTATCCGGGCATTGGTTCGCTGCTCTTCCAGTCCATTGCTAGCTTTGACTATTTTACGATCTACGGGATTGTCTTCTTTATCATCCTGGCAATTGCGTTGGCGACATTGCTCATCGATCTGCTCTACCCGTTGCTTGACCCGCGCATCCGCTACCAGAAAAACTAGATAGGAGGTTGGCTACGATGCGATCCTTTCTCAGCTATTGCCAACGCAACCCACAGGTGCTTATCGGATTGCTTATGTTTCTCGGATTGGGTCTTTTTTGGCTGCTTGGCCCATTGGTGATTGACACTGCCCAGGCAAGCCCGCTCTCTGCCCCGCCCGATATGAGTCCCTCAGCCGAATATCCCCTGGGGACAGACAGTACAGGCCGACAACTGCTCCCGGTCTTGCTCAAGGGCACCCTCTATACGCTCCAGATCGGGCTGGTTGCTGGCTCTGTGGGTCTGTTGATCGGGGTTATCCTGGGCTTTCTGGCGGGCTATTTTGGTGGGACGGTGGACGCTGTGATCCGCACGGCAGCGGATGTCGTTTTGACCATCCCGACCTTAGCGGTGTTGGTCGTGATCGCTTCACTGATCCAGGACCGGCTCACCCCACAGATTATGGCCCAGATCATCGCCTTGCTGGCCTGGATGTGGCCGACCCGTACGATTCGTGCCCAGGTACTTACCTTACGCGAACGGCCCTATGTGGAAATTGCGCGATTGTCAGGGATGGGGGATCTCAAAATCATCATCAAGGAACTCTTCCCCAATCTGCTGCCCTACCTGGCTGCCAGTTTTGTCGGCGCGGTATCGGCGGCAATTTTGGCAGCCATCGGTTTGGAAGCGCTGGGGCTAGGGCCGCAACACGACCCAACCCTGGGTATGACCATTTTCTGGGGCATGTACTATGGAGCGATCCTGCGCGGTATGTGGTGGTGGTGGCTGCCGCCGGTCGCAGCGATCTCCTATGTCTTTATCGGCCTCTTTCTGATCTCATGGGGTCTGGACGAACTGGCCAACCCCAGGTTGCGGAGGGCAGGATGAGCGACACCGTACTCCAAGTGAAGGATCTTCGGGTTCACTATCATACCCCGGCTGGCACCATCAAAGCGGTCGACGGGGTCACTTTTGACCTCCGTCGCGGTGAGAATCTGGGATTGGTCGGTGAATCTGGCTCCGGCAAATCTACCACGGTTTTGTCCCTGCTGCGGCTGATCATGAATCCAGGACGGATCGAAGGCGGGCA
>CAMDEX010000162.1 GCA_945897075.1 Litorilinea aerophila
ACGCCTTACACGGCCAACGATGTTGTGTTTACGATCAAAACTCTCATGGCCAACTCCCTGATGGCCTACAGTGGTGATCTGAATATCTACGTTGCCGCTGCCGAAGCTGTCGATGCCCAGACGATCAAGCTCACCTTCCACAATCCATCGCCGCGCTTTGTCTTTGACTATCTGGTCTTCTGGGCCGACTTTGGCATCCCCTTCAACATGGCGGAACATATCTGGAAGGATGTCGCTGATCCCGCCACCTTCAACAACTATGACCCAGCCAAGGGCTGGCCGGTTCTCACCGGTCCTTATTCGCTGGTGGGGACGACCGTGGAGCAAAAAATCTGGGATGTACGCCCGGACTGGTGGGCGGCCAAGATTGGTTTCCAGAAGTTGCCACGCATCGAACGCCAGATCCATCTGCCGGGCATGAACGAGATCACGATGGCCCAGTTGTGCATCACCAATGAGATTGACCTGGCCTTCTCGATGACGCCGAGCAACATGAAGTTGATCCAGTCCCAGAATGACAAGTTCATCACACACAATCCGAATGCGCCCTTTGGCTTCGTGGACTGGTGGCCCATGGGCTTTGGCTGGAATTGTATGGTGCCGCCCTTTGACGATCCAGAGATTCGCTGGGCGCAGAGCTATGTACTCAACCGCGATGAGATCGTGAAATTCGCCTTTTCGGGCGCCAGTTCAGTTGGCTTCCCTATGCCATATCCTGATTATCGCGCACTTGATCCCTACTTTGAACAGATCAAGGATCTGCTCGCAGAGCGCAATCCCATCGAATACAACTTGGATAAGAGCGCCGAGATCATGACCCGCAAGGGATATACGAAGGATGGCGAGGGTTTCTGGATCAATGCAGCCGGCGAGCGTATCAAGCTTGAAATCGTCACCTTCCCGCAGCACCCTTCGGCCACGCCTTGCGCACCCGTCGTCACCGAGCAGTTACGGCGCGGCGGCTTTGACGCCACCTTCTCGTTGCCTGCTGACTTCATCAGTCGCCTTCTGACGGGGCAAGCCAATGCCTTCCTCTGGGGACATGGTGGCAGCGTGAAGGACCCGCACAAAACGATGGACCTCTACCATTCGCGCTTTGTCAAGCCCATCGGCGAGAGTACCTACCCCTTCTACCGCTGGACCAACACCGAGTTCGACGCCATCCTCGATGAGATGGCTGGACTCACCTTCAACGATCCGGCGGTTGACCCGTTGTGGCATCAGGCCGCGGAAATCTGGCTCAGGGAACTGCCCGACACCCATCTGGTGCAGACAGTCATCCAGTTGCCCATGAACACCACCTACTGGACTGGCTGGCCGACGATTGATAACGAATATGCACACGAAGGCTTCTGGCACCGTTCGGCCATGCTGATGTGGGTGCGGTTGGACCCGGTTGCCTAATAGGGATGAAAATAGGGAGACGGATGCGCAAAAGCCGCCGACTTTCACAGGCTGTATCCGTGGGCATCTGTGTCGATCTGTCTCTCTATTTTCAAGGCGCTGCCCTTCTTGTGACAGAGGACGGCAGCGCGACCGGCCCGCTGCGCGCAGCGGGCCGGTCGCGTTTACGCAGGAAAAAAGCTTTGCAAAAATTGTCAACCCTATCCACCGCAGGATGAAGACAACACCCAATGACCCAATGGTTCCTCCGCTATGAATTGCAGGACGGTTACATCCACAACTGGCTGATGGCTGGCCCCCAATTGATCCCCGTACACGAGCCGATGCTCACTCGACAGCAGCTTGCGGCCCGCTACGGGCAGACCGACTCCGGGATCGCGGAGACCCCCTGTGAACAAGCCAAGTTCTCCGTTTCTGGCCCGACAGAGACCCCGTCCCAACTCTCCTGGCGTTATCTGCGGTGCGAAGATGACCATCTGGTGGATTTCGCCAACGCTTATCCCCCACGCCATTATCTGCGCGCCTGGGCCTACACCGAGTTGATTGCTCCAACTGCCCAGATTGTCCCTCTCACCTTCCACTCATTCGGACCAGCCCAGATGTGGCTCAACGGACAGCCTGTCCTGCGGCAAGAGGAGTTTGGCGCGCATCAGCTATTGCAAGTGGCATCCGAGGTATCTCTGGTTGCGGGGGTCAACCACCTGCTCGTCCGTCTGGAACAGTGGGCAGAAGGCGATCCCCCTTTTGCTATCGCACTCCGGGTGCAAAACGCGGCGCAAAAGCGTCTGAAAGTACGCGTGCCCACCAGCAACCAGAAGACCCAACTCCACCAGGCGGTTGAGCGTTTGGCCCAGCGGGCCTATATTGAACAAGACCTGTATGCCGGCAAGGAGGCCATCCATGTCAAATGGCCCACTTCGCTCCGGGCCGAACGCGAACTTTTGCTGCGGGTGCAGAAACCTTCCGGCCATATTGTGGGCGAGGTCCGGCCACAGGTCAGCGCCGGCCTGTCGCAGCATATTCTAGAGGGCACGTGGGCCAAAGATGGCCGCTTTCAGATCAAAATTCTGCCGGAATTTGAAGAGTTTGTGCGGGGCATGCGGGTGAGCCGCGAGCTTGACGTCAACATTCTGCACAGCGATTACGTGGACAAACCCCAGGGCGAGCAACCCGCACGTGGCCTGGAACTGTTGCAACACGCGGCCTGGTGGACAGATGGCGTCTATGCCGAGATCGCGCGCATGGCTTTGGGGGAATGGAAACACTTCCACGAGTATGAAATCCGCCGCGCCATCGATCAAGTCCTGGCCCGACAGACGGGTTGCGACGAACTTCTGATTGGCCTGCTCCTCATCGCCTATCGCTATGCGTCGGATGCCTCCTTTCCGCGGCCGCTTGCCCAGCGGCTGGAGGAATGTCTATTGGGCTTCGACTACGCAGCCGATGCGGAGACCGACGGCCAGGGCCTGGCCGACGACGTTGCCATCCTCAGACACGCCTCTACTGTGCTGGCAGGCCAACTCTACCCCGACCGTCAGTTTGTACGCAGTAGCCAGATGGGGAGCTGGCAGCAGGCGCGTGGCGAAGAACGCATCTGGCAGTGGCTGGAGCGGCGGGTGCAGGGGGGTTTTGCGGCCTGGGATTCGGGCGAGGGCTTTGCCTCTATGCTCCTCGGCCTGATCGCCCTGGTTGATTTTGCCGCGTCGGAGAGTCTGTCCGACACAGCTGCCACGCTGACGGACAAACTGCTCTACTCGCTGGCGCTCAACTCTTTTCGGGGGGTCTTTGGCTCCACGCATGGCGCAACCAGCGCAGCCTCCATCGCCGACGCCCGCATGGAGCCGACCTCCCCGGTCAGTCGCCTGCTTTGGGGGGTGGGGTGTTGGAATCAACACATCGCCGCTGGGCTTCTCCTCGCCACTTCCCAGAAATACGCCTGTCCCCCTCTTCACCAGATGATCGCGCTGGATTGGTCTGCCGCGCTCTGGTCGCGCGAACGCCACATCACTGCCTGGCGCGACACGGCACAGGGGCCGTTGGCGGATGGGGAGGTCAACAAAGTCACCTTCAAGACCTCCGATTTTATGCTCTGCTCGGCCCAGGATTACCGGGCTGGCGAGGCGGGCAGCGACGAACACATCTGGCAGGCAACCCTAAGCCCGAGTGCAGTAGTCTTTGTCAACCACCCACGCTGTCTGAACCAGAAGGATGCCTACCGTCCCAATTTCTGGCGCGGCAACGGCGTCCTGCCCCGTGTGGCCCAGTGGCGCGATCTGCTCGTTGCGCTCTACCGTCTGCCCGACGATGACTGGCTGGGCTATACCCACGCCCATTTCCCCATCGCCGCCTTCGACGAATATCTGATTAAACGCGGGTGGGCTTTTGCGCGCAGAGGCGACGCCTACCTGGCCCTCTCTGCCTCGGCGGGGATGAAGCTGATCAAGAGTGGGCCGGGCGCGTATCGGGAATTGCGTAGCGTGGCAGGCCAGAATGTCTGGCTCTGTCAGATGGGCCGCGCAGCCCAGGACGGCAGCTTCGCCGACTTCCAAAAGGCGATGCTGGCTTTGCCGATCAGATACGATCAGTTGGGTGCATCCCTCCTCTCATTGCGCGGCGACAGCGTTGCCTTTGCTTGGACAGGCCCCTTCACAGTCAACGGCTCAGAGCAGCCACTCAGCAGTTTCAAACAGTACGATAGCCCCCATTGCATATCTGAGTTGGGGGCTATGGAGATGGATATCCAGTATGGCGAATGGATCCTGCGCCTGAATCTCAATCTTTCGGAGGAGGAGGGGGAAGCCTGAGAAGCGCTGAGGCTGTTCATTCGTAATTGAGTCGGAGCGAGTTCTGATTGTTTTTCCTTTTTCATCCAGCGAGGAATCTTCTATGCCCAACAAATTGCGTGTCGGTGTGATCGGATGCGGCGGTATCTCCAGCAACCACATCCGCGGTTACATTGACTGCGGACGCTTTGAAATCGTGGCTTTGGCCGATCTCAACGAATCTGCCATGAAAGAAAAGGATGATGCGTTTGGTATCGCGCCCAAACATTACACAGACGCCCGCGAGATGCTGAACAAAGAGCATCTCGATGTGATCTCCATCTGCACCTGGCACAGCGGGCACGCCACCTGGACAATTGCCGCGGCAGCCCATCGGCCCAAGGCGATTCTGTGCGAAAAGCCCATGGCCGACACTGTGGGCAACGCCGAGCAGATGATGATTGCCTGTCGCCGCAATGGTGTCAAACTGGCGATTGGCCACCAGCGACGTTTCTTGCCCGCCTACACTCTGGCCAAAGAGATGATCGCCCAGAAAGTGATCGGCGATGTCCATCTCATCCAGAGCTTCGGCCACGACGGTCTGCCCAACTACAGTTCCCACCACACCGACATGTACCGCTATCTCCTCAGCGACGACGAATGTACATGGGTGATGGGCAACATCGAACGCAAGACCGACCAGTACGAACGAGGCACACGTATCGAAGATTGCGCCATGGCGGTCTTTCAGTTCAAAGGCGGCGCGCGGGCCTTGATTTTGAGCGATCTGGCACCCAGCTATTACCAGGGCGCGCTGATCTTCGGCAGCCAGGGTATGATCAACCTGACCACCAATGATCTACAATTGCTGAACAAGGATACGGGCGGCCAGTGGGAATTGCACCAGCCAGACGGCAAATTTTTTAAGGTGTCGGAGCAGGGCGAGAGCTTTGAGTGGGTGGAAGGCGGCGCGGCGCAGGCGGACGAGTTGGCGGATTGGATCGAGGGCAAAACTGACACCCATCGCGGGCGCGACGAGAACGGCTACAGAGCTTTGCAGATGATCCACGCGGTCTACGAGTCCGCCCGCATGCACGAGAAAGTGGTGATGCCTTTGCAGACCCGCGTCAGTCCGCTGGAACTGATGATAGAGTCGGGCCATCTGCAACCGATCCGACCGGGTCATTATGACATACGCGCTTTTGTCTTGCGCGGAGAGCGCATGAAGTCGGACGAAGAGAGCACTGCGCAGTAAGTGCGGTTTGCAACCGCACATCTACCGACGAAAGTAATCTGTAGGTTCGGTTTGCAACCACACGTCCACCAGCGAAAGTGCGGTTGCAAACCGCACAAACCAAAAGACAAGGAGAAATCACATGCGACTGGAAGGCAAAGTAGCCATTATTGCCGGCGCGGCTTGGGGGGGCATTGGCGCGGCCACAGCGTATCTTTTCGCCCAAGAAGGGGCAAAGGTCGTGGTCAACACCCGTCATCGCCAGGAGAAGCTCATGGAGACCGTGGAGCGCATCCAGGCCATCGGCGGCGAGGTGGCGTGGACGATGGGTGATGTGGCAGACCCGGCCGCCTGGGAGGCGATGGTGGGCGCAGCGCTGGACAACTTTGGCAAAATTACCACACTTGTCCACAACGCGGCCCACAGCTACGTCAAACCGGCCATTGACTTCACCCTGGAGGAATGGAACGAGGGATTGGCTGTCACGCTGGGCGGACCCTGGCTGGGGGCCAAGTATTGCATCCCGGAGATGATCAAAGTGGGCGGCGGCTCGATTGTCTTTGTCTCCACAGTCAACGCCACCATCACAAACCCCCACTTCGGTCTCTATGGCGCGGCCAAAGGTGGCCTGAACGCGCTGACACGCAGCATTGCTCTGGATTACGGGCGGTCGGGCATTCGCTGCAACGCGGTTGCCCCCGGCGAAATCGTCGGCGAACGCCGCGCGGTGATGCTGGCCGCGGATGAGTTGGAAGAGCGGATGGTCAACGATTGTTACCCCATCGGACGCCCCGGCACACCCGAAGAGATCGCCAATGCCAACCTCTTCCTGGCTTCGGACGAGGCTTCCTTCATCACCGGCATCGTCTTGACCGCTGATGGCGGGCTGACCCTCCAATCACCAGAAGCGCTGGTCAAGCCATCCTTCCGCAAACGCTGGCGGGATGACATTCTCGTGCCCCAAGCTGTGGAATCTGACTGAAGTCGCGGCAGTTCGTTTTTGACGAAAGGTGAAACGGGAAAGGTGAGATCATTCGAGCGATCTCACGTTTCCCGTTTCACGTCTCTTGACCAAAAATGGGATACCGATTTACACGAAAAGAATCTGCGTAAATCTGCGTTTTCTGCGCCGCTTGCGACCTCTGCGGTCCTCTCCCTAAAACGTCGTGCGCAGTTGCACCGCCTGGCCGCTGGCCGCGCTGCGATAGGCTCCGTCGAAAATTTCGATGACGTGGCGGGCGTGCTCCGCGGTCGAGAGGGTAGGCGTGCCATCCCGCAGCAGGTCCACCAGTTGCATAATGTCCTCGTAGACGTGGGACTCCTCCTGATGCAGATGGGGGCCGACTACGTGGGGCAGACTGCCGTTCATCCCGTACTGCTCGTCCAACTCCCGCCCCGGATAGTCAAACACCTTGCCGTTGAGTGTGCCGTCGCTGATCACTCCGCCCGTGCCAAAAATCAGCGGTCGCCAGGTGTTGTCAATGCGCCCCGCGGCCACGCCGTAGACAAAGGCGAAGAAGCTGTTGCCAAAATCCAGCACCATCAGCGTATTGTCGTCCATATCCGTAGGCAACATCTCGCCCCGGAACTCCCGTTCGTGGACGCGCACACCGGAGAAGCCCGTCACCCGTTTGGCCGGTCCCAGAATGCCTGTCATCGCGTGCAGACCGTAGACGGTCATATCGTACAACGGGCCACCGCCGGGCCGCCGGTAATACCAGGCCGGGTTGATGTTTGTCAGCGGGTCGTCGCCGTGGCGCACCTTCTCCGCCTCGTGATAATTCCCAAAAGCCGAACCGGTGACGGCCCAGGTGAGGCGGCCCAACGCGCCCTCTTCGATCATTTTTTTGATGTGCTGGTGGCGCGGGCGCAGCATCTCACCCGGAGAGGAGACCAACTTCACCCCTTTGGCCGCCGCGGCCGCGATGAGTTGGTCGGCCTCGTCCACCGTCGTCGTCATACTTTTGTTGAAATGGACATGCACGCCTGCTGCCACGCACTGCATCCCCTGTTCGAAGTGAAAACCGATGGGCGAAGCGATGGAGACCGCATCCACCGTGCCGGAGGCCAGCAATTCTTCCAGGCTGGCAAAGGCGTGCTGTGCGCCAAAACGGGCCGCGGCCGCCTGGGAGCGGTCGTAAACCGGGTCACAGACCGCAACGACATTGACCCGATCCTGCACATCGTCCATTGTCAGGTGGGGCAGAATGCCGCGCACGGAGATGCTCCCCGTGCCGACGACGCCAAAGCGAATAGGGGCTTTCATAGGTGTTCTCTCCAGGATTGGTGATGCCGCCAGCCGGCGGCCTGTTTGAGTTTGTCGCAGTTAAGAAAGGAGTGGTGGCCGTCCAGTTGTGTGACCAGCGGCAGCAGCCCCGGGTTGAAGCGTTCGATCAGTTCGAGCGATGGTTCCAGAGTGGTAGTGTCATCCGCATTCAGAAAGTAAACGTCGTGGACAGGCAGCGTCGAGCTGGCCTCCATCAGCAGGCGGTGGGCCGAGGCCGTATCCTCGCTGCTTACCCAACAGTAGAGCCAGGGAGACCAGCTTTGGATGGGCTTTGCGTTGGCGGCCATTGCCTGGCGGCGTTCCAGCGGGCAGATGCCGGCAATGCGTGTCACATACGTCCGAATGCCGTAGGCCCGGCTGTAAGAGGCGAGCAGATCTTCCCCGGCCCGTTTGCTGAAGCTGTAGGAATCCTCCGGCCAGGTGGGGTGGCTCTCGTCAATCGGCAGCCGTTCGATGGGAAAGGGGGTGTCGCTGATGCGGAAGCCGTGGCCCAGCGCGCAATTGCTCCCCGCCATCACGACTGTACGCACGCCCGCCTCCACCGCAGCCTGCATCAGATAATAGGTTCCCAGCATATTTGTTTTGAAGGTGGCGTCGAAGGGGATGCCCTGTTCTCCAGCCCGCGCCCGCATCTCTGGATGATCCACCGGCCAGGGTTGCGCGCCGATGTGCTGGATGGCGTCCACCCCAGCCACGGCCCGCTGGCAGTCGGCAAAATTTGCCAAATCGCCCTCAATCCAGGGCAGGTGGCTGAATTCGTCAGCGGGCTTGCGCCGCGACATCAAGACAAGTTCGTAGTCCGCGGCCAGATCGCGGATGATATACGCGGCCAGTTTGCCGCTGGCTCCGGTGATGAGTACTTTCATTGGGGGTGTCCTGTGGGGGTGGGTTAAAAAACAGGAACGCAGATTTCGCAGATTTCGCAGATTGAATCCGTCCTATCTGTGTCCTTTTTTCAGGGCAGTTATTAGACTTTTGCTCACCAAAAGGTTACTCGTATCTATTCTTCTTCGCTTTAATGACTTTGAGCACATCATCATGCTTTTGTCCTTCGATGATGTCCTTCAACTGAATCTGACTGTTGATATACTGGACGTGAAGCCGCCAACCAGAAATTTTATCGATGTCGGCTCGGTAAACTGCTTGTTTGACACCCGTCACTCTGTGCAAGCGCGTTTTGGGGAAATTGCGTGTTCGATACGCCTCATTGTCTTCGAGTTCCGCCAAGGCTTCCAGAAACGCAACTTTAAGCTTATCATCGGAAAGAATCTTTATCGCCTCATGAATTACCCCATACTCATCCAGCAGTGCTTTGATCTCAGCCAACGAGAACCCCTTGTTTAATAATGCTGCCATTCAGATTTTGGTACAGAGACTCGGCAACGGCTGTATAGGCGTTATATAAATCAGGACGTTTTACCGCCCGCAACAAAGTCACAATCGTCTGCTCGAATAGGGGATCGTCGTCAACTGTCAGAATCACACGCCAGTCAGGCTCGACGACAATCGAATACAGCGAAGAATCAAACCCATTACTCAGTTGAAGATTGTAAGGTTTGCGCGCGTGTAGGGCAAAAACTCGCCGATCTTCAATGAAGGCTTGTGCGATTTCATTGACGCGTTGCGCAATTTTTCCCTGCAAACAGATGTCAAACTGTTGCAAATCTTTCTCAAAAGTCTCTGTCGAATGAAATACCAAGTTCATACATTCCTCATTTTCAGGACAAACTGAACGACCCATCGCTTACTTTTGCAACTACTGTACCACCTTCGACCCCGCGCGTCAACCTCCCCTCACATAGGGGGAGTACTTCAAGTTGGGAGCGAAGGATTCTGATTTCGGGAGGATAGCGTAGGTTGGGTGAATGCCACGCCGATAGAAGCATCTGTCCAGTCAGTGGCGCAGGCATTCACCCAACACAGCCACCCGACGCACAGTTGGGTTCTTGCCGCATACGCTCCAGGACGTTCCATCTTTCCCGGCGGCAAGAACCCAACCTACAACTATCCTTTGATGCCAGTCAAAGAAATGCCTTCGATAAAAGTGCGCTGGGCAAAGAAGAAGGCCAGAAAGATGGGCAGCGTAATAATCGAACTCACCGCCATCAGATAGGGGTAGGCCAGTTTGCTATTGCCGATCTCCATCACGGCGTTGCGCAGCCGTTGCACGCCCAGCGCCAGCACCCACTTTTCCTCGATATTGACGTAGATCAGCGGTCCCAAATAGTCGTTCCAGGAATCCATAAAAGTAAAGAGGGCGACGACGGCCAGGGCGGGGATGGAGAGGGGCAGGATCACCCTGAACATTGTCTGAAGTTCGTTGGCTCCATCAATTCTGGCTGCATCCGAAAGCTCAGTGGGGATGGACATGAAAAACTGGCGCAGCAGGAAGATAAAGAAGGCGCTGCCGAAGAAGCTGGGGACGACCAGAGGCAGAAAGGTGTTCAGCCAGCCCATTTTCTTGAAGATGATAAAGAGCGGTACAAGACGCACCCAGCCGGGGATCATAATCGTTGCCAACACGACAGCAAAAACCGCGTCACGACCAATCCAGCGCAGGCGTGAAAACGAGTAGGCAACCAGGGCGGTAGACAGTACTGAGCCGATGGTGGCTGGCACTGCGTACATCACGACTGTGTTGTAGGTGAAGAGCCAGAAGTTCTCGCTGTTCCAGGCGTCCCAGAAATTATTCCATAAGGGGGATGCTGGAAACCAGATGGGCGGCACCGTATAGACCTGCGTATCGGTCTTGACCGCAGAAGAGAGCATCCAATAGAAGGGCAAAAGAAAAGTGATTGCCAGCGAGATCAGGATAGAGTATTTAAGAATCTCCACAACCCAATCCTGCCAACTTAGCTTGCGCAGCCGGCTGATCGGGTGCGCCCGCTCAATTTGGGTATTCACCGCTTTGGGTGTTGCTGCTTGTGTTGTCATTGCTTCTGTGCCTCACACTTAGTGGGTACGATTCCGGGAATCGGCCACGAATTCTCTCGAATGTCCGTCATCATCTGGCCGATTCCCGGAATCATGCCTGTTTAGCGGCTGCCGCCGGCATAGTAGACAAAACGCCCGGATGCCCGAAAGAGCAGACCGGTGAAAAAGATGATGACGAGAAAGAGTAGCCAGGCCAGGGCATTGGCCTTGCCCATGCGGAAATAGGTAAAGGCGTTGCGGTAGAGAAAGAGCGAATAGAATTCGGTGGCCTGGTTGGGGCCGCCCGCGGTGAGCAGCCAGGGCAGGGTAAAGTATTGAAAGCCGCTGATAAAACTCATGACTGTGTTGAAGAGAATCACCGGGCTGACCATCGGGATCGTAATGTGCCAGAGGCGGCGCAACGAGTTCGCCCCGTCCATCGTGGCTGCTTCGTAGAGCGAGCGGGGCACATCCTGCAATGTGGCAAGAAAGATGACCATCGCCGCGCCCTGCGCCCACATGTGGATCATCACCAATGTCGGTTTGACGATTTTCGGATCCGAGAGAAAGGGGATAATGGGCAGCCCAATGGACTGCAATGTGGCATTGACCGCGCCGTATTGAATGTTGAGCAGGAAGAGCCAGACAAAGGCTGTCACCACCACAGGCACAATGGATGGGAAGAAAAAGACGGCCCGGAAAAAGGAGCGCCCCGTAATCTTTGTATTCAGAAGCAGTGCCATCAGAAAGGCTGAAAGCACGCCCAACGGTGTACTGAATACCACCCACCAGAGCGTATTATAGGCGACGATGCGAAAGTCGGCATCGTCGGTGAGCAGGTTTACGTAGTTGGTCAGACCGATAGGCACTGGATCGCGCAGCAGATCGTAGCGGGTAAAACTGAAATAGAAGGAGGAGGCAATCGGGTAGAGGGTAAAACCGATAAAGCCGATGATCCAGGGCGATGCAAAAAGCAGCCCGATCAGAAGTTCTCGCCTTTCCCGGCCTGTAAGTCGTCGCATTCGTGGCAATCCAATACTCATATCTGATCTTCCTCCCTATAATTCGTGCAACCGTAGGGGCGCTTGCTTACTGCGCCCATCTGTGGGGGCAGCAAGCAAGCACCCCTACAAAACAGCGCCCGCCAGTCGCAAAGCCCAGGCCGTCCATCACGCCCGGCCTGGGCAAAATCACGCAACGCTTGGGTTCGGCTCAGCCAAATCCAGCTTCCTTCCACTCTTTCACAACTTCATCCTGCAATTGGGCCGCGGCCTGCGCCCCGGTCATCTCGCCGCGGAAGACCTTCTCGCGCGCCTGTCCGTATTGGGTCTCGATAAAGGCTTGGATCTCACAGATGATGAAGGGACCCCAGTAGTTGGCTTCCTTCACCGAGTCAAAGTAGAACTTCAGTCCTGGATATTTCTCCTGGTCCGCGTTCTCGAAATAGGGCAGATAAGCGGGCAACCAGCCGATCTGATCGAAGATCAGATTGCAAACGTAGTCGCTCTGGATCCACTCGGCCACCGGCCAGGCTTCGTCCTTGAGCTTGCCATCCTTGAAGAGCATAGCCATGTGGCCGCCGCCGAACTGAATCTTCGTGCCCCGACGGGATTCTGGTACAGGAACCCATGTGCTGCGGTTGAAGGCGGCCACCTCCGGCTTCTCGTTGACCGTCTCGCCGGGGTGCCAGTAGCCTTCGATAATCATGGCCTGGACTTCGGCGTTGAAGGCACCGCCCCAAGTTC
The DNA here is from genome assembly GCA_945897075.1 of Litorilinea aerophila. Classification (GTDB taxonomy): domain Bacteria; phylum Chloroflexota; class Anaerolineae; order Caldilineales; family Caldilineaceae; genus JACQGT01. The sequence continues at coordinate 12,346 of CAMDEX010000162.1, forward strand.
CTTGTCCTTCCACCTGACGCATACCCGCCAGGTTGTCAGGGCCGATGATCTTGACAAATTCGCCCATTACCTCAAGCGCGGTAGCCACCTTCTCGTTGTCCAGATCAAATTCCTTTGTGTCCTGATCAAAATAGACCAGATCAAAGGATTCCATGGCAAACCAGCCGTCATTGCCCGGCCCCGTGCCACCCTCGGCGTCGTAGGGATCGAGGCCAAACTGCACCAGATTGCCGGCGGCATCAAATTTGGTCAGGGCTTCGTGCCAGACCATTACCTCGTCCCAAGTCACAGGCGGCGTGTCCGGGTCCAGCCCGGCGGCTTCCACCAGGCGCGAGTTGTATTCCAGACCTCGGCGCACGAAGCATTCGAAGGCAGGAACGCCGTAGACTTTGCCTTGGTATTGGATGACTTCCCAGTTGCCGGGAATGAATTTGTCCTGGCTGATGACGCTGCTGGCCGCGATGTAGTCGTCCAGCGGTACCACTGCGCCCCGAGCCATAAAGTCGAGATAGTTCCCCAAAATGCCGATATCCGGCGGTGTGCCACCCGCAACCGCGGTCAGCCGCGCTTCCTGGTTGACACCTGACTTGAAATCTATCTTGTTGCCTGCGCCAATGTAGCTTTCCAATCCGGGATCGGCCAGCATCTGGTCGGCGATGTTGCCCGGCTGACTCCAAAAAACCCAAAACGAGATTGTCTTGCCCTCAGCGGCGGGGGGCGCTGCTGCTTCGCCTCCGCTGGCGGCTGGCTGGGCTTCACCGGCTGGCGCGGCCGGGGCGCAGGCGGCCAAGAGGCCACCGGCGGCCAACATTCCTGCGCCGCGCAAAAATGAACGGCGGTTGAGCGTACGTCTGCTTTCGCTTGTCATCTGCTACTTCCTCCTGATGATGAGATTGTAAGTCTGCGAACAATGGGCGAATCTGAACAGTTCTACCGGCGGGGGAGTGGGCCGGAAGTTACGATATGATACTGGCAAATTCGTTTGCGTGTCAAACAGCAAAAAAGTGATGGAATGTCCCCCTGGCGACTTTTCCCGCACATACCGCTTCTCTGTTACAATAGCAGAACGTATACTGGCCCGGATAATCATTTGTAGGGGCGCTGCTGGCTGCGCCCGCTTCGGGTCACGGGCGCAGCCAGCAGCGCCCCTACGCTTTACAAAGAGTCTGCCTATGCCACGCATCTCTTTCCAGTGGATCGCCATTGCGCTCGTTACGCTCCTTTTGTTGAGCGCGTGCGGCTGCCCCGCGCCCACAGCCACACCAGAGTCGGCGGCGACGCCCGTGCCTGCCACGGCCACGGCAGCGCCGCCGACAGACACACCCATCCCGCCCACGGCTACGCCGGTTTCGATGAACTCAACCCAAGCCGCCACACCGACGGCAGAGCCGACCGCGACAGCAGTCGTGGACCTCTCGTTGCCCGCGGATTGGGTCGCCTTCAGCGACGACGCGCGCGGGCTGCTCATCCAGCACCCGTCTGCCTGGGACGTGACGCAGCCCAGCGCCGACAAACTGAGCGAACTCTTTGCCCAGGCAGAAGAGGGTGCGGCCAGCGAGTCGCTACAGGCTATCTTGCGCCAGTTGACCGAGACGCCGGGTGCGCTGGACCACTTCGCGGCGTTGGGCTTTCTCTTTGACGACCCGACGCTTGCCGACAACAGATTCGTCAGCAATTTCACCGCGCTCGTCGTCCCCGCCGAGGGGCTGACGCTCGACATCTACGCGGAACTGGCGGGCGCGCAGTTGGAGAGTGTAGACGCTATCGCCGTGCAGAGCGCGCAGGTTGAGAGCGGTATGCGCTCCAACGGGCTGGACGTGGCCTCCCTGCGCTACACACTGGACGGCGCGGCCTTCTATGGCCTGCCCGAAGGCACGCAGATCGACGGCTGGCAGGTCGCACTCTATGACGCCAACGGCAAGCGTCTGCTGATTCTCTCCCTGACTGGTCTGGACGCCAACTTTTCCCCGCTGGAGGAGATGTTCCGGCGACTGATCTTTCATCTGGAGTTTGAATGAAGCCTGCTAATAACCATACAAGACTAGCGCTGGTTGAGTAGGCGGGTGCTGTTTCCCGCCGTATCGAAACCTTTAGATTGAGCATGTCGAAATCAAGCGGGTGAAAAAGCAGACTCGTCACCCGTTCGCTCGGTTTCGATACGCCTCGAAGACTCGGCTACTCAACCAGCGCTCACTGGTCCAATACTCTCGTATTGTTCAATCGCCAATATCCAATACCCGAAGGCCCTATTATGCCCGCACCCGTTCTATCCGGCTACACACGAGGCGCACTGCTCTTTATTCCCACTTGCGCTGATGAGAAAAGCGAGAGCCATCTACTCCAATACTTCTGGGAAGAAGCCGGCGGGTATGGCGCGCGTATCGCACTGATCGCAGGCGATGGCGATTCACTAACAGCCGCCAGCCGTTGTCACGCGCTCTTTGCCGGTTGGGAGACCGATTCGGTGGAGATTCTCAGCATTACCAGCCGGGAGGAAGCCCTACGCCCGGACAATCTGGAGCGGGTTACCGGCGCGACCGGCATTCTGCTGCTGGGCGAAAACCCTGTACGTATGGCGACATTTCTGGGAGGCACACCCCTGGCCCAGGCCATCCGTCGCGCCAATGCGCACGGCAAAGTCGCGGCTGGCTACGGACGGGGCGCGGCGCTTCTCTGCGAGCACATGATTGCCCACGACGCCCGCGCC
>CAMDEX010000163.1 GCA_945897075.1 Litorilinea aerophila
CGTTGTGAGTATTGCGTAGTGCGTATTACGTAATGCGTAAGGTGGCGAAGCCACAAGCCAAAGTTGGCAGCCGAAACGTGAAACGTGAAACGTGAGTTTACGTGACGTACTCTCACGTTTCACGTTTCACGGGTCTGGCCGAACAACTAACGCTTATGACGTCGATCTTTTTGTGGTACGGAGTAAGTAGTGGCGATAACTCCATTTTTCATCATCACCCGTTGGGATGAAGTTGAAACCGAAAACGCAACACTTACTTACGGAATACGCAATACGGATTAGATTTTTTCTCGATTCAATCTGTACACCTGCCGCACCCCCGCCAGCGTCAGCCAGGGATCGTAGGCATTGATGGCAGGGGTGAGGGGGGCGATGAGATGGCCCATACCGCCGGTAGCGATAACTTTGGCTGGCGTGGGGAGTTCGGCCCGGATGCGGGCCAGTAGCCCTTCCACCAGCCCCACGTAGCCGAAGACCAGGCCGGATTGGATGGCGGGCACAGTGTCGTTGCCGATGGCTGTGGGCGGTGCGCTCAGTTCCACCGCGGGCAAGGCACTAGCCTTTTCGATGAGCGCGTTGGTCACTGTGCCCAGCCCCGGCGCGATGGCCCCGCCCAGGAAAACGCCCGCCGCGTTGACAACATTGAAAGTCGTGGCCGTGCCGAAATCCACGGCAATACCCGCGCCGCCCGCGGCCTGGTAGACGGCCACCGCGTCGACGATGCGATCCGTGCCCACCCGGTCGGGCCGGGCAACCGCGATTTCAATGCCAAAGGCCAGCCCGTGGCGGATGACCAGCGGGGCGCGGCCCAACAACTGTTCCAGCATCCGTACCCATACGTCGGTCAGTGGTGCGACGACGCTGACAATCGCGGCGTCGTGGAAGTCGCCCGCGCTGAAATTGCCCTCCTGCCAGAGCTGGCGCAGGAGGATGCGATATTCGTCGGCGGTGCGGGTGCGTTCTGTGGCCAGCCGCCAACTGGCGATGGGCGCGGTCTGCCCATCCCCTTGCCGCGGGTAGGCACAGATGACGATATTGCTGTTGCCGATGTCTATGCAGAGAAGCATAACCAGATTGTACCGTGCGGTGGGGGGAAGTGCAAAGGATAGGAATAGAACGCGGATTGCGCGGATCAGGCGGATATGAGCGGATAAAAAATCCGCTTTGATCTGCCTAATCCGCGCAATCCGCGTTCTATCCCTGTAGATTCTGCGCGAAGCTGCTGCCCGTGTGTAGGGTGGCGGCGATGTCCGGGCTGAGTTGGGGGATGACGACCGCGTGAATGAAATGACCGGGGCTGACCGCTGCGCTGGCGAGTTCGACAGCGCTTTCCACCGCCGACACAGTGCCGGTGTAGAAGCAGACGCCCTTGCCCGCCAGACCGTCACTCAATCGCAACTCTACCAGCACGACATTTGCGCCCTTCAACCCCGCGTCCGCGGCGTGCAGGGCGCTGGCCGCGCTGCGGCTCTCCACAATGCCCAGCGCATCGGCGATGGGATGGCGTTTCCCCAACAGCCCGGCAATCACGCCCGGATGGACGGCGGGTAGGAAAACTTGATCGAGCAGACTGCCCGCTGCCACCTGCTGTCCGGCCGCGACGGCCTCCTCCACTTCGGCCACGCCGCCACTGAGCAACACCAGCAGACGCCCCGGCTGGACTGTCCCGGCGACGACGCGGGCGATAGGCGCGCGTTTCGCCATTGCGTCGGCGGCTAAGTAGCCCGCGGCAATGCTCTCGAATTCGAGCAGGGCCAGGGCAGGGGATGCGTGGATGGCGTGGGGCATTGGCAGGTCCATAGCTAGGGCGGAAGTGAGCAGTCATCAGTCATCAGTGTCGAGACTCCCCTGAAGAATAGAACGCGGACGACGCAGATTGAGCTGATCAACGCGGATTAAGAATCTGCGCAATCTGCGTTCCTGTTTTCATCCCCTGTGGCGCTCAATCGTGCATGAAAAACTGATTACTGTTTACTGCTTACCGACAACTGCTCTCCATCCGCGCTCTGCACATCGTAAAAACAGCGGATTGGGTTCGTGTACTTGCGCAGCCAATTGAGCAGTTCAGGCGAGTCAACTTTGCCCCAAACGGTAATTGTGTAAGGCGTCTGATCCAACAGCCACTTCACATCCGGCCAGGAGGTGAAGAGAAACCAGGCGTGGAAGCAGAGCGTCACCGGGCTGCGCACTGGGCGCAGAAGCGCCTGCATCTCCATCAGCATCTCCCGGCTGTAGCTTGTGCCGTTGCCGTCTACTGTCCAGCCCGGCGAGAGAATGGCCTGGGGCAGATGCTTTTTGTGCAGAGCCAGAAACTCCGCCGGGTCAAAAATAACTGGTTTGCCGCCCGGCCCTACCAGCAGGTCGGCGTTGACGATCAGCGGGATGCGCCCCAGTGCGTGGCGTTTGGCTTCGATCAGACAGGATTCCACAATAGAAGGCGTCTTGAAATCGAGTTTTGCACCTTTGCCCGCGGCAACCGTTGCGTGTAGCCAATCAATGAAAAGTAGATCGCTGGTCGTGGCGGGCGGGTGGGCCATAATCACCTGGCCGTTTTCGCCCAGCGAGATGTCGCCCTCTACATAATGAACGCTGGGATCTGCCAGCGCAGCCTCCAATTTGGCCCGGTTGTTGGCCGCGTGAACCCAGCCCACATCGCCGGGACGGGCCACGCCCAAACGGTCAAGCTGCTGTTGTACAATGTCCGCCGGTGTAAGCCGAGTAGCCATCTTCTAATCTGTGAAAATCCGTGTCCGTCTGTTACAACAACGGGGAACGGTAGCCGGGCTGCGTGGCAACCCGGCTCAACTCGCCCGCCAGACGCCGGGTGTAACCGGTCAGCACATCCAGCGCGGCAGCGAAATGGGTGTAGCGCAGATCGTCCAGGGGCAAGTCGGCCAGCAGCGCCACATCCCCCTCGTCGTCGAGCGCCAGCCGAGCCAGTCGCAGGCTTTGGTTTAGATGCAAAAGTTTTTCGTGTAGCGAAATTGCGCATTCCGCTTTAGGCCGGGGCGTGAGGGGGGAGATGGCAAAATGCAGCCACTCATCCGTCTGCGCCACGAAAAGATCGTACTCCTCGTCCCGCTCGTCGGCAAAGACCGCGCGCCAGATGCCCGGCTCGACTTCCTCGCAAACCCATTCGTAACGCTCGAAAAATTCAGGGACTGTCATTTTTATAACCATAAAGACACAAAGACACGAAGAAAAGAAAGAAATCTGCGTCCTATTTCATCCGCTTTTATCCGCCGAATCCGCTCAATCCGCGTTCTATTCTTCGCAGTCCTACACAATCCGAAAATGATCCACCATCACACAGCGGCGGATGCGGGAGAAGGTCAGCGCGGTGGTCAGCCCTTCGCCGGTAGGGCTGGCGATGGAGAAGCTGGTGTAGCCCTCGCCGCCGTAGCCCAGACCGGCCAGCGTCGGCCCGTTTTTCACAAAAATCGAGCAGTTGATCTCGCGCGCCATCCGGCTCAAATTGTCGATGTTGCGGCTGTACATGGCGGCGGTGTGACCGAAGCCGTGTTCAGCAGCCACGGCCAGGTCGATGGCGGCGTCCGCGTTCTCCACCCGCACCACCGGCAGCACGGGCATCAGCTGTTCGGTCCAGACCAGCGGATGTTCCGCGGGCACATCCACGACGATCAACCGCAGTTCCGGGCCTGCGTCAATACCAATCTCGCGCAAAATCTGCCAGGGATATTTGCCCACCCAGCGCTTATTCGTCACGCCCGGCTTGCCCGGCGCGCCCATTTCGGTGAAGATGACCTTCTCCAACTGGGCCAACTTGTATTTGGGCAGGAGCAGCGCATTGTGGTTCTGCATCCCGGCCAACAGTTCATCGGCCACAGAGCGCACGACGAAGACCTCCTTTTCGTCGCTGCAAATGACGTTATTGTCGAAGCTGGCCCCAAAGACGATCTGCCGGGCCGCCAGACCGATGTCTGCGCTCTCGTCCACCACTACCGGCGGGTTGCCCGGCCCCGCACAGATGGCGCGCTTGCCGCTGCGCATGGCCTCGCGCACCACGCCTGGCCCGCCCGTCACCAGCAGCAGACGCACGCCGGGGTGGATCATCAACGCCTGCGCGCTCTCAATCGTGGCCGCTTCTGGTGCAGTGAGCAGATCTGGCGGCCCACCCGCGGCGGTGATAGCCGCGTTGACGCGGCGGATCGTCTCGTTGCAGACCCGGTTGGCCCCCGGATGGACGTTGAAAACCACCGTATTGCCCGCGCTGAGGATGCTGATGGCGTTGTTGAAAATCGTCGAAGTCGGGTTGGTGGAGGGGGTGATGGCCGCCACAACGCCGTAAGGAGCGCGCTCGGTGAGGGTCAGCCCGTTGTCGCCGCTGACCGCCTCGGCCTGCAAAATCTCCGGGCCAGGCGTGCGGTTGGCGACGAGCAGATTCTTCTGGGTTTTGTCCTCTGGCCGTCCCAGACCGGTCTCCTCCGCGGCCATCCGTCCCAACTCGGCCGCGTCCCGGCGGGCCACCGTTCGGATGGCCTCGATAATGCGTCGCCGCGTTTCCAGACTCATTTTGTCCAGGGAGAGAAAGGCATGGCGCGCCGCGCCCACCGCCCGCTCCACGTCCGGGTAGAGGCCCAGACGTTCGGGCTGGGGTGCGCGGAAAGGCGCGGGGTCGGTTCGTCCGACGTGGCTGAGGTGGGGTGCGCGGGAGGAGGTAGCCATCGGTTTACGCCCGGATGCCCAGAATCATCACTGGAATATCGATATTGGAAACCCCTCTCTGTTCCAAGTCCCAGACGATCTGCTCGAAAGAGAGTGCGTCAGTAGGCATTTTGTCAGCCAGTTCTTGAAGCGGCAGAATCTGTATGCCAGCGTCGATTAGCCCGACTTTATGAAAGATAGTCATTTTGGCGCAAATATCATAGACTACAGAAGCGTATCTGCCGAATTGAACCTCAACTCCCAACCGGTTGTTGACGAATTCCATCTCGCGCTGCGCCGCTTGTGCGGTCGAGGGAGCGGTATAGTCTGGCGTGTAATAGTCGGCGGTGTAGTTGCATTGAATATGCACTTTCGATTGCCAGCCCAATCGTTGAAACCCCCGATCGAATGCGTAATTTAAAAAGTCAGAATGATTCTTCTGTGATTGGAGGGCATCTATTTCTGCTATGACTTTCTGTATCTCTGCCAACTGTGTAGCATAACAGGTTTCGATAACTTCTACGCCACTTTTGATAGAATAGACTCCGCCGATTTTCATTCGTATATCTCTCACGACTTCTGCCAATGTTCCGGCGTTTCTATTCTGTGACTATTTCGACAACAGAATTAGACTAATCAGTCAGCCTCTCGCCATGTGACCCGTTCGCTTGATTTCGATACGCCTCGCAGACTCGGCTACCCTTCGACAGGCTCAGGGCACCGCTCAATCAGCGCTCACTGATCCGACCCGCTTGTGTGATTCTCTACACTTTTCGATACTTCTCCACGCCGCCGACTTCCCACGAATCCACAATCGCCATCACTACCGCGTCCACCGGGCGGTTGTGGGTAGCGGCGGTCTGGCGGGCGCTGGAACCGCCAGCGTAGAGGACGTACTCTCCGACGCCCGCGCTGACTGCATCCACCGCGACGACGTATTCCGTCTGCGCCTGACCGTCAATCGTCACATTTTTGAGAATGAGCAGGCGGCTGCCTTCCAGATTCGGCTCTTTGTGGCTGGCAACGACTGTGCCGACGACGAGGGCGATTTTCATTGGTTGACCTCGGCTTCAAAAAGCGTCTCCACCAACCCGTTCAGCCGGGCCTGTCCGCCGCTGGGGATGGGGTCGCCGTGGCCGCAGACGATTGTGTCAATAGCCTCGCCATACTTCTTCGCCAACTTCCAGATCGAGCGATGGGCGTTTTCTACATCCGGTGTAAAGAGCGGCGGCGGCGCGCCCAGCTTTCCGCCCCGGTTGTGCAGCGCGTCTCCGGCGATAAGAATGCGCCGTTCCGGGTGCAGCAAAGAGATGTGGCCCGGTGTGTGGCCCGGTGTGTGGAGAATCGTAAAGCCTTCGGGCAATTTGTCCCCGTCCACGTGGGTGCGGTCCGGCGAGAGCGGCTCGGTGTGGAATTGGGGCAGCAGCATCGCCAGGGCAAAGAACGGGCGCAGCAGCAGGCCCAGCGGTGTTTTCGCCGGTTTGCGCCGCCCCGGGTGTTCCAGAAATTCTTTTTCGACGGTGTGGCAGATGACCTGCGCGCCCGTCGCCCGTTTCAGCGCCTTCAGGCTGCCCGTGTGGTCCACATCGGCGTGGGTGATGATAATGCGTTTGACATCCGACGGCTGTAAACCCAACTTCCCCACCGCGGCCAGAATGGTAGCCGCGTTGCCGGGCGTGCCCGTATCAATAATCGTCACGCCTTGCGCCCAACGCCACAAATAGACGTGGACAGGGACGGCGGATGCCACTTCGCCCACATCCCACAGACCGGGAACAATCTCTTGCATGGCTAAATGTCCTTGAAGCCGAAGCGCTGGCGGTAGAGTTCTTGCGAGCGGACGATCTCGGCTTTGGCCGCCTCCACGCCCTCCCAGCCTAGCACCTCCACGTGGCTCTGCTCCAAATCTTTATAGACTTTGAAGAAGTGGCTCACTTCGCTCATAAAATGCTGGGGAATGTCGGCGATGTCGTAGTAGTCGCCGTGCAGCGGGTCGCCTTCGGGCACGGCCAGGATTTTGAAATCTTCCTCGCCTTTGTCCAACATACGGAAGATGCCGATGGGCCGACAGCGCACCACGCAGCCGGGAAAGGTCGCTTCTGTCACCATCACCAGCACGTCCAGCGGGTCGCCGTCCCCGCAAAAGGTGCGTGGGATCAGCCCGTAGTCGCCGGGGTAGTGCATGGACGAGTAGAGTACCCGGTCCAAAAAGATAACGCCGTGCTCTTTGTGATATTCGTATTTGTTGCGGCTGCCTTTGGGGATTTCGATAATCGCGTAGATATTGTCCGGCGCGTTGGGGCCGGTGCTGAGTTGTCGCCACAGATTTTCCATAGAGTCTCCTATCCGGCGTTGGCAGTGGCGCGGCCCAGAGGCAATACCTGGTCCAGATTGTCGTGGGGGCGGGGGATCAGATGGACACTGACGACCTCACCCACCTTTTCCGCGCTGCGTGCGCCCGCGTCCAGCGCGGCCTTCACCGCGGCCACATCGCCGCGGATGATGGCGGTCACATAGCCGCCGCCGATCTTCTCGTAGCCCACCAACTCCACGCGGGCCGCTTTCACCATCGCGTCGCTGGCTTCCACCATCGCCGCAAAACCCTTCGTCTCAATCATTCCCAATGCGTCGGACATAGAAATTGCTCCTGGGGTCTGTTATCCTGTATTCGTTACGCCACTTGGCAAGGCAGGAAGGGAGGAAGGGAGGACGTAAGCACAGGTCCTCCCTTCCTCCCTTCCTCCCTTCATCTTCCTTTTATCCCCTCAATCGCGGCCACCGCCGCGCCATAACCCGCCATAATATCCCGCTCTTCCCCGCCAAGATAGACGCGGCCAAAGCTGCCAAAGGCGCGCACTTCCAGAATGTTGATCTGCGCGGCTTTCTCGGCTTCGTTGGCGGCCAGCGCGGCATAGGCAGCCGGGGTCACCTCCATCACATAGAGCGTCTGGCCGGGGATGAGCATCTGGCCGTGGCGCATCCGGTTGATCAGTTGGGTTTGCAGCCCGTCCACATTGCGGATGATCTGGCTGCTCACCAATTCGGGTTTCAACCGGTCTTCCTCGGCCAATCCCAGCGCGTCCAAAATGGCCTGGCCCGCGGCCCGCACATTGGCTTGGCTGGGGCTGTGGATTTCGAGCAGGCCATACTGCCGCTCCACAACCTGTAGACCCGGCTTCACATCCACGGCTTTGATGGCAATATCGGTCAGCCGGTTGATTTCGATGCCCGGCGCCACTTCGATCCAAAGGCTGGCGTCGCCAGCCAGGGGCAAAAAGCCCTGGGCCACCGTGCCCAAAAAGGCCGCGTGCTGGGGTTGCAGGCTGTCCAAAAAAACGAAAGAGCGCAGTTCGATGGGTGTGGATGCCATTGGTTGCTGGAATTTCCGTGATTGATTCTCGTAATAGAAACGTGAAGCGTGAAACGTGAGATCATCCGGCGATCTCACGTTTCACGTTTCACGCCTCGTCGAACAAATCGGGGTTCTTCCCATCAGTCTTCGTTTACCGCCGTCGGTAGACGCCCAGATGGCGCAACCGCGAGCGGGGATGATCGACGGCCATGTGGACGTCTTCGACGGTAATCCCTGTGGCTGTGGCCAACGTCATCATCGTGCCAAAGGATTCGTCGGTCAGGACGAGGATGCAGGCTCGTTCCTCATCGCTCAGCTTGTGGCCGACGATGATTGTCTCCGGTTCCGCCAGCAGCCGTTGTCGGCAGTCCGGGCAGATCCAGGCATGGCCGATGAGGATGAAATAGTCGCGCACCCGCTCCACCATCAATACGCGCCCCCCGCCGTGACTGGCTGCGCAGCCTGCGCGCCGGTCAATTCCTGTAGAATCGCCACACCCGCGCTGACACCCAGACGGGTAGCTCCCGCCTCCAACAGCGCCAGTGCGCTGGCTGCGTCGCGGATACCGCCCGATGCCTTCACGCCCATATCCGGGCCGACCACCTGGCGCAGCAGGCGGATGTCCTCGACTGTTGCGCCGCCGCCGCTGAAACCGGTCGAGGTCTTGACAAAATCAGCTCCGGCCTCGCTGGCCAGAATACAGGCCATGCGTTTCTCGAATTCGTTGAGGAGCGCAGTCTCGATGATCACTTTCACCACCACCCGACGGACAGTATCAGCGGCGGAATGGGCTGCGCTCACCACACCCCGAATGTCATCCCGCACTGCGTCGTAGTGGGCGTCTTTGAGTTGGCCGATGTTGATGACCATATCCACTTCTTGCGCGCCAGCGGCAATGGAGGCGGTGGTCTCGAAGGCTTTCACCGACGAGAGGGTCGCTCCCAACGGAAAGCCGATGACCGTACAGACCTTTACAGGGCTACCGGCCAGAAGTTCAGCCGCCAACGCCACCCACGTGGGGTTGACGCAGACGCTGGCAAACTGGTACGTAAGAGCTTCACTGCACAGTTGGCGAATCTCCGCTGCGGTGGTAGCGGGCTTCAGCGCCGTGTGGTCAATGGCTGCCGCCACCTCCTCTGGGGAGAAAGGGGTACGACGATTGGTCTTCATCTTACACTTCCTTTATCTGATAGCCCCATCCATACGGGCGTGGGGACGCGCCGGGATGCAGGCCGGAAAGAGTGTGTGTCCCTCTCTGCATTGTCCTTCATTTGGGCCGGTTCTGCAAGTTTGGGGGGATAGGCTCTGCCAACAAAAAAGCCGCCGCGTCGTTCGCGGCGGCTTTTTTGTTGGCAGCAGACGGTCACGGCCCGTGGGCCATCACCGCATTGACTTCAATCGGCTGGTGCTTGACCAGACCCGCGCTGTCGAAGGGCCAGATGGCAAGCCAAGCCTGGCCGATGACAAAGTTCTGGCCGAGCTGTCCCCAACTGCGCGTATCGGACGAGGCGGGGCGGTTGTCACCCATCACATAAAGATGGCCCGCTTCCACAACCGACGGCGCTTCGTCGCGCGTGTTGGGCATGTGGAGATAGGGTTCTTCGATCTGCGTGTTGTTGACAAACAACTGACCGCCCCGGATTTCTACGGTGTCGCCGGGCAGACCGATAATCCGTTTGATGTAATCTTTGGAGGGGTCGTTGGGATATTTGAAAACGATCACATCCCCCCGTTCATACTCGCCCAGACGGTAGGCCAGTTTGTTGACAATTAAATACTCGCCGTCGTGGAAGTTCGGCTCCATAGACTGGCCTTCGATGCGGTAGTTCTGGATGCCGATGCGGATGATCAGAAAAATAATCACCGCCAGGCCGACCGTCTCCACCACTTCGCGCACCATCAGACCGAACCAGTGAGGTTCGTCCTCGGCCCGTTCGCCTGCTTCAGCTACTGTTGGAGGTTCATAGCCTGCCCAAGAGTCGGGGGCAGCGGCAGACGCGTCGATCACCCCATCCGCCGTGGGCGACACCTGCCAGCCGCCCTCCTGCGCCGCGGCTGAGATGGCGCGGAGGGCCGGGGGCAGTGTGAAGGGTACAACCGGCTCGCGGCTGACTGTCTGGGCGGGGGGCAAAGAAAACGAGCGCGGCTTGACGACGATATCCAAAATGTCGTCCGGGTCGCTGGTGAAAGATTTGTTATCAGAAGTGTTCAAAGCACGCACCTACGCTGAAAAGAAGGAGACGGATTTACACGGATGAGAACACGGATTGCGGAATTGACGGATTTGTCCAGGGAAGGACAAAGATAAAATCCGTCAATTCTGTCATCCGTGTTCTCCCATTGCTCGGATTATAGCACCGGTTTCGGCAGACAACAATCCGGTGAATCTACGCGATTTCCCAGCCATTTATCCCAAAAAGATTCCCAAATATCCCAAAACTTATCCAAAATCCACTTGGGAAAAGGCACATATCCCAAATTTTATCCCAAATAACCCAAATTGCCCGTAGGTCGGATTGGTAATCCGACCAGTCGGACTGCCAGTCCGACTTACGATTACTTCAAAATATAGCGGGTGCCTCGTTTGTCGCCGATCTTCAGCAGCAGCCCCTTTTCCACCAGATCGGCCAGGTCCAGACGCAGGGATTCCGCGCCGACGTGGCTGCACAGGTCGCGGTAGTCGCGGTTGGTGATGCTGCCGTTGGCCTGGATGAACTGCATCGCTTTGATCTGGCGCTCGTTCATATTCTGTTCCCAGTGGGGGATCACTTTGGACGCGTCTTTGCGGTTGAAGAGCTTGACCGTAAAGCGGTGGTTCTGCGCGTCAAAAACAGGCGGCGGATGGCCGGCGGCCACCATATCCTCGATCATCCGGTCCACGCCGAGGCCCAATTCCTCGATATAGCCCCACTGGTAGAGACCGTTGACGATGCGCGGGTTGCGGCTGTAATGTTCGTCTACGATATTATCCAAAGTGATGTAGGCGGGCAACCCGCCAGGGCTGATGACCTCCAGCCGGTCCGTGTACATACGGATTTCGATGCTGCTGCCGCGCAGCCGGTAGTCCCGGTGGCAGACCGCATTGATCAGCGCCTCGCGCACAGCAAATTGGGGATACTCCAACTGCTCCTCGCGCGTCAGTCCCTTGACCACCGCCTTCTTGTCCATCTCCTCCCACGTCACCCGCCAGACCCGCTCCACAATGCGCGCCAGCGGGCCGGTGATCTCCTCACGCCGGCCATAGCCAAAGCTGCCGCCCGCACCCTGCGGACGCTCGCCGCCAAACTTCACAAAGACGGTGCGGCTGTGGGGCAAATAGGTCTGGGGATTTTTGCCAAAGAGGAGGATGCCGCTGACCGTCGGGATGCCGTCGCTGGTGATGGCCCCGATCTGTTCCAACATACGGCTGTCGGCCAGGACAGTGCCGTGGGGGTTGCGCTGTTGCCGTTTCTTCAAATACTCGTCAATAATCTCGTCGTCCAGGTCGGCCTGGGTCGTGCCGGATACTGGCTCCATCTCAAAATCGCTCAACGATTTGTTGCCCGCGGTCACCTGCAGGGCGGGAACGTCCATCGGGCGGTTTTCGCTGCCGGAACGGATCAACACCCGGCCATCGGCCAGCATGTGCAGATCGCTGCTGCGCTCCACCCGTAGAAGGACGACAATCCCGGCCGGGGTCTCCTGGGATTGCCATTGGGTGGGCATAGGCGGACGACAGAGGGCCAACGCCGCGCGCAACGCCCCGTCGGCCTCGTCCTCCATCAACAGATCGCCCACTGTGCCGTTGGGGTAGACGCCCAGCACAAGCGTCCCCCCCTCGGCGTTGGCAAAAGCCACCAGAGACTCGGCGATCTGTTCAGGTTGCGGCTGCGGGAGAAAGGCGATCTGCGCTCCCGGCCCCTGGCGCACCAAAGCTTTGAGTGTTGTCATTTATCGTTTAACAACTGTATAAACTCTCTGAAGTCTTGGTTCAGCATTGTATTTCCAGCGGTGATAGTCGCGCCGAATCTCCTCCAGCGCGGCCAGCCGCTGCTCGTAGGATTGCGTTCGCCAATAGTCCAATTCCTTTGGCTGTTCGGCCAGGGTAGTTTTCCGGATCACCCGCGCAATTGTCATACTCTTTTCCCAAGAAATAGAACGCGGATGACGCTGAAAGGGCGGATAAAGACGGATTCAATCTGCGCAAATCTGCGGTTTCTGCCGGGTGCCCTTTGGGCGCTCCGTTCCGATTTTAGGCCACTTCTTCCGCTTCTTCTGTAACCATCTCCTCATCCGGCTCGTCGGTCACATCCTCGCTCTCCGCCAGCGCATAGGCCGGTGTCTCGACCGCATCCTCCGAACCCTCTACTTTGCGGTCCAGGTCGGCGTGGCCGATGACGGCCAGGGCCGCCACCGAATCGCCGTCGTTCAGACGCACGATGCGCACGCCGCGCGTGCTGCGCCCCATCTGGCTGATTTCGGCCACAGTCGTGCGCAGCATAATGCCGTTGCTGGTGATGATTGTAATCTGGTCTTTGGGGTGTACCACGCGCGCCGCCACAATCGCGCCCACCTCGTCCAGCCGGTTGTGATCCGTGGCCCAGATGCCCTGGGTGTAGCGGCCTTTGGGCGTGTACTCGTCCAGAGAGGTGCGCTTGCCCCAGCCCCGCTCGTGCAGCACGAAGAGATCGCCGTCCGCGTCCACCACATCAAAGCTGGTCACCTGATCGCTGCCGAGCAGACGGATGGCATAGACGCCCGCCGCGGCGCGGCCCATCGCCCGCACCTCCTCCTCGGCAAAGCGCAGGGCTTTGCCGCCGCGCGTGACGATAATAAACTCCTGCTGGCCGCTGGTCAGCCGCGCCCACTCCAACGAGTCGTCGTCGTCCAGATTCATGGCGATGACGCCGTTCTGCCGCACATTGGCAAAGGACGACGCCTCCACCCGCTTGATGCGCGCCTTGCGCGTGAGCAGCGTAATAAACTCATTGTCGCCAAACTCCTCCAGCGTCAGCATCGTTGTCACCTCTTCGTTGTATTGCAGGGTGAGTACATTGGCGATGTGGATGCCTTTGGATGTGCGGCTGCCTTCGGGCAGCTCGTAGACCCGGCTGCTGTAGACCCGGCCTTTGTTGGTGAAGAAGAGGATATGATCCAATGTGCGGGCGAAACGCAGGTCAATCACCTCGTCCTCACCCTTTGTCGCCATCCCCTTCACACCCTTGCCGCCCCGCGCCTGGGCGCGGAAGGCGTCCGCCGCGGTGCGTTTGATGTATGCCCCCGCGCTGAAGCTGATCAACACATTCTCCTGGGTGATCAGGTCTTCTTCGCTGAAATCGCCGTTGGCGTGGGGCACAATGTCGGTGCGCCGCTTGTCGCCGTATTTCTCTCTGATCTCCGTAATGTCTTCTTTGATCAGACCGCGAATCTTCTCCGGGTGGGCCAGCAGATCTTCCAGATAGATGATGCGCGCCATCACCGCCTGGTATTCGTCCTCGATCTTCTGCCGTTCCAGTGCGGCCAGACGGCGCAGTTGCAGGTCCAGAATGGCCTGGGCCTGGACTTCGCTCAGCCCAAAGCGGCTCATCAACTGGCCGCGGGCGTCCTCGGCGTTAGCGCTGTTGCGAATGGTCTGGATAACCGCGTCCAGGAATTCGAGGGCGATGCGCAGCCCCTCCAAAATGTGCGCCCGCTCGCGCTGCTTGCCCAGTTCGTATTCTGTGCGCCGGGTGATGACTTCAAAGCGGTGGTCAATGTAGACCAGCAGGGCGCGGCGCAGCCCCAGCGTCACCGGCTGGCCGTCCACCAACGCCAACGCGTTGACGCCAAAAGTTGATTGCAGGGGCGTATATTTGAAGAGCCGGTTCTGCTCTTTCTTGGGCGAAGCGCCCCGCTTTAGTTCGATGACGATGCGCATGCCCGTGCGGTCGCTCTCGTCGCGCAGGTCGCTGATCGTCTCCAGTTTGCCTGTGCGCGCCAGTTCAGCGATGCGCTCGATGAGGGTGGTTTTGTTGATCTGGTAGGGGATCTCCGTCACCGCGATGCGGAAGCGGCCATTCGACATCTCTTCGATGTTCGTCCTGGCCCGCACCAGAATTTTGCCCCGCCCGGTCGCCAGGGCTTGGCGTATACCCTCGCTGCCCAGAATCAGTCCGCCCGTAGGGAAGTCCGGCCCTTTGACAAAGACCATCAACTCTTCCAGACCGATCTCTTCCCGCCGCGCCCAGTTGTCAATGACAAAAGCCACCGCGTCGCAGATTTCCGTGAGGTTGTAGGGCGGGATGTTCGTGGCCATACCCACGGCGATACCGCTGGAGCCGTTGACCAGCAGATTGGGCAGCTTGCCGGGCAGCACCAGCGGCTCGCGCAGGCTGTCGTCAAAGTTCGGCCCCCACGCCACCGTGTCCATATCAATGTCTTGCAGCATCATCTCGGCCAGGCGGGTCATGCGCGCTTCGGTATAGCGCATGGCCGCGGGGCTGTCGCCGTCAATGGAGCCGAAGTTGCCCTGGCCGTCTACCAGCGGGTAGCGCAGGCTGAAGTCCTGGGCCATGCGCGCCATCGCATCGTAGACCGCGGTGTCGCCGTGCGGGTGATACTTGCCCAGCACTTCGCCGACGATACGCGCGCTCTTTTTGTAGGAGGTGTTGGGGCGCAGACCCATATCGTGCATGGCGTAGAGGATGCGTCGGTGTACCGGTTTCAACCCATCGCGGGCGTCAGGCAGCGCGCGCGCCACGATGACGCTCATCGCATAGTCGAGATAAGCGGAGCGCATCTCGCTTTCGATAGAGATTTCTTCTACGCTGCTGGCAAAGACAAAACCGCTGCTGGTGGTGGTACGGGGTACGCTCCCGTTGGCAGAGGGGGCGCTGCCGTTGACCGGGATTTCTTCACTCATAAACAATCTCCTGACGGCCTATTTGTAGGGGCGCTGCTTGCTGCGCCCGATGCACAGCGGGCGCGGTGGAGCAATTGGTC
>CAMDEX010000164.1 GCA_945897075.1 Litorilinea aerophila
TTCAAAATTAGTTACAAGACGGGTGTTACAGCCGCGGATAGTGGGTAGCGCGGATTTGTCTCGTCTCACTCAGACCCATCCGCGCTACCAGTATCCGCGGCTGTAGAGTCCTTAACTGATTTTGAATACACCCAAATGATTATCTGAAAGACTACAGTATACTGTAGGTTTACGGTGCAGAGTCCTTTCAAAAGGAACCCCATATAGACCCAGTCTTCAAAGGTCGCTCCTTCTGTGGGGTTCAGCAGTTAAATCCAGAAACCGTCTCTTGACAATCTCTTATGGCAGTGGGGGCGTAACCGGATTGACGCCCTCATACTCGATCAATTGCACAGTCAGACTGCCGCCACCGGTCACCTCCTGTTTGATGGGCAGCCCACTATCCAGGGCGATCCACAGCTTCGCCTCGCTGCCCATCTCGGTTGGTTTGCCTGCATCGAATAGGGATGTCATCGTATACAGCATGGCAGCCACGCCGTCCACCTCTTCGGGGCCTACCAGCGCGGCGGCGGTGATGCTTTCTTCCAGCATCGCCAGATTGGGGGCCAGACCGCCCTGTTCGTTGACCGCGGCGATCACTTCCGCGGCCATCACCGTCCAACCCTCCGCGCCCACCCGCTGCCAGCCTTGAGAACCGATGACAACCATCTCGCGATCCGGGCTGTCTTTCAGTTGGGTCAGAATGCGCATTGCATCGGGTGGGGAGAATTCGCCGGTGATCTGCATCGAGAAGCCTTCCCCGTTGATGGTGGAGCGGCTGCGAAATGGCCTGCCCGCCATCGCACCCATTGCAGTCAAAATGGCCTCTTTGGGATCGTCGGCCAAGGCGACGACAGGCGCGACCGCCTGCACTGGCGCTGTGGTAGGAGTGTTGACAGGAGCGCTGGTGGCTGCCGTAGGCTGCTCTGCGGCGGGCGCGGCGGGAACGGCAGTCGGTGCGACATCTTCGCTGTCGGACGAACAGCCCGCCAGCCAGAAGAGGGTGACAATCACTAACAGAAGGGAGATACGGGTTTTCATACGTTTTTCCTCATTCATAAATTGGGTGGGTTGGATAGACTCTCCTGGGAGCGCCGCCATCCCTGGCGGCAGCCAGCAAGGATGCTGGCGTTCCCAGAGGGTAACATCAGTTATTTACGCACCTGCGGCAGGCTGATACTGTAGGGTAGATTCAGCGCATCCAGCGTCATGTCCAGGTCGGTGACTTCGGGCGGGACGCCGACCAGCGCGCTGGTTTTGGACGCATAGCCCGCCGCGCTGACCTTCACATACCAGCAGCCGGTAACCACATTCCAGCCGTAGCGCCCATCGCTGCCCGTCACCTGTGGGTTGACCTGGGGATCGATCTGGCGCGGGGTCAGGCTGGCATCTTCCATCAGCCCCAAATCGGCTGCTTCGCCCGTCCAGACCCCGCCGGGGCGGGTATCCACCGTCCGGCACTGGCGGGTCGTGTCTCGGGTGTCGGGCAGATCGCCCCAGATGCGGTAGAGCGTCACCGTCGCGCCCACAATCGGTTGCAGCGTCGCCGCGTCCCGGATAATGCCGCTGGGGTCATAGAGGATGTGCGGCACCGCAAAGGGATCGCCGCCGCCCACGCAGAAAATCGGACGAATGCCCGTCCCGCTGAAATCGAAGGCGATGCAGGGCCGGTGCGCGTCCCAGTCGGGATAGATTTTCATAGGCACGCCGGGGATAACACCTTCACCGGGGATCGTTCCCCGCCAAAAGCCGTAATCTTCAGCCAAAGGCTGTTTGCCCGCAGCCGTGGGTACGCGCTGCAGATTGAAGATCGTCACGCCGCGTCCGTTGACCTCTTGGCCCACGTAGACGTTGGGCAGGTTGCCGCACGGAGCGGGGAAGGGGCAGACGATATGCACTGTGACCGAAATAACGGCCTGCTCCAACCCAGCCCCTCTCAGCAGAAGGTTGGGGAGCTGGCCGTTGGCAACCACTGCGCCGCTGCCGCCCAGCGTGACGTCCTGTGACGCGCCCAGGGGCACCTCAATCTGCGCGACGTTGCGCAGGGTGAGTATGTTTGTCGCCCCGCCGCTGGAGGCGGTTGCGCTCCAATCAATCCCGTGCGCACCGCCCGGCATATCGGGCGTAATCCCGATGTTGAAATGCAGCGCGGCCTCTCCGCCCGCCGCCACTTGGAACGATCCCGGCCAGTTCAAAAGCCGAAAGCCGTTCCCATCTGGCTGGTCGAACGGGTTGGCGCTGAGCGCGCCGCTGGTCGAATCGGCCTGGTAGGTGAAGCTGAGCGGCAGGGTAGCCGACAGACCACTGACGGTCAACGGCTGGGCCGAGGGATTGTAGACGCGCAGGGTAAAGCCATTCGTGCCCCCCTGCGGCCCCAAGCGTAAGTCCGGTTTGCTCTGCAAAATCGCGGGATTGGTCGGTTCAGCCACCACCACTTCGCCGCCCGCAGCAAAGCCGCCAAAGGCCGGTGACATCGAACCGCCCACTTCGCTGAAGCTGCCGTTGCAGTTGGTGGCGCAGGTGGCGATGACAAAACGATCGCCCGCAGCCGGCGCAAAGCCGCCCCCCTTGTCCACAAGCAGCCGTCCATCAAGACTGACGCCGCCGCCGATACCCTGGTTGGGGGTCACAGTGAGTACGCCAAAGTCTCTGGCCGGCGTGAAACCGGTGATGGTGATTTGCAAGGCCGCGCTTGGCCCCTGGGTGTAACTGCCCACGATATTCAAGTCGCCGGTCGGGGTCAGCGTGCCGCCCTCGTTGCGTATGTGGTCTGTGATGATGCCGCTGCCCCGAATCTGGCCACCGGTAAAGGTCAGATAGGCGTACTGGTTGTTACCCTGCACCGTTGCGCCGTTTAGCTGAAAGAGGCCGCCGTTCTGGGTAAAGTCGCTGTAGAAGCGCACATTGCCGGCGCTGACCTCGAATGTGCCGTTGTTGATGACCGGTACATCGAAATAGAGGGTTTCGCTGCCAGCGTTGCGCCGGAAGACGCCGTTGTTGATGAAGGTGGCAAAGCCGTTGATGGTCACATTTGGGCTGCCTGTGACATCCGCATCCAGCGTGCCGTTGTTGACAAACTGGGCTGGGTAGTAGCCGAAAATCCCCAGACTCCCCGTCCAGGTGGCTGTGCCCTCATTGACCAGCGACGTATAGATGCTGTGGCTGCCTTCATTGATGGTGAGGAGAGCGTCCGCGCCGATGGTCATCGTCAGTGAATTGCCGCTCCCCAGGCTGCCGTTGATCCAGTGGAAACGATTGGTGATGTCAAGCGGACCATTCCAACTGAGATTGCCATTCGCCATCGTCAGCGTGCCGATAGCCCGGATGCTGGTGTCCAGGACGGTAGCGGCGTTGCTGCCCTGCGCACTGCTGATCGTCACGTTGGCCAGACTCCCCGGCAGCAGGGCCGGGTCGGTGATGCGCACGATCCCGGCCTGGGGCGATGAGATCAGTTCGGGGAAATACGAACCGACGGTGGAGATGGTCACATTACCCACAGCATCAACGATCTGGACTACCCCGCTTACGCTGAGGGAACCGGGACCGCTGATAGAGCTGCCCGACATAGACAAGCTGGCAACCGTTTCGGCGCTGTCCAGCGTAATCGCCGCGCCAAAGCCGACCGTCACCGCGTCGTCGGGGCCGGGGATCGCGCCACAACTCCAGGTTGCGGCATCGGTCCATGCGCCGCTGGTATTGTTGGGCCAGATGCAGTCCGCCCCCGGCGCGGCCAGGGCCGGTCGCTGGGATTGAACCAACAGTCCACCTACGATTGCCAACCCCAACAGCAGAGAGAGCAGAAAAAATTTGCGGAGGGTCATATCCCTGTCCTTACGAATAGTACAGAAGCTAAAGTTGACTCAATGAGATTTCGTGCGGTGGGTAAGCTGAGAAAAGATCAGCGCCGGTTGCGTAGGCGTCGCATAAGAATGCGGGTGCGGTTTCCCGCCGTATCGAAACCAAGCGGGTAGACGAAGAATCGTCTCGTCGACCCGTTCGCTTGGTTTCGATACGCCCTCCGAAGACTCCGGGCTACTCAACCAGCGCTCACTGATCCCGGTTTTTCAGTGTTTCAGAAGTTCGACTTTTTCCGAAAAGTCGAACTTCTGACGAGCAACGCCGCAATGCCGCCTAGCAGTTTGTCGGAATAACACAGAATAGAACGCGGATTGAGCGGAAAGTACGGAAGAAGCGAGATTTTTCTCGATTCTATCCGCGAAAATCAGCCCGATCCGCGTCATCCGCGTTCTATTTCTTGCCTCTCCGACAGCCGCCTAGCGCACGACCACAGGCACGAAAATCTCAAACGGCGGCGCGGCCACCACTTCCAGACTGACCAGCGCGCTTTCAACCGCCACGCCGGCTTGTACAGTCACCGTCCCAGTGTAGATTCCCGTGGCAAAGCCTGTCGGATTCGCGCTGACCGCCAGATCACTGGGGGCTGTGCCCGCGCTGACCGCAAGGCTGAGCCAGGCCGCGTCGTCGTCCGCTGTCCAGCCCAGGGGAGGGGTGACACCGGTGGCTGCGTTGGCGTCCCGGATGGCGAGCGTTCCTGTCACCGGGTTTGTCGTGCCCACCACCGCCACCAGTTGCACAGTCTGGGGCGCAACAGTAAGCAGATTGGGCGCGCTTGTCACGTCCTGGCCGATGGCGACAGTACGGGTGACGGTCGTGCTGCTGCCGTCGCTGTCCGTGGCCGTGACGCTCACTGCGTGCTGGCCTGCCGAGAGATCGTCCAGATTGAGCGCCGCGCCTGTGCCCAGCAGCCCGTCCCGGTCCGAAGTCCAGGTGAAGGCGGCGTCGGCCAGTTGACCGTCCTCGGCGTCGTAGGCTGAGGCCGCCAGTGCAACCGTCTGGCTGACCACAAAGCTGCTGTCGGGCGCGGGCGAAAGGAAGGCGACGTCCGGCGCGTTGCGCTGGACGCTGAAGACAGCGTTCGAATCGTCCTGGGCCGTGCGCAGGCCGTCGCTGACCAGCACGCGCATCCGTCCTTGTTCCGTGCCGGAGAGCAACGCGTAGGGAACATCCACACTGGTTGTGTCGGTGATGCCGGTCTGGAGCGTCTGCCAGCTTGCGCCGTTGTCCGGGCTGAAGAGAAGGGCGGCAGTCAGCGGGTCGCCATCCTCGTCCGCCATCTGCCAGGAGACGGTGACGCCGTTGGCCCCGATCTGTTCGCCACCGTTGGGGGTGAGCAGAGTTACGGTGGGCGGGTTGGCGCTGGCCGTGCGCGAGGCCAGCAGCGCATCCCCCCGGCGCAGTTCGATTGTCTGTGTGCCGCTTACCGCCGGGATGACCAGATTGATGAAGCCAACGCCGTCGTAGGGGGTATCTTCTTCCGCATAGAGTGTGGGCGTAAAGGAGTGAGAGGCCAGCAGAGTGCCACCGCTACCCCGCAGTTCAAGCGCGTAGGCGCCGGCTTCGGGCAGGGGTTGGCTGGCCGCGGGCAGGGTGAGAATTTCGCCCAGTGTGGCGCTGTTGCCGTTCGGGGCGATCTGCCCCTGAATGAGCAGGAAGTCACCCGCAGGGGCCATTGCTTGGGCCGCGGTCACAGCAAAGCCCTCGGCCTGCATCTGGGCGCGGATGGCGTTGTAGGTGTAGTCGGACATCCACTCGTTCTGGCAATAGGACATCACATCTGTCCAGTCCGGGCCGCGCACCACCGGGCGGTGCAGGGCCACGTCAAAGCCGTAGTAACGGTCGGGCGGGAAGGTCAACCAAAGATTGCCGCCCAGCCAAAGAATCTGGTTGTGGCCGCCGATGACCGCATTGGCGTAGGGATAGTTGGGATCGCTGCGGGAGTGACCGCAGCCTTTGTTGGTCTCGCTCACATACCCCGCGGGGACCGGGTGTCCGCGCCCCCAGGTGTGGCCGATTTCGTGGCCCGCATACCAGTCGCCATAGCTGGTGCTGTCCAGCTCCCATTGCCAGCCGCTGCTGGTGCGGGGGCCAGTGGGGCCGGACGAGATGTAGCCGCCGCCCAGCCCGCGCATAAAATCGCCGGAGGCGTTGGTGGCCAGGCCGTAGTAGCGGTCCTGCGCGCGAAAGGCCGGGTTGAATGTCTTGTCGATGTTACGGATCAGTTCGAGCCGCTGGTTGACTTTGGACGCGTCCAGATTGTAGGTGGGGTTGCCTTTGTCATCTTTGCCCGCAGTGTAGATGCTCGATTCGGGCATTGTCGTCTCGCTGCGCTGGAGAATCAGCCCGGAGATGGGATAGGCCCGGCGCAGCCAGCTTTCAATCTCATCCATCTGGGTATTGGTGGCTTTGTACCATTTGTTGTTGCGGCTGTAGACCACATTGTAGAGCTTCAGCCCCATCGTCGGCACGCTCTGCAAACCGAGCAGGGGCGAACGAATTGTGTTATCGCTATAACTGGTCTCGTCTGCATCCCGCCACCAGAGGACAATACACCAGATGCCGCACCCTCCTCCGCTGGCCTTGCTCGGGTTGACCGTCACCTCCACCTGAAGTGTGGACGCATTCAGCCAATCGGCCGGCACGGGGAAATAGAAAGCGTCGTTGAGTTGACCGCGGTTGGGGCTGCTGGGCGGCGCGATCTTGCCGCCAGGATTGGACGGGTAGATATACGAGCCGGTGGCCTGGCCGTTGACAACCCGGCGCATCTCGGCGCTGACCAGCGGGCTGCTTTCGCCGCTGGCCCGCCGCACGTAGGCCCGCACCCAGGCCGTCTTGCCCCGGATCAGCGGCACAGTATTGCTCAAATCCTGAATGCCCTGGGTGATTTCTATGGCGTAGGCTGTGTAGTTGAGTGTGTTGGGTGTGGGCGCGGTGGTGGCGGTGGGTGTCACCGTCGGCGTGGCAGTCGCTACCGTCGGCGTAGCTGTGGGTGTGGCCGTGGGTGTTGGCGTCTCTGTGGGTGTGTCGGTGGGGGTGGCCGTGGCCGGGTTCAATTCGCCGTCTGCGTCCACCGCGCCGATGTCGCAGATGTCATCTACCGGGCGGATGAAGCCCCGCTGATCCGTAGGCGGGCAGGTGGTGTTGTCACCGGCGTCGCTGGCCGGACTGCCGCGGCCGGGCAGATGGGTGAGGGTGGGGCCGCCGTTGTCGGCCAGGGGGCCAAGCAGAGCGTCCACCGCCTGCTGGTCGCCCGCGGCGGTAAAGTTGCAGCTTTCGTCGTCAGACAGATTGTTGCCCAAGGAGGCGTCGGCGCGCAGGAACGCGCAGTTCGCCCCCCCGCCCAAGGGATTGGCGATGATTGTATTGCGCAGCGCAGGCGATAGGATAGCTTCTCCCTCGTCCTGATGGAAATTGGCCGACTGGGGCGCGCTGTTGCCATAAATCGTGACGTTTTGGAAAGTCTGGGAGCCGTTGAACGCGCCGATCTCCACGCCGCCGGCAAAGATACCGGCACTGTTGCCGCTGACTGTCGTATTGACAATCCGGATCGTGCCGTCGCCCAGTTGCAGAGCGCCTGCGCCGCTGGTTACGGTGTTTTGGCTGATGGTGGAATCTTCCACCATCAGGCTGCTGTCTATGCCCTGGGTGTAGATGCCGCCGCCATCCGTGGCCGAGTTGTATTGGATAGTGCTGCGGCGCACGGTCATCCGCCCGATGTTGTAGAGGCCGCCGCCAAAGTTGCCCTGCCCATCGCTCAGGGTGCTATTCTCCAAAATCCGGCTGTCTTCAATCGTGGCGTCGGTATTGATATTCCAAATTGCGCCGCCGCTGTTCGGTGCGGAATTTTCCTGGATGGTGCTGTTGAAAATAGCCAATGTGCCGCTGCTGCTGGCGATAGCACCGCCGAATTGCCCTGCGCGGTTGTTGAGCAACGTGCTGTTGCGTAGGGTGAGAGCGCCGCCTTCGTTGTAGATCGCCCCTCCTCCGCTTGTTTCCCCCGCGGCCACACTGTTGTAGATAGTGCTATTCTGGACGACCAGACTGCCGTAGTTGGCGATGGCCCCGCCGTTACCCTCCCAATAGCCATCGGTGAGGGTGATATTCTTCAAAAAGAGGCTTGCGCCCTGGTTGACGATGAAAATCTGGCGCAGCCCTTCACCGCTCAGGGTGATCAGCCCAGCGCCATCTAAAACCACGCCGTTTTCGATGACGTAGGTATCGGCGAGCAGTGTGTAGGGTGCCGCGCCGCAGGCAAAGGTGACAGTGCCCCCCGTGGAGAGGGCGGCGGAGAGCGCGTTGCTGGTGCAACTCTCCGGCGTGCCATCGCCCACCACCGCGTCGGCGGGCGCGGCGCGCAACAACCCCACCGACAGCACAAGGATCGAGAACATAATCACAAGCAGATGTGACGGACGAAAATGGCGCAGCATAGAATTGGTCCTTTGTGATATACTCCGAGTATCCGTTGAGAAAATACAGTGTGGATTGGAGACGGCAATGCAAATACAAACTGAAGTGTACCCACCCGGCTTCGAGCGCACGATCCTCACGATTCTGCGTCACCTGCCGCCGGAACGCGGTCAACAACTGCTTACCTTTGCCCGCTTTCTTGCCTTTGAAACTTTCCAGACAACAGAGCTCGACTTTCTGGACGACGAAACCGAAGAGACTGACAACGACGCCCGTTGGGATGCACTGTTGGCCTCGGACGTCGGACAGAACGCGCTTGACCGGCTGGCTGACGAGGCTTTGGCTGCGATCCGGGCCGGTGAATCCAGACCGATTGCCTTTGGTGCCGATGGTGAAATCGTACCCAGATGAACTCCCAAGCGCTTCCCCAGTTCTGGCGACTCTATCGTGCGTTGCCAAAAGAAATCAGATTACGCGTCGCCAAGTCATATAGGATTTGGCGAGATGAACCTCACTCTCCAGGTTTGCGTTTCAAACGTGTCGGCAACCGCCGGCCTGTCTATTCCGTACGCGTGACAGATGACTACCGGGTTCTTGGTCTGCTTGAAACCGATACGATCCATTGGTTTTGGGTCGGCCCCCACGACGAATACGAACGCATCCTTCGTTCGCTATAATATCACTCTTCCCCCCCAACCTCCACCCGCCATCCCGCACCGTCGGCCTGACGGCGCAGGATGATCATCTCCGGCGCAGCCTCATTCTCATCCCACTCAATGACATGGCTACCCGGCTCCCTGGCAGGCGACGGCGCGGTTGCGTCCTCCCAGACAACAGTCCAGGATTCTGTGATGAGAATCGAGAGGGAACGACGGATTGTGTGACGCATATACCCTTCCCTACCGCACAACCATCGGCAAATAGATTTCCTGGGTCATCACCGCCCCATATTCTGCCGCGCCAACGTCACACTTTGCGCCGGATGGGCGGTTCGCCCCGCGCTGATCCAGCGCATAGCCGGAGCAGTCATTGGCGGCGTCAATCAGAACACTGCCCGCCTGGGGCATGTGGTTGGGCGTTGTTCCCCCATTCAAGTCGAGCGGGCCGAGATTGAAATTGCTGCTGACGCGTATCGGCTGCCCACAGGAAGCATCGCTGGACCAGCTATCCAAACTGGAGACGACCGGCAAGCCCCCAGCCGCCACACAGTTGGCAACCGGCGCGCCCCCCGCATCAATGGCGACTGCTTCCAGCGCCAGTTGTCCGCCTGTGCGCTGAACCTGTCCCGTCGTGTTGCCGCGTACGGTGCTAAACTTCAACTGTGTGTAGATGCTGTCCTGCCCCACCCACACCCCCCATCCGCTATTCTGGCTGACGGTAGTATTCCCAAGCAGCAGTGTGCCCTGTGCGCCATTGAAGAAGCCGCCGCCCGTGTTGTTGTGTACACTGCTCTGCGTGACAACCACATAGCTGCCGCCAGAAGCCGTTGGTGAGAGGTAAACCCCCCAGCTATTGCCCGAAACTTCCGTGTTATGCAGGGTGACATAGGCGCGGCTGGCAACGATACCCCCAGCGCCCGTAGTCGCCTTATTGCCTGTAATGCCAGTGGCCGTAATCGTAACCCAGTTTTCGGCATTGGCGCCGGCGATCTCAGTCAGAAAAAGCCCGGCACCTTCGACGGCTCTGTTATCGGAGATTGTGGCGCGATCAATCAGTGCGCCGCCGCCATTGGCGTACAGACCGCCACCGGCATTGGCCTGGTTGTCCGTAACCGTCACGCCAATCAGACGCAGTTGGCCGCCCCAATGGAGAATCCCGCCCCCAAAACCGGCAGCGCTGTTGCCAGAAACGCGGGTATCTTGAAGGCTCAGCGTACCGTTGCTGTCCACACCGCCGCCGTTGGCGTCGCTCGAGTTGCCGCTGATACGGCTGTTCTCAACCAGTATCGTCGCCACCCGGCTGTCATTGTTGCTGTTCTTCACACCGCCGCCCCATTGGGTGGCGCTGTTGTTTTCAATATAGCTGCCGCGGATAGCCACAACACCGCCGACATTCTCGATGCCGCCGCCCGCGCCCGTCGTGCTGTTGCCGCTGATCACGCTGCCGTCGGATATCTGGCTGTTGAGCGAATTCCAGAAGCGCACGCCGCCGCCGCCCTGTTCCGATGTTGAAGCGGTAACGGTGCTGTTGATGAAAGCGTCCGCTCCGTTTGCCCCGCTGTAGCCACCGCCCCACTTGGCGCTGCTGCCCGTAATCAGCGAATTTTCAATGCGAACGGACGCGCCTTCGTTGGCAATCGCGCCGCCCCAGGCTGTGCTGGCGCTGTTCAGAATAATTGTGGAGAACAACTCCAGCCCAGTGCGCTCTTCGGGATCAGCGCTGCCCCAGACAACAATCGAACCGCCTTGCGAACCCCACCCATCCCCGGCAGGGCTGCGCGCCCCTTCGAGCGTGATGTTGCGTAAGGTGAGCCATCCGCCGGGGTTTACGGCAAAGAAGCGCGATTTGACAAACAACGGCGCGCTGCCCTGGGCAAACAGACGGATTTTGTCGCCGCCGTCGATCTCCACCTGTGTGTAGATGACGGACGTTGTGTAAATGTCAATCGTGTGGGTGGCGTCGCCACAGTTGAAGGTGATGACGCCGCCCAGATCGGACTGCGCGGCGGCCAGGGCATTGTCAAACGCCGCCTCGTTGCAACTGGCAGGCGTGCCATCCCCCACCAGCACATTGGCCGCGCTTGCCCTCTGCCCCCACAACAGTCCGAACACCAGCCACAAAACCAGCCCTACAAACTTAATTTTCACAATACGCCGCCTCTCCCAATTTCCCAATCTCCTAGCCTGGCAAGGCCAGAACCAAAAAGGGTTGTATACACGGATGGAAAGGAACACGGATTTTTCTGATCTGTGTTCCTTTCCATCCGTGTATACAAAAATTTCTCTTTTCTTGCGCAAAAAACAAGAATTTCACTGGTTACGTACTAATTCCCCGTCCCCTGACACGTCCATTGCATAGCAAAATCGACGCGTGCGTCCGGGTCCGGGCTGGTAACCTGGGGCGAGGCGATCTCCACCAGCCCCGTGGCGGTGATCGTGCCCGAACCATCGGCGGCCACCGTCACCACCGCCGCCGACCCCTCGCCATTGCTAAAGGTGCGCCCGCCCACATCCAGCGCAGGGAACGCATCCGGGTTGCCCGAAGTCGTCGTCGCTGCCATCTCGTATTGGCCCGCTCCCGTGTAGCTGCCCAGGCGGGTCAGAGCCACCGTAACGGGCGGATCACCCGCCGCCAGCACAAAGGGTAGCTCCAAAATGCGCGCCGCGCCGCCCGCCGCCCACTCGTCACAAGTGCCAAAATTCCCGCCAGCGCCTGCCGTGGCCTCGGCTGTCACAGCGCCGCTGATCTGCACGGCTGTGCAAAAACGGAAATACTCCGGGCAAACATCCGACGCTGCCTCTGTCTCTACCACAGCTTCAGTGGCGGGCGTCGCGGCCACAGCAGCAATCGCCGTCGTCGGCACAGCCGTAGGCGCGGCCTCGGGTGCATCTGCCTCCCCACCACAGGCTGTCAACCACAACACCGCCACCAACACTGCTACCATCACAACCAATTTGCGCTGCATAGAACCGTTGCTCCTTATCTACTGACTATTTACTATTGAAACTTCCCGTCGCAGACCCACATCCGGCAGGTCTGGTCACTCCAAACTTGCACTCCTTGCCACCACCACCGGCAAGAAGAGACTCGACTGTGTACTGGCGGGCCAGACCAGAACCCCCGCCCCGTCCGCCTGTGTGTCACCGCCGGGCAGGACAGTGACTGTCACGCCGCCGCCTGTCTCCTCCACCGTTACCGCATAGCCTGCGCCCGCCGCCAACCCGGTGATGATCTGGTTGGAGGTGCCCACCGGTGCGGTGTAGACCAGTTGAGTGAAGGGCTGGCCGGGCGTCACGGCGAAGAGTACGGCCGTCTGGTTGACAGCCGCGCCGACAAAACCATCCGCGCTCTCAATCAGCACGGCAACGCTGGGAGACGCGCCGCCGTCTGCCCCCTGTACCAGATGCAAGAAGCGGGCGCTCGTCCCATCCGGCGCTTCCACCACCACCCGCTGCGTCATTGGCTCGTACACGGCTACGGTGTCGGTCACTGCGTCGTTGGCGGGGTTTGCCATCTGCATCGTAGCCCCGGCGGGCAAGAGGGCGGTGATGAAAAGCTGCTGCCCCGCGGCTGTCGTCATCACCGCTTGCAGACCGTTGACGGTAGCCGTGCGCGGCAACTGCCACCAGACCCGCTTGAAGTTTCCGCTGGGCGCGTCCGCCCGGTCATAGACCAGCATCCAGTCGGGTTTCAGCCAGACCAGATCGCGGCTGGCGTGGGTCACAGCGGTCGCGCTCTCGCTGGCGGAGTTGTACAGATTGGTGGCATCCCCACCCGCATAGGTAAAGGCGGGGTAGAAACTGTGGCGCAGCGGGCCGGGGTCGGCGGAGGCCACATAATTCCATTGGGAGCCGCGCCGCCAGAGATCGATGCGCCAATCGCTGTCGTCGCGGTCGGCGGGGCGGCTGTTTTCAATCGCCAATGTATTGCGAAACTCCGAGCTGGCAATGCCTTCGGCGATGTTGGCATAGCCCGTGCGCGCTTTGGTCAGCCATTCCCCGTTGCGATAAAACTCGAAGTGGTTGCCGTCCGCCTGCTGGTGATCGATCTGATTCCAACTGAGGGCGTAGGTAAGCCAACGGGCCTGGGGTGTCCAGTCCGCGCGGCTAAAGAGACGCTGCATCCCTTCCGCCACAAAGCCGGTGGGTAGCGCCGTGCGCGGATCGCTGGCCGCTGCGGCTGCGGGGTCAAACATCATAAAGTAGAGAATGGCGGAGCGGAAGTAGTCGGCACCGCGCACCCGCTCTACCAGATTGGCCGCGCCGCCGGGGGTGGTGTGGGTCTGAATCCAGCGCAGGCTGTTGAGCCGCTGACTGTTGCCCGCCTGCTGGTCATAGAGCGCCAGAGCGCCAAAGGCATCAATAAAATCGGGCAGCAGATAGCGCTGGGCATCGCCGTACCAGGCGGGCTGGTAGACTTGCAACCCGTTGTCCGGGTTTTCCACAGTGGCGGGGCTGATGGCGTGCAGATAGGATGTGACCAGATCGCTCCAGAAGGGATTGCCGTCCAGTACCACTGCCGGGCCAAGCTCGGCGGGGTTGTCCCGCCCGGCCGTGCGCAGGGCCAGCAGAAATTGCAGGGCATAACTGGCGGTCTGCGGGCTATACTCGAAGCCTTCGGGCAGCAGACCGCCGCGTACATCCGTGCGCGTGGCGTCGTCGAGCAGATAGAGCCAGGCGCCGGTGGCGTTGGCGAGATAGCCCTGCAAGGCCGGACTGGCATCGGCTGCGTCCAGGGCCAGGGACATCATCCCCAGATTGCGCATGTGGGCGGCAAAGTAGTTGTTGCCCGCCCAGCGCACTTGCAAGCGGTTCGCGGTCAGTCTGGGGTCGTTGAGCAGGCCGACAGGTTCGGGGTGGTGATAGCCGCTACGGATAATCTCGTCGCCCCAGCGCGTGAAGACAGCATTGATCGTCGCCTTGTCCGTCGCCGTCAGTGTGTCGTAGACCCAATCCACCGTCAGCGGGAAGCCCTCGCCATACCAGCGCAGACGGTCGGAATCTTCGGTGAAGAAGATGGGGTCGCGGAAGGGCGGGTAGACCGCTGAATCCGGGTCGCCGGGGCAGCGGTAGTTCTGTTCGGACGCTGGGCCAAGCGCGGCCGCGTCCATCACGTGCATCAGAAGGGTACGCGCCCGCTGGGCATAGGCAGCGCGCTCCGTCGGGCTGGGGTCGATCAGCGACAAAAAGGCAAAGAATTCGGCGTAGGCTTCGCTGGGGTATTCGGAATAGCCCCGCTGGCCGCAATCTTCCCCTGGCACGCGCCCCGCGTCCATATCGCTTTTGGCCCGTTCGGCCAGGGGCAGCAGACCACCCGCATAGAGGGGGTTGGCTGCGGTGGCCCAGCCACGCAGCCGCGCAACATCCGCCGCCGTGATCCACAGCCGGGGATGGTTTGTAGCCAGCGGCGCATCCGCGCGGGTGGAGGGCGCTGCTGTGGCAGCGGGCGGGGCGGCGATGACCGCAGGCGGCGCGGCCGCAACTGTGGGTGTCACGTCTTCTTCCCCACAGGCCACCATCCACAGCATACTCAACAGGATCAACAACAGCCGATATTTCACCCGGTTCATCGCTCCGCTCCTTTGCTTTTCGTAGGGGCGCAGCGTGCAAGCGCCCTACAGGGAAAATCCTTTTGGTGAAGTATGGATCGATTTTCGCAACGATCGAGGATTTTTTTACACAAAAATTACACAGAACGGCGAACGGTCGTGTAGGTTGGGTTCTTGCCGCCGAGAAAGATCGAACGTCCCTGAACGTCTGCGGCAAGAACCCAACTGCGCGTCGGGGTGGCTGGGTTGGGTGAATGCCTGTGCCACTGACGGGACGGGGCATCTTATCAGCCTGGCATTCACCCAACCTACACCCCCATTTCGCCCACTGCTTGCGCCGTTGCCCTCTCTGGCGTATAATCCAGACAGTCGTTTGCGTCTGCTGACTTGTCAAAAATTGACTGGCGAATGTTGTAGGGGCGCTGCTTGCTGCGCCCGGTCACAATACAGCGATTTGTAGGGGCGCTGCTTGCTGCGCCCGTGCGCATCGGGCGCA
>CAMDEX010000165.1 GCA_945897075.1 Litorilinea aerophila
GCTGAACTCAAGACCCGGACGCGCCGTCTCTGCCGTCTCCCCGACGAAGTAGCCGTCGCCGCTGACGTGGATGAAAAGAGAACCGGCTTTCCAATCGTCCATCCGGCGGCGGGCGGCGCGCAAGAAGGCCAACACCAGCGGACGATCCAACTGCCCGTGCAGCGAGAAGATGCGGTCGGCGGGAAGTCCGCGCGCCAGCAGGGCTTGGGTCATCGCCAGCTGGTCGTTGCGCATGGCGGGTTCGTCAGGCGTTGGAGGCGTGGCGATGAGCAGAGCAATTTGAGAAGGCGATTGGATGCGCATGAGAGCCTCAACAATCAGAGAGGACAAATGTTCTCCCATTCCGCTGGTTATTGGGGACAGACGCTCTTTCCTAAAAATCGAGAGAGCCGCCCCAAATAGCGTTCGCTTTCTTCCGGGGTAAAGTCGCGGCCCGCCATCCGGCAGGCTTGCTCCTGCCATTCTTCTCTGTCCAGCGTATGAATGACAACCGTATGATCTGTACTGGCCGAGTAAAGCCGCCTGTCGTCTGAACTGAACACAAGCCCCGTAATACTGTAGTCGTGATCCACAAATGAATCGCCATAGGGCTGCCCGGAAGGCACCTGCCACAATTGTACCTTGCTATTGCCGTAGCCAGAAGCCAATAATTTACCACTTTTCGAAAAGACAAGTGCATTGACCCCGTCAGTATCTGATGCCGGAATAGCAAACTGTTCAACTCGGGAGGAGAAATCCCACAAAGTAATCACAGAATCGATAGTACCTGCGGCCAACCAGCGTCCGTCTGAGCTGAAAGCCAGGCTTTGAACGTATCCTGATTTTGCCGCCAAACCGTTTGCAATCCGCCCGGTAGTGATATCCAAAATCTGCACTTCGCCACTCGTGCAATCGCTGGGATCGCCTGCAAGCAATGTGCTACGACAGGCACCTATCGCCAGTCGCTTCTGTGTGGGATGAAAAGCTAGGCTGGCCACTTTGGCTCTCTCTCCCAGCGACACCGATGTTATGTGGTCGCTGCCTGGTTGCCAAAGATAGACCTGCCCGTCGGTGTCGCCTACGGCCACGTAATTTTCCGTCTGGACTGGATTGCTATTGCTGGGATACGAGCCAATGGCGATACTTTCGGCTCCAGAGATATCCTCTGCAACTGCTCTTTCGACAGTCTGATTTGCCAAATCCTGCAGCCAGAGAGTACCAGACAAATCAGCATAGGCCAGCAAAGTGCCATCCGCTCCTAAGGCATAGCGAACTCCCGGATGGTCCAAAGAAGCGATGGTAACAGTGAATGGGATTGTCAGATCGACAACGCCTAGACGTCCATCCTCCCCCAATACACCCAACATACTGGTTTTCCCGTTCTTCTCTTGCAGTGCTACTGCGCTGATGGTTGTGTCAAAGCGGAGAATATGGGTGTCCTCTCCTGCCTTCCACAGGCTCAACAGCCCATCCTGACCACCGACGACCACTTGTTCTCCATCGGGCGCGAATTTGACGCTAAAAATACCCCGGGTATGGCCGAAATAGCCAAGGGACAACTCAGAGAGCTTCCCATCTTCCGTCTGAACCAAATCAGGCAGACGCCAGAGTTTCACGACAGCGAAGTTGCTTACAGAATCAACCCCAGCCACTAGCAGATGTTCATCAGTTGGGCTAATGTCCAACCCCCAAACCACATCGCTGCCATACTGGTCCACATCCACTTGGATAGGCTCGTCCCGTTGCGTTTGCCAGGGTCTCATATCGTACAGCCAAAGCCGCCCGCCGGCCCCCCCAGCAACGAGCAACATATTGCGTTTGTCGCCTCCAAAGGTCAGCCTCGTTCCTAGCCAACCGATATCTAGGGTCTTGCTGAAAGTGGTGGAAACATCCCAAACAATGACACTCTTATCCTGCCCCGTAGAGGCCAAAGTCTGGCTATCACCACTAAATGCCAAATCCCATACCCATTTTCCGGGTGCGTGGCTGCCCAGCAACCGGGATGGCGGAGGTGTCTGTGCTATCTTTTTTGGAGTGTCGAGCTCCCACAAGAGCACTTGGCCGTCCGCCCCCGTCGAGGCGAGGAAGCGGCCATCAGGACTAAAGGCCACACTCAATACTGCGCCAGAATGAGCTGCCAGCGGTTCACCGATGGGCATCCAATCGGAAGTACGGCGCAAAATTACTGTATGATCTGCGTTCCCGGTGGCAAGGATTTCGCCATCCGGGCTAAGCGCGACATTGTACACTGCCGTCCCTAACGGAGAATCTACAAAACGAGTGATGACCTCACCCGATTCCAGCGCCGAGACGATCACAGTGCCGTCATCGCTGCCCGAAACCACCAGCGCGCCATCGCTGCTGACATCGACAGACCAGATGCGGTCCTCATGTCCGCGCACGAAGCGTTGCACCTGGGCTGAACAGCACTGAATCGCCGCCAATAGACTGCTTTCCACCTCTGTCTGATCGGTCAATTGTCTGTCCACAGCGGCAACCGCAACCAACAGGGCGGTGTCCTGGCGGGACGTTTTCAGCCCAAGCGCTTGGGACGCCATACGTCGAGCATCGGCATTCTGCCCACTTGCCCAGGCCAGAAAACCAGCCAATAGGGCAACTACAGCCAAAACAGCCAAAATCAGTGATCCTGCGCGCAACCGTCGATTGCTGTTGATCTGTTCTTCAGCACGTAAGCGTTCCGTTTCAGCCAATTCCTGTGCTTGTTCTAATTCTCGTTGCCTGGCACTCTCCTTTTCTTGTTCTGCTTTGGCAATGGCTTCCCGGCTCAAGGCAACCAACCGGTTCAGGTCAATGCTGCTTTCGGTCTTGGCCGCGTCATCTCGCCACAGCCATTCGTCCGCCTCGTGCAGTTCAAAGCTATCGAGGAGTCCCCCTTCCCCTTTTCCTATGCGTACCCATTCGGCCACCTTTTGTTCGAGTCTGCGCCGGGTTTCTTCTGCGGCCCTGCCCTGGCGAATCCATCCATGCAGCAGACTCCAACCGCGGATCAGCGCCTCGTGGCTGATGTCCACGCGCCGGGATCGCTCGCTTTCCCCGCCACTCAGGGTCAAAAGGCGGCTGTCGGCCAGTTTCCGCAATGTTTCGGCAAAAATAGTTGGGTCGTCACCCGCAGCCTGCAATTCCTCCTCGTTTTTTTGTTGGCGTGTATCCATCCGCCCGATGCCGAATTGCACCAGGCGGATGAAAACACGCCTGGCGATAGGCTTGGCTTCATCGGGCAGATTGTTGTAGACGACTGTCGCCCGCCGATCAATCGCCACCTGCAAACCGTTGCGATTCCCCTGGGCCATCTCCGTATAGGCGTGCAAGGGCAGATGGCGGCGTTCCACCTTCTCCCAGAGCAGGACGAGCGTCTCCTGCACCAGCGGCAGCGCGCCGGATTCCCCGGCGGCGTCGGCCACCAACCGCTCCACCAGCACCTCGTCGATGGTGACGCCGACCTGGGCGGCGGGGTGCAGGATGGCGGCGCGCAGTTCCTCGTCGCCCAGGGGCGTCAGTTCCAGCCGGTTGGCGCGGATGGGCTGCCAGAAAGAGGAAGCCATCAGGTCGGGGTAGAAGTCGGCGCGCACGGTGAGGAGGATGTAGAGATTGGGCTTGCCGATGAGAGTGTTCAGGCAGTCAAGAAAGAGCTGGGCCTCCGCTGCCTCAGCCAGCGTGAAAAGTTCCTCGAACTGATCCACAAACAGAAGCGTCCGTTGGGTGAAGGTTGCAGAAACCAGTTGTTCCGGGCTGGCAGCCAGAGCTTCGGCCAGGGTTGTGAGCGGTTTTGCGCCAGGGCGCAGAATCTTCGCGTCCCATTCACCGGCACCAAAACGCTTCGACTTACGCAGGGCGGGGATGACGCCGGCGTAGACCAGACTGGATTTGCCGCTGCCCGATGGCCCGATGACGGTGAGGAAGGGGTGCTGGCGCAGCCGTTCCACCCCGTCGGCAATCTCTTTGTCGCGGCCAAAGAAGACATCGGCCTGTTTTTCGGTGAAGGGCACCATCCCTGGATAGGGGCAGTTGGGCGCGGGCAGCACCTCCACCACATCGAAAAGCCGGTTGTCCGGGGAACGACTGAAGAGGACGGGGATGGCCCACTCGGCGCTGCGGCTGGCGATGGCGACCCGCGCTTGGGTCAATGCCGCGTCTACCGGGTAGCCAGCGGCCAGGGCTGCGTAAAAAAGACGGCTCAGGTCAATGGCGGCGGTGTCGGTAATCTCAGCCTGCATCGCCACCGCGGCGGGGACGCCCTGCTGGACAAGCGTTTGGGCCACACCGGAGAAGACGCTCAGGTGGGACGAGAGCGCGCCTTCGCAGGCGTTGAGGTAGACCAGACGCAAGGAGCGGTGGTTGTGGAGCAGAGTCGCCAGTTCCTCGCCGCTGATCTCCTGGGATTCACTCTCCTCGTCAGCCAGAACCAGCGCGCCCGCCCCTTTCTCCGCGTCGTAGACGCCGTGGCCCACGAAGTGCAGAATGTGGAAATCGTCGCCCAACAGACGTTCTTGTAGAGCAGCGAAGGTTGGGCGTTCCAGGCGATCCAGCACAAATTTGCCGTCGGCCACCAGAGCGGACAGCGCCGTTTCCAACACCTGCCACTCCCGCGCCAGGTCCAGTTCGTCGTGGCCGGGCGGACTGACCAGCACGGCCAGCACGCGCAGAGGTGGCTTGACCAGCAGGGTGGGGCGCGCTTTGGGCAGGGAGAGGTAGCGCAGGATGGGGGAGGCTTCGGAGAGGGCCAGGAAGCGTTCCTGCACCGGGTCGTAGAGAATCTCCCAGGGCAGGGTTGCCAGCTCGGATGTTTCCTCGCTAAAACGCAGACGCAGACGCAGACCGATCTGCTCCTGTTCGGCTTTTTCCAGGCTGGTGGCGAGGACCGCAGCCATTTTGCCCTGGAAAACCGCGCCGTAAAGCAGCCCGCCCAGCTCCTTCAGATCGGCAGCCGCGCCGCCGGTAGCCGGACGGCTACCGCGCCGCACCCCGGCCAGGTCGCCCAGAAAGTCGAGTTCGTTGGCGGTGAAGGGCAGGGCGAAGGTGGCGTCGGCGTCGCCGCCGGGCGCGTCCACCACAAAGGCCCGGTAGTCAGCGCCGGAGCGGGTGATGAGCAGGTCGAAGTTTTGGTAGGCGTTGACAGCCACGGCTTGGCTCCCGAACGGGAACGGATGTGACACGGAGAGGAATTCTTGCTGAAGTATAGTCTACAGTACTATTTAAGTTAACGCAAGGGCCAATTTATGATTCACGCCCCACCGGCTGCCAATGCCCATTCCGCTTCAATCGCTCTACAGGCTGGTCGTTTGGCTGTTGGCATTGTTGACAACAGCAACGCATGTGGGTATCATCTCCAATATGAACGCCGTTGAGCTCCTACGCACACGCATTGCCTTTTCAGAAAACGCCTTCGCCGAGCTGGTACTGTGGCGGGTTCCGCAGCCAGTACTCGGCTCAACCCACGACTTCAAATATCGACTGGCGTATGTGGTCAATCGGGTGTGCGTTGTTCGTTACGACAACGAAGCAGGCAAGGGAGATCACCGGCACTTTGGAGAGAAGGAAAGTAGCTACACATTTCAGAGCGTAGACAAGCTCATCGCTGACTTCCAACGCGACATTGCGAGGTGGGGCCATGAAAATCGTAACTCTTGACGTACGTGCGCCGGGCGAGTCTATGCAGGATTTCGTCCGCGCTTGGAAAACAGAAAGTGCGGAGAAATCGGCGCGCATTAGCTTTGCTACGCCGGAACTTCTTTGGCAGGTACTCACTGCCAGACGCTGGGAATTGCTCAAGGCGCTGTGCGGCGCAGATCCGATTTCAATCCGTGAAGCAGCGCGCCGGGTGGGTCGCGACGTCAAAGCGGTGCATGGCGACGTCATTGCCCTGTTGAATGCCGGCGTGCTGGAGCGCGTAGAAGATGGGCGCATCGTTTTCCCCTTCGATGCTGTCAAAATCGAATTCCTGCTGCAGGCTGCCTAGAAGAAACGCACGCCGCGTACCCC
The DNA here is from genome assembly GCA_945897075.1 of Litorilinea aerophila. Taxonomy (GTDB): domain Bacteria; phylum Chloroflexota; class Anaerolineae; order Caldilineales; family Caldilineaceae; genus JACQGT01. Next base: position 5,980 of record CAMDEX010000165.1, read on the forward strand.
TCCGCTATTTCTTTCCTCCCCTCACTTCGGGTAACATAAGACTACGCTTGACACGGGCATAACGTGACATTTTTCGCCATGTCACCCTGTCACCCGGTCAGGTATACCTGCATCCATCCGCTTCCCACACCCCGAGCTTCTACCCATGCCCATCCACTTCGGTACCGACGGCTGGCGCGCCGTCATCAGCGACGAATTCACCTTTGCCAACGTGCGCAAAGTGGCCCAGGCCATCGCCGACAAAACCCTGGCCGACGCGAGACAGTTATCAGTCATCAGTGAGCAGTCGCCAATCTCCAATCACCAATCTCCAATTTCCCTCGTCGTCGGCTTCGACACGCGCTTTCTCAGTGACCGCTACGCCCAGACGGTGGCCGAAGTGTTGGCCGGCAACGGCATCCGTGTTTGGCTGACCCAGGGCGACACGCCCACGCCACTGGTCTCCTACGCGGTCGTGGACAAGCAGGCCGCGGGGGGTGTGATGATCACTGCCAGCCACAACCCGCCCCGCTACAACGGCATCAAACTCAAAGCAGCCTACGGCGGCTCGGCCAGCCCTGCCGACGCCGCAGAGATCGAGCGGCGCATCCGCGAGAACGACAGCGCTGAGCGCCCCATCCGCAGCGTTTCGATGGAGAGTGGGGAGGCCCAGGGATTGATCAGCCGTTTCGATCCCCTGCCCACCTATCGCACACACCTGCACCGCTTGGTTGATTTCGACTGTATCCGGCGCGCCGGGTTGACGGTGGCTGTGGATGCGATGTACGGCGCGGGCCGCGTCTATCTGCGCGATCTGCTGAGCGAGGCGGGCTGTCAGGTGACCGAACTGCGCGGGGAGCTAAACCCCGGCTTTGGCGGCGCGCACCCAGAACCCATCGCCCGCCATCTGCAGCCGTTGTTCGAGGCGATGACTACGGGTCGTTATCGGCTGGGGCTGGCGACCGACGGCGACGCCGACCGTATCGGCGCGGTGGACCCGGACGGGCGTTTCATCGATCCCCACTCGATTATGGCCCTGCTGCTGGAACATCTGGTGGAGGATCGGGGGTTGCGCGGCAGTGTGGTCAAAACCGTCAGCACCACCCAGATGCTCAACCGGCTGGCTGACCACTACGGCCTGCCCCTGCACGAGACGCCGGTGGGTTTCAACCACATCAGCGATCTGATGCTGAATGGTAGTGTGCTGTTGGGCGGGGAAGAAAGCGGCGGCATCAGTGTACTCGGCCATATCCCCGAAGGCGACGGCGTGCTGATGGGGCTACTGCTGGCCGAGATGGTGGCCAAACGGGGCAAGAGTCTCTCTGTCCTGCTCGACGAGTTGATGGATCAGCCCCACGTCGGCCACTTCCGCTATGGGCGCGACGACCAGACGGTGACTCCCTTTGACAAAGCCACCCTTGTGGCTGGGCTGATGGGCCATCTGCCGACGGCGCTGGCCGGTGTCCCTCTTCATCACAGCAGCGACCGCGACGGGGTGAAGTATATCCTGGCCGACAATAGCTGGCTGCTCATCCGGCCCAGCGGTACGGAGCCGGTATTGCGTGTCTATGCCGAGGCGTCCACGGACAGTCAGGTGCGGGCGCTTCTGGCCGAAGGCGGGCAATTGACTGGGCGTGTATTGGCTCAAATGCAAGCAGGCAAAGAACCAGTGGCGGCGATGCTTGTCTCAGCGTAGTGACTCTGGTATAGTGTTGATCAATCGAGGACATTCATTATGGCAAGAGACATCTTTCATAACGCGGTCAAAATCGCTCTGCAGAAGGAGGGGTGGAAAATTACCCATGACCCTCTGCCGATCGAATCAATGGGATTTAATGTGCTGATCGACCTCGGGGCAGAGAATATCATCGCGGCCGCTCGCAATGGGGAGAGAATCGCAGTTGAGATCAAGAGTTTCGCAAGTGCGTCTGACGTTTCCCAATTTCATATGGCTCTCGGTCAGTTCCTCAATTATCGTGACGCTCTAATGGATCAGGATCCTGACCGAACGCTCTTTTTGGCGATTCCACAGGACGCTTTTGAAAGCACCTTTCAGTTACCCTTTGTGCGGCGGGCCAACGAAAGATATCAACTAAAGCTGATTGTGTATCATCCGATTCAGGAGGCGATCGTACAATGGATACTCTAGAACAGTATCGTCGGTTGATTCAAGAACTTCTCGCCAAGCGGGTCTATGCCCGCCAGGATGTGATCACGCAGACGATCTTCGACAGCGAACGTGACCACTACCAATTGGTGAATGTTGGCTGGCGTCAAGGCGAGCATCGCGTCTATGGCACAGTCATCCACCTGGACATTATTGACGGAAAAATCTGGGTGCAATGGGACGGCACCGACGATCCCATCGCCGAGGAATTGGTTGCGCGTGGTGTGCCCAAATCTGAAATTGTGTTGGGTTTTCACGCCCCTTACAAACGACCGTTTACGGAATATGCCACAGGCTGAGAGTGGCAACATTCGCAAGACTATACCAAACCGCAGTCTGTTTTCCTTTTGCAGTAGAGTCAGGAACACTGGCAGGATAAAGAGGTGGATATTGTTAACCAAACGTGAATCATTTGTTCATCTCGCCCCTGTAGTGTGAAATCGTTCTACGCGGTTGCGTTTTTGATTTCCCCTGCTCTTGTGTCAGGGGCGTCGCTTTGTGGTATACTACCCCCGAAGATAGGTTGAACTGAGAGCGATCTGGGGGGATTCTTTTGAAAAACCCCGAAAGCGTACAGTGTATCAAACGAGAGACCGAGACCCGTGCAAACTCCCCTTACCGGCCAGGAATTGACTGCTGCTGTGCCGCCTGTGCATTCTACTGCCCGCCGCTGGCTCTCTGGGCGGCAGAGCCGCCGCCTGCGTGAAGCATCGCTGGCCTACGCCTTTTTGATCCCCTCGATCGTCATCATCGGTCTCTTCGGTCTCTTCCCCCTGGCTTTTGCCGCCTACGAAAGCACACTGACTGGGCTGAACAAAGTCGTCGGCACCTATGACGGGTTGGGTAACTACTTTAAAGCTGTGGACAATCTAGCCTACGTTCTCGGCTTTTGGATCGCCGCGATCTGTGCCATCTTTGCCGTGCGCGGTCTGCTGAGCGCCCTGCAGGAGCAGCGGGAATACGGCGCGCGCCCCTGGCCCTGGCTGGCCCCCGGCGCACTGGTGGCGGTCAGCGCGGCCCTCTTTGCCCGTTTCGTTTTTCTGCTTCTGCCCGAACTCCTGCTGGTGCCCACCAAACTGCGCGGACAGGCCAACACCCGGGAAAACTTTATGGCGCTGGTGCAGGAAGCCTGGCTGTTGCCCAGCGTCCAACAGGCCTTTTGGGCTGGCGTCCTTGTTCTGCTGCTGGGCGCGGGGGTGGCGCTGGCCGTCAACCGGGTGGAGACCCGGCAACGCATCCTGCCCCGCATCTACTTTGGACACTTTTTTACAATTGTGCTGTTGAGCATCGGTGCGCTCATTCTGGGCTGGTTCACCTGGGAGGAGGTCAATCTGGCCTACGTCACGGCCCTGGCCGCGGGCGAGGGGCTGGACATCTGGTCGCAGGTCGTCACTATCAGCGCCGGTTTTCTGCTTCTGCTCCTGGCCTGGTGGTTGTGGGAGAACGCAGACGAACAAACCTCCAATTTGGGACTGGTCTTCCGGTTGGGCGGCGCGGCGATGCTGATGGTGGGGGGCTGGGTACTGATCGGCGAGCTACCCCGCGTCATCGCGGCGGGGGACAAAGAGTGGTGGCAGAGTTTGCTGGCTACCGTCTACTACGTGCTGGGGACGGTGCCGATGCAGTTGGGGCTGTCTCTGGTGCTGGCTGTGATGCTTTTTCAGAAGATTCGGGGGCAGACTTTTTTCCGAATGGTCTACTTTCTGCCCTATATTGCTCCTTTTGTGGGCACAGCCGCAGTCTTTCGCATCCTCTTTTCCAGCCGGCCCAACGCCCCAGTCAACAGCCTGCTCACCCGGCTGGGCTTCGACCCTCTACTCTGGCTCAACGAACCCAACGGCATCTTTCGCATCATCAGCGGCGCTGACCAGGCACTTTCGGCCGCGTTGACCGGCCCCAGCCTGGCCTTGATTGTGATTATGATTTATGGCATCTGGACTTTTGTGGGCTTCGATACGGTCATCTTTCTGGCCGGATTGGGCAGCATCCCGAAGGAACTCTACGAAGTGGCATCCATTGACGGCGCAGGGGCCTGGGCGCAATTCCGTTATGTCACCCTGCCGTTGCTCTCGCCCACTCTCTACTTTCTCAGCCTCTATGCGGTGATCGGCACCTTCAAAGCCTTCAATCACATCTACGTGCTGCGCCAGGCCGCCGCGCTGGGCACAGCAGACACGGCCAGTATCGTCATCTTCCAGGCTTTCAAGCGGGACACCCGTTACGGCTATGCCTCGGCGCTGGCCGTACTGCTGCTGATCATCATTTTGGGGATTACGGCCATTAACAACCGGATCGCCAGCCGGAGGGTCTTCTATGGCTAAAGCGACAGCAGAGACGCACCCCGACGCCCGCACCTTCCAGATCGGGCGCTTCTTTATCTACTTCGTTCTGGTCGTGGGTGCGGCCGCGGCCATCTTTCCCTTTCTCTACACCGTCAGCGTCTCGCTGATGAACTTGACCGAAGCCACCGGCGGCAAGATGTTGCCTAGCACGCCCCAATGGGGCAATTATGTCCAAGCCTGGAACGACGCCCAGTTCTCCCGCTATTTTATGAACAGCGTGAAAATTACCGCGATTACCCTGTCCGGGGAGCTCGTTTTCTGTGCCCTGGCGGCCTATGCCTTTGCCCAGGTGGAGTTTCCCGGCAAGAACTTTCTTTTTGCCCTGCTCCTTTCGACGCTGATGCTGCCGGAAGCCATCATTTGGGTGCCCAACTTCATCACCGTCTCCTGGTTGGGACGTATCAGCCCCATCCCGTGGATGAACAACTGGCCGGCGCTGACCATTCCCTTTATGTCCAGCGCCTTTGGCATCTTTCTGCTGCGCCAGTTCTTTGCGCAGATTCCCCGCGAACTGTGGGATTCTGCCCAGATCGACGGCGCGGGCCATCTGCGCTATCTGGCAACGGTCGTCATCCCCCTCTCCAAAGCCGCGGTGATGACACTGGTGCTCTTCGGCTTTGTCGGCTCGTGGAATTCGCTGGCCTGGCCGATTCTCGTCACCACCACACCGGACTGGCGGCCCATCTCTTATGGCCTGCTGGCTTTTCTCGACGAGGCTGGTTCGTTTTTTCATTTACAGATGGCCGGCGCGATGATTACAATGTTTCCGATACTCGTTCTCTACTTTTTTACCCAACAGCAGTTCATTGATGGAATTGCCACGACAGGGTTGAAGGGGTAAGATTAGTTGATTGGTTTGCTGGTTGATTGGGTTGCTGGTTTGAAATAGCCTTAATCAACCAATCAACCAATTCACATTTGTTTTCTACACATTTCAGAAGGAGAAAAACCGTATGAACCTGAAACGTCTTGCGTTTCTCGCCCTGCTGGTGATGGCTGCGCTGGTTTTGGCCGCCTGTCCTGCGCCAGCCCCGGCAGCCCCCGCTGCAGAAGCACCCGCGCCCGCAGCGCCTGCCCCCGCTGCCGAGCCGACCAAAGCGCCCGCGCCCGAAGCGGCAGCGCCAGCCCCCACCGTAGCCCCCGCGGCCGAACCCGAAGTCTGTGCCCCCGCTGCCGACGGCGCGCTGGCTGGTGTCGATCCGCGCGGCCAGAATGTCGTCTGGTGGCACAACCACACAGGTTCCCGCGAAGAAAAACTGCTGGCCCTCTTGGAGCAATTCAAGGACAACGAATGTGGCATCACCTTTGAAGCCCAAAGCCAGGGCAGCTACAACGACATTCGCGACAAAGTAAACGCCAGCATCGCTTCCGGCGAGTTGCCTGCGGCCCTTCTAGTTGGCTACCAGAACGACCAGGCATTCTACCAGCTCAACGAGGGTCTGGTTGATCTGAACACCTACGTAGACGATGCCCATTGGGGTCTGAGCGCAGAAGAGAAGGCCGATTTCTTCCCCAGTTTCTTCGATCAGAGCGTACATGTGATGTTTGACAATCAGCGGCTCGGCTTCCCGCCCAACCGCTCGATGGAAGTGCTCTATTACAACCAGACCTGGCTGGAAGAGCTTGGCTTTGCCGGCCCGCCCACCACCCCGGATGAATTCAAGGAGATGGCCTGCGCCGCGGCGGCTGCCAACGGCGACGGCACCGGTGGCTTCATCCTGCGCGACGACGCCTCGGCTGTGGCCGCCTGGACTTACGCCTTTGGCGGCGATGTGTTGACCGAAGATGGTACCGGCTACAACTACAGTTCACCCGCTACGGTGGAAGCACTGACCTTCCTCAAGGGCATGGCCGATGAGGGCTGCGCTTATCTCTTCACCGACGGCTTCCCCAATCCTGAGTTTGCTGGTCGCCGGGCCATCTTTACGATGGGGTCCAGCTCCGGTATCCCCTTTTACAACAACGATGTCAATACTGTTGCCACCGAAAACAAGACCGAGCCGGATATCTGGGGTGTGACCGCTATCCCGCACACCACCGCCGACCCCGTGCAGAATATCTACGGTGGCGATGTGATGATCGCTGTCACCACACCGGAACAGCAGTTGGCCGCCTGGATTTTCATCAAATGGTTCACGTCGCCTGAGATTCAGGCCCAGTGGGATATGGCCAGCGGTTACTTCCCGACCCGTGCCAGCACCGAAGCCTTCCTGACCGACTACTACACGGCCAATCCCCAGTGGGCACAGGCCGCGGCGCTGCTGCCTTTCAGCTACTACGAGCCACAACTGATCTCCTACACGGCTGTGCGCGATGCGGCCACCGAGGCTTTCAACGCTATTATGCAGGGCGCAGACGCGCAGGCCACGCTGGACGGTCTGACAACATCCGCCAACGAGAAGCAAGTGGAGTTGATGTCCGAGGCGAAGTAGAAAATAGATATTAGATATTGGGTATTACGGTAATGTCGTACAAGACAAATACCTAATACCTAATACCTGACAAAGCCATAAAAGAGAGGGGGGAGTCGCTTCGACTCCCCCCTCTCTTTTACTTCTCCTCTTTCTCCTCTTTCTTCTCTTCCTCAGTTGGGCGGCCACGCGGCCGGTCGAAGCGCAGCCCGCGGAAGCGCTCGAAGTGGCGCAGTGTGCCGTCCTCCTGCTTCTCGCCCCAGCGCTCCTTCAGCCACTTCTCCATCTCCCCTGGTTCGGGAAACTGGCTCTTGTGGCTGAGAATGGAGCGAATTTTCGTCTCCACATCCGCCGTAATCTCAATCTCCACGTCGGCGTCGTCGTGGCCGCTGACGTAAAGCTGGGAAATTTTGTGGGGCAGATAGCCCTCGTTCGCCATATCCGGGTAGAACATCGGGTTGTCCGCGGCGGGAAAGATGGCCTCCATCGCCACCAGACCCGCGTTGCGGTGATCCGGGTGGTTGATGTAGCCGTTGCCGGAGAAGTAGCGCTCCGGGCTGGAACAGATGATCAGCTGCGGGCGGATGCGGCGAATCTCCCGGCAGACCCGTTTGCGGATTTCCGGCGTGGGGCGCAAGAAGCCATCTTCCTCGTCCATAAAGAGTACATTCTTCACCCCAGACACAGCGGCCGCGGTGCGCTGCTCCTCTTTGCGCATCAAAATTAGTTGATTCTGCGTCACCAGCGGGTTGTGGTTGCCTTTGTCCCCGTTGGTCAAAATCATATATGTCACTTCAATGCCCTGGCGTGCCATCTGGATGGCTGTGCCAGCACAGGAAAAGTCTGGATCATCGGGATGGGCCATAATCACCAAAACCCGCTCTACACCGGCCCAATCAGGCGGCTGCATCTTTTTTTCGTCGCTCATCACACCCATTCCTCCCTAAAGAAAAACCCCTGCCGGGGCAGGGGTTTTGGCTCTAAAAAAACCGCTTCTTAGCCGCCCATTTCCAGAGCTGCGTAGCCGGGGCCTTCGGTGAAGAACATTGCGTTCAGCTCGGTGGTGTAGACATACTCCTCCGGCAGGTCTTCTTCCGGGAGAATCGCATCCGTCGGGCATTCCGGCACACACGCGCCGCAGTCAATGCAGGTCTCCGGGTCAATGTAATACCAGGGCCATTCCTCTTCGGGCTGGCCGGGGATAATGCACTCGACCGGGCAGACTTCAACACAAGCGCCATCGCGAATGCACAGATCGAAAATTACGTGAGTCATTGTTGGAAAGCCTCCTCAAATAGAGCAATGGTCAATAAGTTCTCGTAGCAATGGACCACCCAGAGCGGCCAGCTACGAATAAAGCAATGGTACAACAATACAATAGGCAGTGATCCAACGCAAATTTGAGAATGTTCAGATATGCGATACGGTCTTCCTCCGCTCACATTTCCATCTCCGCTGCCCTGCGCCAGGAATCGCCATCCACTGTGCCATTGGAAGCGGTGACAACAGCCAGGGAATTCGCCAGAGTGAGGGCCTGCTCGTCCCATTCGGCGCCGGCCACGACCGCAACCGCATACACGCCAATACGCCGCAAGGTAGTAGCCCGCTGTTGCGCCCGCTCCACGTCCGAGACCTCGGCCCGCCAGGAAGCCTCCAAGACAATGACGATTTCTTTATCGTCCTGTCGGGTCTTGCCGCCCCACAGCAAGTCCGCCGCCAGTACCTGTACCAGTTCCTTCCCAGAAATCTGGCCGGCGGCAACCGCATCGTGCATCTGGTCGGCCATGTCATCCGTGCGATCCCTGCCGCGGCGAATGAAACGTCCAAAAATGGCTTTGGCTTTAAGTAGATAGTCGTGTTCGTAGGACTTGCCTTTGAGATCCGCCACATCCCGTCCCATCCGGGTAACCCGCTGTTTCGTTTCAGCCACGTCGGTTTTCAACACAGCCACGTCGGTTTTCAACACAGCCACGTCGGTTTTCAACACAGCCACGTCGGTTTTCAACACAGCCACGTCGGTTTTCAACACAGCCACGTCGGTTTTCAA
>CAMDEX010000166.1 GCA_945897075.1 Litorilinea aerophila
ATTCACAATTCACAATTCATAATTTCCTTCGCTCTCCTCGCCGCCGCTGGTCTGTGGACCCACTACATTTTTCCCGTCGTTCTGGCCGCGATTGGCATAGCCTTTGTCTGGTTTCGTCGCCGAGACTTTTACGCAATACGCAATACGCAATACGCAATACTCCCATTTCTGACGGCCAATCTCCTCGCCCTTCTACTTTTCCTCCCCTGGCTGCCCACCGCCATCGACCGGGTACTCGCCTGGCCCGCGAGTGGCGCGGACGTAACCGCGCTGGACGGTCTGCGCCTGACGCTGCAAACCCTGGCCGTCGGCCCCATCCGCAGCGCACCGGCGCTGGCCTGGCCCTGGCTTCTGCTTGTCGGCATCCTACCGCTGCTCGGCCTCTGGCGTCTACGCCGTTCTGCCGCCGCGCCCGTCCTCGCCCTCTGGCTGCTCGCCCCCATTGGGCTGATGTTCGCCCTGGGACTTTTCACCGATTCATTTTTGAAGTTCCTGCTGGTGGCATCGCCGGCCTGGTGTGTATTGAGTGCGTGCTGCGTGCTGCGTAGTGCGTATATCGCCCCCCGCAGAGACGCTGAGGCGCAGAGCAAATCTCACGCTTCACGCTTCACGCAGTACGCTTCACGTTTCACGTTTCACGCCGCCAACGCCACTTCCTACGCAATACGCAATACGCAATACGCAATCCCACTCATCGCGCTTATCCTCGCCTACACCGTTCTCCCCGCCTACTACGCCGACCCCGCAGCCCGGGACAACTACGCGGGGATGGCCGCCACAGTCGGTGCGCTGGGCGATCCGTCCAGCGATCTGGTCATCCTCAACGCGCCGGGGCAGGCGGATGTCTGGCGTATCTACGATCCGGGCCTGCCTGTACTGGCTCTGCCCGCACAGCGCCCGCCAGATCAGGCGGCTACGGAAGCCGAATTGGCTGCGGGTGTGGCGGATCGCCGCCAGCTTTTCGCCCTCTTTTGGGCCACAGAACAATCCGACCCGCAAGGAATTGTCGAAGGCTGGCTCAACCGCAACGCCTTCAAAGGGCTGGAAAGCTGGCAGGGCAATGTGCGTTTTGTCCAGTACAGCCTGCCCAGTCGGTTGACCTGCGCAGAATTTACGCCGCCCGTCCGCTTCGGTGACGCCATCCAACTGAATCGCGTCTGTCTGCCCGCGCCGCGGAGAGTCGTATCCGGGACGAGCCTGCCCCTTTCCTTGCATTGGCAGACAGATGCGCCTATCAACCGGCGCTTCAAAGCGTCCGTTCAACTGCTCAACCAACAAAATCAGGTCATCGGCCAGCAGGACGGCGAGCCGGGCGGCGGCTCTTTGCCCACAGATGGCTGGCTGCCCGGTGTGGAAGTTGTGGACAAGCGGGGCGTCTACGCGCCGCCGGGCGCGCCGCCGGTTGACCACCGGCTGATTCTGGCCCTCTACGACGCCGAGACGGGAGAGCGGCTGGCGGTGGGCGATGGCGACGCGCTGCCATTGGGCGCGGTCACCATTTCCCGCCCGGCCCACCCCCTGCCCACAACAATTGTGCCCATGCGTACCCGGCTGGACGAATCCATCGGCCCAGTCGTTCTGGCGGGTTTCGACGCCTACGCAAAGGGATTTGCCCACGACCCGGCACGGCCGCTGGCATTGGGGGAGTTGCTGCACGTCACCCTCTACTGGCAGACCCCGGCCCAACTCCCCGCGCAGTGGCCGAGCGATCTCGCCTTTACCCTCTCTTTGGGGGAAGAAGAGATCAGCGCGCCCCTGGCCGGCGCGGGCTTTCCCACGGCTGCGTGGCAGGCGGGTGATTTTGTGCGCGGCGATGTGGACATTCCCTTCCGCGGTGACGGATTGCTCACCCTGTCGGTGGACGGGCAGGAAATCCGCTTGGGGCGCATCACAAATGGACAGGTGCGGTAAGCTCCGCAAAGCCCTTTGCTCTGCTTCTGGCGCGGGTGTATACTGTTCCCATCAGCGCCCGTTTTGAACAGAGAGTGGACAGAATCTGGTCTGGAATGTGAACAGCCCACCCGTCTATTCTATGCGCAGAGCGGATGAGCAGTCTGCCGTCTGCGGTCTACTGATTTAATGCTCAGATTGCCACTGCTGACTTTGCGACAGGAGAAAGCGAATGAATTGTCCACACTGCGCCACCACCAATCCCGATGGGGCAAAGTTTTGCTTTAACTGCGGCCACGCGCTGGCCGTGAACTGCCCCAACTGTGGCACAAATCTACCGGCAGCCGCCAAATTCTGTTTCAACTGCGGCCACCAGATGGGGGCGGCTCTGCCTGCTGCGCCTGCGCCGGTTGCCCCGCCTCCACCAGTCGTCAAACCCCCGCCCGCCGAAAGTAGGCTGCAACAGTTCATCCCCAAAGAGCTGCTGGCCAAGCTGGAATCGGCCCGCACCGGCGGTGGGATGGAGGGCGAGCGCCGCGTCGTGACAATGCTTTTCTGCGATGTCAAAGGCTCCACCGCGGCCGCTTCTGGCATGGACCCGGAAGAATGGGCCGAGATTATCAACGAGGCTTTCGAGCAGATGATTCCGCCGATCTACAAATACGAGGGCACAGTGGCCCGGCTGATGGGTGATGGCATTCTGGCCTTCTTCGGCGCTCCCATCGCCCACGAGGACGATCCCCAGCGGGCTGTGCTGGCCGGGCTGGAAATTGTCGAGAGTTTCCGCCGCTCGCGGCTGGCAACCCGCAACTCGCAACTCGCACTCGACGTGCGCGTGGGTATCAACACCGGGCTGGTCGTCGTCGGCGCGGTCGGCTCCGATATGCGCATGGAATATACCGCGCTGGGCGATGCCATCAATCTGGCCGCGCGTATGGAGCAGACCGCGCAGCCCGGCAGCATTCAGATTGCCGAAGCCACCCACAAACTGATTGCGCCCCTCTTCGAGATGGAGACGCTGGAAGCTGTGGAAGTCAAAGGCAAAGCAGAGCCTGTGCGCGCCTGGCGGGTGTTGCGCGCCAAAGCGCAGCCGGGCAGTCTGCGCGGCATCACCGGTCTGCGTTCCGAACTGGTGGGGCGGGAGCAGGAAACCGCCCAACTGCGCGCCGCGCTCGCAGCCGTGCAGGATGGCCGCGGGCAGATCGTCTCGGTGATGGGCGAGGCCGGGCTGGGCAAATCCCGGCTGGTGGCCGAACTGCGCGATGAGTTGGCGGCCAGCGCGGACAACCGGTTGCAATGGCTGGAAGGGCGTTCGCTCTCCTACGAAACCGCCGCTCCCTATGCCCCCTTTGTGGATATTTTGAACAACTGCCTGGGCGTCCAGCCTGACCGCGACGACGACGCCAACTACGGCCAACTCAAACGCCAGGTGGCCGCGCTCTTTCCGCAGAATGCCGACGAAGTGGCGCCCTTCCTGGCCTCTGTGCTGGGGCTGGAAGTGGCGGGGCTGGACGGCGAGCGGCTGCGCTTTTTGGAGCCGCCCCAACTGCGCGGGATGACCTTTGCCCACGTAGCGAGTTATTTCGAGCGGCTGGCCGGGGATGCGCCGCTGGTTCTCTTTTTCGACGACCTACACTGGATTGACCCCTCGTCGCTGGAACTGCTGGAGAGCCTGCTGCCGCTGACCGACCGGGCGGCTCTGCTCATCGTTCTTGCCTTCCGCCCGCGCCGCCAGGAACCCTCGTGGCGGCTGCACGAGACGGCCCAGCGCGACTTCAGCCACCGCTACAGCCCCATCTCCCTGCAACCGCTGGACCAGCAACACGCCCGCCAACTGGTGGGCAATCTGCTGCATGTGGAAGACCTGCCGGAGAAGGTGCGCCAGTTGATTCTGGACAAATCCGAGGGCAACCCCTTCTTTGTCGAGGAGGTCATCCGCTCGTTGCTGGACGCCCAACTGGTGGTGCGCGAGAACAGCCACTGGCGGGCCACGAAAGAGATCGTCAATATCGCCGTGCCCGACACCCTCAACGGCGTGATCAGCGCCCGCTTAGACCGGCTGGACGACGCCACGCGCGGTGTGGCCCAGGTGGCCTCGGTCATCGGGCGGGAATTTGACTTCGCCACCCTCGCCGCGCTCTTTGACCGGCCCGATGGGATCGAAGAACATCTGGCCGATCTGGTGCGCAAAGATTTGGTGCGCGAAAAGAGCCGTCAGCCGAGGCGCATCTACAGCTTCAAGCACGTCCTGAGCCAGGAAGCGGCCTACAATTCGATGCTCCTCAGCCGGCGGCGCGAAGTACACCTGAAGGCAGCGCAAGCCATGACCGCCCACAGCCCGGAGCGCGCCGGGGAGATCGCCCGCCACTTTTTGGAGGCCCGTCAACCTGCCCAGGCCCTGCCCCATCTGGTGGTGGCGGGGGAACAGGCGGCCAAAGCCTACGCCTCCGCCGAGGCGACGGGCTTCTTTCAGCAGGCCGTCGATCTGCGCGCGTCGGTGGAGGATTGGACGTATGTGCGCCGCGCCTACGAGGGGCTGGGCACTACGCAGAACAATACCAATCAGATTCCCGAAGCGATGGCGACCTTTCAGGCGATGCTGCACCTGGCCACGGAACGCACTGACTGCGGAATGCAAGTATCCGCGCTCAACAAACTGGCCGGTGTGGTGGGGCTGAAGATGGGTCAGTTCAGCCAGGCGGAAGCCTATCTGGTGCGCGCCGACCAGCTTGCCCAGGGCATCAGCGATCAATCAGGCGCGGCCGAAAGCAGTATGATCCGCTGTATGATGTGTACGGCGATGGCCGATTTTGACAGTGTGATCAAGCACATGGGCCATCTGGTGGAGGTGGGGCAAAATCTCGGCTCCAAAGAGTTTATGACAATGGGCACAGAGCACGTAGCCAGCAGCCTGATGTATATGGCCCGTTTCGATGAGTCGTGGGCAAAGGCGCAAGAGGGGCTGCCCCTGACCCGCGAGATCGGGGATCGGCTGCACGAAGCCTCTTTTCTCACCTTCTCCATCCCTTTTTATCAGATTCGTCAGGGCGATCTGGCCGCGGCCGAGGCATCTCTGGCGCAAGGGTTGGAAATCGCCGAGCGCATCAGTGCGGTCTACAGTCTCATTTACGGCTATTGGCTGCGCGGGGAGATTGCCCGCTGGCAGGGGCGCTACGAGACGGCCCTCCGCTACCAGCAAAGTTCGCTCTCCGCGGCCACGCCCCTGGAAGAATATCTGCCCTTTATGGTGGTGCAGCCTTTGGGCGCGCTGGGGTCGGTCTACTTGGAAATCACCGGGCAGTTTACCGAACAGGTCCACAAATTCCACCACCACGCGCTGACGCTGTTGGAAAACCCGGCCAGCGCTTCCGGTGGCGGCGTCCCCTGGGCGGATATGGGCTGGTGCGCGCTGACAATTGCGGATCCCAAAATGGCGGAGGAGATGTTCCAAAAGGGAATCAACACGCCGTCCATGTTTATGAAGCTCGAACATCCCCGCTATCTGGCCGGGTTGGCCCTGTTGGCGGCCCAGGCGGGCGACGAGAGCAGAGCCAGAAAGCTGGCGGACGAGGCCAAAGTCTATGTGGAGGAGCGGCAGATGCGCTATCTCTACCCGCTGGTCGAGATGACTTCGGGGCGGGTGCTAGTCTACGCCAATCAACACAGCCAGGCGGTGGAGGCCTTTGGGCGGGCGGTCGCTTGCGCCGAGCCGCTGGGAATGCGCCCGACGATCTGGCAGGCCCGCGTCCACGCCGCCCGCAGCCTGGACGCTTTGGGCGAACGGGAAGCCGCCGCGGATCAGCGGGAGGCGGCACGGGCTATCGTCGCGGCCATCGCCGCCGACTTCACCGACGGCGATCTGGCCGCAGCCTTCCGCAGCCACGCCAACGCCGAATTGGGCAGGTAGAAGAAGAATAGAACGCGGATTGCGCGGATCAAGCGGATAAAAGACGGATTACAGAATTTACGGATTTATCTGCATCCATGTCTGTTTTCTTCCTATCCGCTTTTTATCTGCCCAATCCGCGTTATCCGCGTTCCATTCCGTATCCGTGTCCATTTTTTCTTATCCGCTTTTTCATCCGCCCAATCCGCGTGATCCGCGTTCCATTCTTCCATTGGAGTTTTCATGGCGAAACCGATTCTTCTGACTGTGGACGACGAACCCCAGGTTCTCAATGCTGTCGAACGGGACTTGCGCCGTCATTTCCGCGGTGACTACCGCATTGTCAAAGCCGGCTCCGGCACAGAGGCGCTGGAGGCTGTGCGTCAGTTGCAGCAGCGCGGCGACCAGATCGCGCTCTTTTTGGCCGACCAGCGCATGCCGGACATGACCGGCACCGACTTTCTGGCCCAGGCGCGCAAATTTTACCCCGACGCGCGCAAAGTCTTGCTCACCGCCTACGCCGACACCCAGGCCGCGATTGACAGCATCAACGCGGTGGGGCTGGACTATTACCTGATGAAACCCTGGGACCCGCCGGAGCAGAACCTCTACCCGGTGCTGGACGATCTGCTCGGCGACTGGCTGCGCACCACCCCGCCCAGCTTCGACGGCATCCGCGTGGCGGGCACGCTCTGGTCGCCGCGCAGCCACGACGTCAAGGACTTCCTGGCGCGCAACCGCATCCCCTATCTCTGGCAGGACATCGAACACGACGAGACGGCGCGCCAGACCGTAGACCGGGTCAACAACGGCGAACACCGCTTGCCCGTCGTCTTCTTCCCGGATGGCTCCACCCTCATCGAACCGGAACTGCGCGTCCTGGCCGAAAAGGTCGGTCTGCGCACCCAGGCCACCCAACCCTTCTACGATCTGGTAATTGTGGGCGCGGGACCCGCGGGTCTGGGCGCGGCGGTCTACGGCGCGTCCGAAGGGCTACATACGCTGATGATTGACAAAGAAGCCACCGGCGGTCAGGCGGGCACCAGTTCGCGCATCGAAAACTATCTGGGCTTTCCCAACGGCATCTCCGGCGCGGACCTGGCGCATCGGGCCACCTCCCAGGCCATCCGTCTGGGCACGGAAATTCTGACCGCCCAAGCGGTTGTCAGCATCCGCGCCGAAGATCCCTACCGCTACGTCACCCTCGGCGACGGCACAGAAATCGGCACAAAGGCGATAATTATCGCTACGGGTGTCACGGTAAAACGGCTGGACGCGCCCGGCATCGAAAGGCTGACCGGCGCGGGCGTCTACTACGGCGCGGCTTTGACAGAAGCGGTCAACTACAGCGGCCAGCACGTCTTTGTGGTGGGTGGGGCCAACTCCGCGGGCCAGGGTGCGATGTTCTTTTCCCGCTTTGCCAGCCAGGTGACAATGCTGGTGCGCGGCGAGGGCTTGCAGGCCAGTATGTCGCAATATTTGATCGAGCAGATCGCGGCCACACCCAACATCGACGTGCGTACCCGCGCCCAGGTGACAGCGGCCCACGGCAGCGAGCGGTTGGAAGCGCTCACCCTTTCCAGCAGCCAGGACGAGGCGGAAATCAGCGAAACCGTTCCGGCAGGCGCACTCTTTCTCTTTATCGGCGCAGTCCCCCACTCCGGGATGGTGGCCGGACTGGTGGCGCGCAACAGCGCGGGATTCATCCCCACCGGCCAGGAACTCGTAGCCGATGGCAAGAAGCCGGAAGGCTGGCGTCTCAAACGCGACCCCTTCCCCCTGGAAACCAGCGTGCCGGGCATCTTCGCCGCCGGTGACATCCGCCAGAGCGCGGTGCGGCGGGTGGCCTCTGCCGTTGGAGAGGGTGCCAACGCTGTGAGTCAGGTGCATCAATACCTTAAGACTGTCTGATTCTGAACCACAAAGGCACAAAGACACAAAGAAGAATTCTTGCTTTCTTCGTGTCTTTGTGTCTTTGTGGTTAAAACTTGTAGAGGAGTGGGTGATGTACGAATTTCTACGCAAAGTCCCCCTTTTTTCCGGTCTGCCCGAAGCGGATTTGGAACGCCTCTGCCAGATGGTAGAGGAGGTGAATCTCGCGCCCGGCCAGGAGCTTTTCGCCGAGGGCACGATTGGCGACAAAGCCTACGTCATAGAGATGGGCGAAGTCGAGATCATCAAAAGCTCGGCCAACCGGCCTGTGCTGCTGGCCGTGCGGCGCAACGGCGATGTGATCGGCGAGATTGCGCTGCTGGAAGCGGGGCCGCGCATCGCCTCGGTACGCGCGCGCACAGAGAGCCGTCTGCTCGCCATCGGCCAAAAACAGTTCGACGCACTCCTCGCCACCAGCCCCACTGCCTCCCAAGTGTTGATGCGTACTGTCGTCGAGCGGCTGCGTATGACCAACTCGGCGCTGCGCCAGAGCGAGAAGATGGCCCAGTTGGGCACGCTCACCGCGGGGGTGGCCCACGAACTCAACAACCCGGCAGCCGCGGTGCGCCGGGGCGCGGACCAATTGGAAGACGCCATCGCTGCCTTCGGCCAGGCCCAGGCCGGCTTGGGCAGCTTGGGTTTGTCCGCCGAACAACAGGCAGTGATGAATGGGCTGACCGAGCAGACACGGGCCGCGGCGGGCAAACCCCAGGCCGATCTGGACGCAATCACACGCAGTGACCGCGAATACGCGCTGGAGGAGTGGCTGGACGAGCGGGGCGCGCCTGACGCCTGGGAGCTGGCCCCGGCGCTGGTCAATCTGGGCTACGACGTGGCCGGGCTGGCCGCCTTTGCCGAGCAGTTTGCCCCGGACGATCTGCCCGCAGTCGTGGCCTGGCTCAGCGCCAGCTACGATGTCTACAATCTATTGGCGGAGATCGGCCAGGGCGCGGGGCGCATCTCGGAGATCGTCAAGGCGCTCAAAGCCTACTCCTATCTGGATCAGGCCCCGGTGCAGGCCGTGGACCTCCACGAGGGGCTGGACAACACACTGCTGATTTTGCGCAGCAAGCTCAAACAGATAACCGTCGTGCGCGACTACGCGGCGAACCTGCCCAAAATCCAGGGCTACGGCAGCGAACTCAACCAGGTCTGGACCAATCTGCTGGACAACGCGGCCGATGCGCTGGCGGGCCGGGAGAACCCCACCATCACCATCCAGACCGAGCGGCGGGGGGAGTGGGTCACTGTGCGGGTGCAGGACAACGGGCCGGGCATCCCGCCGGAGATTCAGGGCCGGGTCTTTGACGCCTTTTTTACCACCAAAGAACCGGGCAAGGGTACCGGTTTGGGGTTGGAGATTAGTTATAATATAATCGTAAATAAACACCGGGGCGATCTGCGCCTCTTTTCCCGCCCCGGCGTCACCTGTTTTCAGGCCGACCTGCCCCTGAACTTCGAGGCAGCGGTCAATCCGATTCAGACCGGGGCCGAAGGGATTAAGAACAGTGACGAACAGTTGCGCCGTATTTTGACCAGCGCCAAAACTGTCGCGGTCGTCGGTCTCTCGTCCAGCCCGGAACGCCCCGGATATGCGGTGCCCGCCTATTTGCAAAACCAGGGCTACCGGATTCTCCCGGTCAACCCCCATTTGGACGAGGCGCTGGGGGAGAAAGCCTATCCCGACCTCTTGGCCGTGCCGGAGCAGGTGGATGTGGTGCAGATTTTCCGGCCCAGCGAGGAAGTGCTGCCGATTGTGGAGCAGGCCATCCGCATCGGGGCCAACTGCGTCTGGATGCAGGAAGGTGTGGTCAACGAAGAGGCTGGCCTGCTGGCCCGCAATGCCGGGCTGGATGTGGTGATGAATAGCTGTATGCGGGCCGCGCACAAGAGGCTGATGGCGGGATGATGGGATAGTGAGGGCGAGTGCATCACCCCAGCATCCCACCATCTCCTCCTATACCCACAATTTTTCATCTTCCCTTCATCTCCGAACCCGTATGATTGCCATTTTCTGGATGTTCGTGCTTTCCCATTTGATTGCAGACTACCCCCTGCAGACCGACTGGCTGGTGAGCGTCAAGCGCACCTGGTGGGGGCTGTCTCTGCACGTAAGCGTCCATTTGGCGATGCTGATTATTCTGGCCGGGCCAGCCCTGCCTACGCTCTGGCGCTATCTGCTGCTGCTGGCCGCCATCCACTATCTGATTGACTCTTTCAAGAATTGGTTGAGTCGCGCGCGCCCGCAGTGGATCAACGGCCCCTACATCTTTGACCAGTTTCTCCACCTCCTCTCTCTGATTGGCGTGGCCTTTTGGGTTCACGCCAATCCTGCTGCGGAACAGAGTATCGCCCCCTTCCTCCTTTCAACCGATTGGACAGCCTTTCTGATCGGGCTGTTTTTCTGTACAGTTGTCTGGTACATCTCCGAACGGGTTTTGAGCCATTCCACGCCCGATTACCGCTTGGAAGTAGTGGCCCGCCGCTGGCCGCGTATCGGCGTGCGCACCCTCCTCTTTCTCCTTTTCCTCTGGCTGGGAAAGCAAGCCGGATTGGTCGCTTTGCCCCTCCTCCTTCTCCCCTACCCCACCCCCGCCTACCGCAACCGCGCCATTGTGACAGATGTGGCGGTGGCGCTGGTTTCCGCGCTGCTCGTCTTCGCCGCCGCGTAACGCGGGCTGTTAGCCCGCTCTTGTCGCAAGCTGACAGCCCGCGTTACAAATGTGACGCGGGCTGTTCGCCCGCTCTGGCGGCAAGCTGACAGCTTGCGTTACGGGCGTGTCGCGGGTGTTAACGTAACGCGGGCTGTTAGCCCGCTCTTGTCGCAAGCTGGCAGCTTGCGTTACGGGCGTGTGGGCTGGGGCAAGCTGTGGTATTATGGCGGTGAGCAGCCAGATTGTTGTGTGGGATAGCTACAGTGCGGAAGGAAATTCTATGAAAAAGCGGGTCTTGTATAGCGAAGCCAACTATGCCGCCATTGTGCGTGATCACGGCTACTTTGTGGACAAAACGGCTTATATTGCCAAACTAGAAAGAGTGCGCAATCCGGTCTTTCTACGCCCGCGGCGCTTTGGCAAGTCGCTGCTCTGTTCGATTTTGCGCTACTACTATGACCGCAACGCGGCCGGGCAGTTTGACGAACTGTTTGGGCATACCTGGATTGGTCAACAGCCAACCGGCCAGCAAAATCAGTATCTCATTCTCTATCTAAACTTTTCCACGATTGCCACTGGGCCGACGATTGAGGAGATTGAGAAGAGCTTCAAGCGCCAGTGCAATTTCATCCTCAATGGCTTGCGCCATCAATACGCGCCACTGCTAGACCTATTACCCGAACTCGATCAGCAAGCGCCTGTCGCGGACAACGTAAGCATCGTGTTGAACGCGGTTGGGTTATACGGACTACCCAAGTTTTATGTGATCATTGACGAGTATGACAACTTTGCCAACCAGCTGGTGACCGGGCATAAGGATCTGCTCTACCAACAACTGGTCGCCGAGGATAGCTTTTTCAAGTCGTTCTTCAAAACGCTGAAGGAGGGGCGGGAAACGGGGGCGATTGCCAACGTTTTTATCACTGGTGTGCTGCCTATTTTGATTGATGAACTGGCGTCCGGCTTTAATGTCGCCTCGATCATCACCCTGCGCCCTGAATTTGAAGCGATGGTAGGCTTTACCCAGGCCGAAGTCGATCAGTTGTTGGATGAAGTCTATGCGGATTACGCCCTCGACCCGACGACGCGCCCGGAAGTAGATACGGTCATCAAGAATCATTACAATGGCTATCACTTTGTCAACCCGCAAGGCGAGGCGCTCTACAATTCCACCATTTTGATGTACTTTCTTGACCACCTCACGATTCACAAAGAGATGCCCGAATATCTGACCGATTTGAACTTGCGCACCGATCTGAGCTGGGTGCGCCGGTTGACCAGCGCCCAGGCGGGGGATACGGAAGCCTTTGTCACCCAGTTGACCAGCGAAAACCGCATTGCTTATGACAAAAATTTTCTCATCAGCAAATTCAACACCACCCCGTTCTTCCAACCCGGTTTCTATCCCATCTCCTTCTTTTATTTGGGTATGTTGACGCAACAGGACAACTTCTTCCTGCGTCTGCCCAACCTCAACATCCGCCAAATCTTTATCGAATACTTCAATGAGTTGCACCAGATTGATGTCTCGACGCGCTATTCGGAGTTGATGCAAGCCTTTGTCAACCGTCCGAACCTGGAAACACTCTTTGCCGGCTATTGGCGCGAGTACATTGGACAGTTTCCCGAAGCCATTTTTGCGAAAGTGAACGAAAATTTCTACCGCAGCACCTTCTTTGAACTGTGCAGCCGCTATCTCTCCAAGTGGTTCACCTGGAATGTGGAGCGATCCTATCCTTCGGGGAAAAGCGATCTCGAATTCGTCGGCAAGTATCACGAGCAGTTCGCCGGGCTGCGTTGGGTGATTGAGTTCAAATACTATTCCAACGCCGAGTGGCGCAAACTCAACACCCCCATAGACGCCTTTGCACTACAACCCGAAGACAGTGTGCAGATTGCGGGCTATGTCGAGGGCCTGCGCCGGGAGTACCCGGAAGCACAGATCGCCCAATATGTGATCTACTGCTTTGGCAACCTGGGCTTTCGGGTTTTTGCAAAGTGAACACTTTTTGGACTGGAAAGTGAGCAATTCTCAGTCGTATTCTGTCCTCAGCGTTTCACAACTCGTATAGGAACGCATTACTTTTCAGGAGGCAGATATGTTCAGGCAAGTTCGTTTTTTCTTTGTGTTTGCATTCGCTCTACTATTCCTCAGCGCGTGTCAGATGATGACCCCCACACCGGTTGTCATGGAAGTGACCCGGGAAGTGCCCGTCACCGTCGAAGTGCCCAAAGAAGTCGAAGTCGTTGTGACGGCCACCCCCGAAGCGATGATGGCCCACGAACCTCGCGAAATCTTCGCCTGGGCCGCTGGTGGTCAGGACACCACAACTGTGCAGGCCTTCCTGCCCTCCACTCTGGACATCCGGGTAGGCGACACCGTCACCTGGAAACTGGGCAGCGACGATTTCCACATCCTCGCTCTGCTCGGTGACGCCGAGATGCCGGCAGTGGTGATTCCCGTGGACGCTGCGGACCCCACAAAGGGGGCAATGATCAACCCGATGGCGGGCTTCCCTTCCCGCATGCCGGGCGCTCCGGTGGAGAGCCACGACGGCCACAATTTTGTCGGTTCCGGTCTGCTTTCCTATGAACCGGCTGCCCCAGGCGCGCCACCCAATGATCATTTTTCCGTCGTTTTTACGACACCGGGCACTTATACCGTTCACTGTCTCTTCCACCCCTGGCACACGGCCACTGTCCACGTCCACGAGAACACATACACCGACGCGCCCGATCAGGCCGCGATTGATGCCCAGGCCGCGGTTGAGTTGGCCGCCTACGAAGCCCAGGTTGAAGCGGCCCGGCAGCAGGGCAGCCTGCCTGTGAGTATGCCCGCCGCCGACGGCAGCACCATCTGGTTTGTACGGGCGGGTGGACTCAATGCCCTGACTGGCGACTTCCGCGCCCAGGCCTACGATTTCCTGCCCAAAGAACTGACTATCAAAGCCGGTGATACGATCGTCTGGACCTCCACCGAAATCCACGCCGTCACCTTTGACGATGCGCCGCCTGGGCCAGAAATTGTACTACCCCAGATGGTCGAGGGCGGCCCGCCGATGCTGATTCTCAACCCGGAAGTCTTCGTTCCCATGCGCCCGTCGCCTGTCTACGACCCGGCCCAATACTTCAATTCGGCGGACATCGGGCCTATCGGTGTCAATGGGCTGTCCTGGGCGCTGACATTCACCGAGCCGGGCACCTACACCTATCTGTGCGGCATCCATCACGAAATGGGGATGGAAGGCACGATTGTCGTAGAGCCGAAGGGATAGCGTAAAACGTGAAACGTGAGATGCGCTCGATCCGTCTCACGTTTCACCCTTCATGTCAAAGAATTGACACACAAAGACACAGGAGGATTCAATGCTTGCTCCACTCTCTCAACTCAATTGGCTGGCCGTCGTCGTGGCGGCTGTGGCGGCTATGGTTATCGGGTTCGTCTGGTATTTGCCACCTCTTTTCGGAAGACGTTGGACTGCTCTGGTGAAAGGCTATGGCAGACCCTTCGCCGACAATCCGAAGCTCGATCCGATGCAGCCCGCCAACCCGCTGATGCCGATGGGTGTGTGGCTCATCGGCTTTCTCGTCAATGCGCTTGTGCTTGCCCTCCTGCTCAGTCTGCTTGCCATCAGCAGCCTGGGCGACGGCATTCTGCTGGGCATCCTTGTGTGGGCAGGCTTTGCGGCAACGCTGAGCAGTTGGCCCGCCGCCTTTGCCAAGTGGCCGTGGGGTCTTTGGCTGATCAACAATGGCTGCTACCTGGTCATTCAAATTGTGATGACAATTATCCTGACGCTCTGGAAATAGCGACGAGTATCACACGCATTTTTCTTGCATCCCCAGAGGGCGCTATGTATCGCAAGCCGTTGGGACTATTTTTCACGGGCGCATTGCTGATGGGGTTGGCCCTGACCAGCTTCTGGCAGATTGTACAGTATGGCGGGTTGAGCAGCCACGCCAAGGCTGCGCAGCCCGCCATTCTCGCAGCCGCTCCTACGCCTCGCATCTTCCTCCCGCTGCTAAGTTCGGCGGATACGAGCGATCCTCTCCCCGGGTTCAGTAGCGCGCATCAGCACGACGACCACACCCACCCCAGCGGCCACGCCGCGGATGAGGGGCTGATCCTCGCCCCGGCCAGCGACGCCGAGAGTGTCACCCCCGCCACTCCCTGCCCAGCAGATGCGCCGGTGCGCGCCTTCGCTCTGATCAGCCTGGAGGTGGAAATTACCCTCAACCGCTATCTGGACTACGACCCGCAAGGACGGATGTATGCGCTGGCCGAAGATGTGGCCCGCGTGCGGGCTGAGGAAGCGCAAAACCGGGCCGCCCGCGCCGGCGACGGGCAGCCAGCCGTCTCCATCGGCTTGCAGGGCGACGCCATCCAACCGCTGATCCTGCGCGTCCACGCCGGCGACTGCTTGCGGGTGAGCCTGCGCAACGACTTG
>CAMDEX010000167.1 GCA_945897075.1 Litorilinea aerophila
GGTTTTGACGAGGTTGTGAAAGCCTCGAAAATAACCGAAGATGGATATTTTGAACCAGTTTTGGGTCAATTTATCCGATAGAATGGCCTAGTTTTCGAGTAGAATGGCCTGGTTTGCGAGAACCAAATCCTTAACTTAATGACATTGACCTGCCACTTGCCACTTCCTCCCTTCCTCCCTTCCTCCCTTCCTCCCTTCCTCCCTTCCTCCCTTCCTCCCTTCCTCCCTTCCCCTATGATATAATCCCCTTATGTATCTCGACCGCGACTACACACCCCGCCGCCGCAAAAATCGTAACTGGTTCTGGTGGATCGCCCTGTTGGGCTTCATCGGCTCCTATCTCTATGCCCGCCAACCGGAGTGGTTGGTCAACCAGCAGCTACAAGCCACACCCATCCCCACGCGCAGCGCGCTCTCCTGGCAGGCCGAGGCCGAAATCCAGCGGGAGGTTGGCAATTACCCGGCGGCCATCGCCGCCTACCAACGGGCGGCCCAACTGGAGCCGGAGAATGCGGACCCGCTGGTGGCCCAGGCCGAGATTTATATGACGGATCGGCGTATCGCCCAGGCCAATCAACTGGCGGCCCAGGCTGTGGCGGTCAACCCGGAAGACGTGGCCGGCCTCAACATCTATGCGCGCACGCTGGACTGGCAGGGCAAGTACGAAGAAGCCATCAACGCCGCCTTTGACGCGCTCGACTTGCAACCGGAAAACCCGACGACGCTGGCCATTCTGGGCGAAATCTACAGCGATGTGGGCAACTGGCCGCGCGCCCAGGTCTACATAGACCAGGCCCTGGCCATTGACCCCAGACATGTGCTGGCCCTGCGCAACCAGGCCGTCCTCTACGAATTGCAGGGCGACTACGAGCGGGCCATCGCCATTTTCCGCCAGGCCATCGCCATCGCACCCAACCAGCCAGACCTGTTCATCGAACTGGGCCGCCAATACCAGGCGCTCAACGACTGGGAGAACGCCATCGCCAGCTACAACGCCGCGGTGGATGTGGCATCCACCGCCGTGACGCTGGACGCGCTGGGCTGGGGGCTTTATCTGAGCGGCGACACGCTGCAAGCCCAGCGCGAACTGCGCAAAGCGGTGGAACTGGACGGCGAATATGGCCCCGCCCTGGCCCATCTGGGCATGGCCTATTATGCCCGGCGCAACTACGAAGAGGCCGCACCGACGCTGGAAAAGGCTGTCTCCATTCTGGGCGACGAGTCGCGCATCGAGTATTATTACTCGCTGGGGTTGGCCTACATCTACAAAAAGCCCGAAGAATGCGCCAAAGCCCGTGTCTGGCTGCTCAAATCCCTGGAGATCGATCCCGAAACCCGGCCCGCGCTGGAAGGGTTGGGTCTTTGTCCATAAAGTTGATTGGTTGATTGGTTCATTGGTTGATTGGTTGACGTGCATACACCCAATCAACCAATGAACCAGTCAACCAATCACCCAATCACCCAATCTTTTATCTTATGGCCTATCAACGCTCGCGACTCAAATCGGCCCTCCCCCGTAGGGTAACGCTGGGGGAACAGCGACGGCAGGGCGCGCCACAGCCCGGTGACGCGCGGCCGGATCATCTCTCTCCGCTGGTTGCCCCGCTCCGGGACGAGCAGGCCATGCGCGCCCGGGCCGCCACCCGCACAGTCGCCAGCAAGCGGCGCATCCAGCGCCGGGTGACGCCGTTGGAGGTGTTGCAGAGGCCCTTGCAAGCGGGCGTGCGTAAAGTCTTTGACCTGCGCAAACTGTTGGTTGTCCTGGGGTTGACCGGGCTGGTGCTGATTCTGCCCACGCCGGAGGGATTGAGCGAAGTCGGCCACCGCGCACTGGCCCTTTTTGTCTTCACCGGCACAATTCTGGCCTTGGAGCCTGCCCCGCTGCCCATTGCTGCGCTGCTGGTGCCGGTGATGCAGATCATGCTGAACATTGACACTGTCAACGGGGCTTTTGCCCCTTTTGGCACACCGGTGGTCTTCTTGATCCTGGGCAGCCTCTTTCTGGCCGAGGCGCTGCGCAAGCACGGCCTGACTCGCCGCCTGGCCCTCTACGCCATTCTGCTCAGCCGGGGCCGTTTCGATCTCCTGCTGCTGGGGCTGATGCTGATCACCGGCGGGCTGAGCATGTTTGTGCTGAACACCGCCACCGCGGCTGTGCTGATCCCCGTTGCCATCACCATTGCCCAACAGTTCCCCCGCCCGGAGGACGGACGCAAGGCACTGATTGTACTGTTGCTGGCAATTGCCCATAGCTCCAGTCTCGGCGGCCTCGCCACTATTATGGGTAGCGGGGAGAATGCCATTGCCAGCGGCCTACTGGCCCAGGGCGTCCATTTTGGCTTCATTGATTGGATGAAATACGGCCTGCCCGTTTTTCTGCTCCTGCTGCCAGTGAGCTGGCTGCTGTTGCCCCGTATCTTCCAGCTGCCCCGGCTGATCATAGACACCACACCAGCCGCCCAGGAAATTGACCGGCTGGGGCGACTGAGCAACCCAGAGCGCGAAATTGTCGTCGTTCTCCTGCTCTCCATCACCCTTTGGGTGGCCGGTGCATCTCTCGAAACACTCTTTGGTCTGCCGCCCACCCTGCTCAGCAGCGCGGTGGTTGCTATCGGCGCGGTGGCGCTGCTCTCTCTGGAAGAGATCGTCAACTGGAATGATCTGCGGGGTGTCAATTGGGGTATCTTTTTTGTCATCGGTGCCGGGCTGACCCTGGGCGATGCGCTGACCAAGACCGGTGCCAGCCTCTGGTTTGCCAGAATCCTTGGCCCCACCCTGGAACAGATGCCCTACGTCCTGGCTCTGGCTGTACTCATCCTTCTGGCCTTTGTCATCACCCAATTCATCAACAATGTGCCATTGGGTGCAATCCTGACACCTGTGTTGATTACGCTGGCCCAGGTCACGGGGGCCGACCCGACCCGCCTGGTCATCCCGACAATTTTTGCTGTGGCCCTCTCTTTCACCCTGCCCAGCGGCTCGGCCCGTATGACCCTCATTGCAGCGACGGGTGCCGTGGAAAGCAAGGATGCGATCCGTTCCGGTTTGATTGTTGGGTTGACTTGCGCTGGCATTCTTCTGCTCTTTTTTGCCCTGTTAGATGCAGTCGGTTGGATATAAATCACTTTTGCCACCCAGAAGGAGGAAGCAGATGCGTATCTGGTTGATCGGAGCAGGAACGATTGGCGCGGCAACCCTGCGCCAGCTTCAAAAAAACCCGGATATTCATGTGGTGGTCAGCGACCCATCGCCCAATCCGTTGGCCGTGCGCGAAGGGCTGATCGAAAAAGTTGACTATCTGGAAACGGTGAACCCAGTGAATATCGCCCCATTGGCCCGCCGCATCCGCCCGGATCTGATTCTGCTTTCCCCGCCGGAGGGAGGCGTTGGCCTGGGCGCGTTGGAAGGGGGACAGGCTCTGGCCCAGGCGCTTAATTATGAGATCAGCGCACGCAGCGACTATCCTGTGATCGTCCTTTCGCTATCCAATACCCGGTAACCTATTCTACACTGCGTACGGCCACGGAGTGACATTTTTTCACCTTGTCACCCGTTCATCTTGTCACCTTGTCAGGTATATATGCCCACCAGACACCCGGCCATTGGGCCTACCATTCGTCACAATTTAGGCGTCTATCGTCTCAACGCTTTCAGCGGGCGCAGCGCGGAACTGCTCACCCTGCGCGGCTGGCTGACCGACGAGGGTGGGCAACCTGCGCTGGCTATCAGCGGCGGGCAGGGCAACGGCAAGAGCACTCTGGCCACAGCCGCGGCCTGGAACGCCATTCACCACTTCCCCGATGGGGTGATTTGGGTGGGTGCGGCGGGCGGCGACAGTTTCCGCCTCTATGACATTGTGCGCACGCTGGACACTGTGCTGGGCACGACCCTGACCCGTGTCAGCAAGGAGCGTTGGGGGATCGGCATTCTGGAACAGTTGTACCGCCGCCGCCGCCTGTTGATCCTGGACGAGCTTTCTGGTGCCACCGACGACGAAATCCGCACACTGGTAGACATCATCGGCCACCTGCACGAATCCGGCGGACGATCGCGCGTTCTGCTGATTGACCGGGACATCAACCCGGAAATCGTCGGGCTGGTGGGGAAACATCACCTGCCATTGGGCGGTCTCACGCTGGCCGAAAGTGTCGAGTTTGTGCGCCAACGCGCGCCGCGTTCTGTACAAGAGCGCGCGCTGCGCCATGTGGAAGAAATCCATGCGCGCACGGGCGGGCGGGCGTTGAGTATACGTTTGGTTATGGGGCTGCTGCTGGACTACGGCGTCTGGGACGAACTGAACAGCGCACTGGCCGAGCTGCCCACTTTCAACAACGCACTGAGTATGCCCGAAATTGCCGCCTTTGCCGTGGAAAACTTCGCCGCCTTTTGGCCGCAGGCGGGGCCGCTGTTGGATCGGCTGGTGAGCGCGGCCGGTGGGGCCTCCTTTACCGCGCTGGGTGAGCTGTTCTGGGGCGATTTGGGCACACAAGAGGAATTTCAAGAAACGTTGCAAGCCCTGATCCAACGGGCGCTGGTGGAGGAGAACAACTTCACACGGCGCATTGTGGTGCAACCGGTGGTGCGTCGTTACCTGGCCCAGGGCGCGGTGATGCTGGGCGAAGATTGGAACCGCAGCCATGCCACCTACTATTTGCGCTATGCCCGGCGCTACGTGGAAATTCCTCTGCAGCGCTGGAGCGAAATTGACCCGGAGTGGGGCAACATCCACCTGGGCGCAGATTGGCTGAGTACACGTATTGAGCGCATCTGGCGACAGCCCGCGCTGGCCCTGGTGCGGGAACCATTGGAAAAAGGGGGGCTGCCCGCAATTGTGGTGGATTCGCCACATGTGCGGGGCGACCTGATTCTGGTGCGGGATTATGCCCTGATCCTGGCCCATTACGCCTTCTGGCGTCATCCGCCGGGCGTTTTGCGCTGGCTGGCCGCGGGCGCGGTGGCCGCCCTGTCCCTGGGCGACCTGCGCGACTTCGCCTGGCTGCTGGCCAATATCGGCCGCCAACTCTTCTTCACGGGGGAGGTAGAGGCAGCCAGCGACTGGTTGAAGAGGGCGTTGCGCATCTTCGATGAGAAGGACCTGCTGATGGAGATGGCCTATGTCCACACCGACCTGGGCACATCCTTGCGCGTCTTGGACGAGTCCCGCCCCGCGCTAGACCAATTCTGGCTGGCCTTCGAGGCCGTGGCCCAGTTGGGAGATCAGCGCTCGCTGGCAACTGCTTACATCAATCTGGGCAGCGCCTATTTCAGTACGAACAACTACGAAAAAGCCATCGAGCAGCAGCGCAAGGCCCTACGCATCGCTCTACGCCTAAATGATTCCCAGTTGACGGCCAGCGCGCACAACAATATGGGGCTGGCGCTGGAAGGAATGGAGCGCTACAGCGATGCCCACCAGGCCTATCAGAATGCCCTGTCCGTCTTCCAGCGTATCGCCGACGAAACCGGGATCAGTACCTGCTACAACAATCTCGGCTCGGTGGCCTATGCCCGCCAAGATTTTGAAGAAGCCCTGCAATGGTACGAGAAAGACCTGGCGCTTGCGGAGCAGCGGGGCGCGTGGATGGACAAAGCGGCTACCCTGCACAACCTGGGCCACGTGGCATTGGAGCAGAAGAACAGTGCCCAGGCCCGCGGCTACTTCGAGCGCAGCCGCGACCTCTACGCCGCCTTCCAACTGACGGACTACGTGCAGGAAGAGAGCGAGATGCTGGAGTATCTGGCGAACGGCGATTAGCGACTGGGGAGTGGGGACTGGCGACTGGAGAATAGCGACTGGGGACTGGCGATTTAGCAATCCCCCAATCCCCAATCCCCAATCTCCCACTCCCCAGTCCCCAGTCCCCACTCCCCAGTCCCCAGTCCTCCCTCCCCACTCCCCCAATCTCTAACACAACGCTTATCATTTTTGGCCCATTCGCTCTTGCCATCTGCGCCAAAGTAGGGTACACTGTTCTGCGGGTTAGCACTCTCTTACCGCGAGTGCTAACTCAACTGGTCAAATGGGTATGTTTCCCACAAGTTTTTAATCGTTTTATTCAATTCCACATCAGTACAGAGTTTGTTCAAGGAGGATGACTGTATGAATCTGCGACCTCTGGGTGACCGCATGGTCGTAAAACCCATCGAGCAGGAAGAAGTAACGTCATCGGGTATCTATCTGCCCGAGACCGCCAAGGAAAAGCCACAGCAGGCCAATGTGATTTCGGTCGGCCCTGGCGCACGCGACGAAGATGGCAAACGGATCGTCATGGATGTGTCGGTTGGTGATATCGTGCTCTATGCCAGGTACTCTGGCACAACCATCAAACTCGAAGGGAAGGAATACCTGATCCTGAAAGAGAATGATGTACTCGCGATTGTCGAGAAGTAAGCCAGTAGGTCAGTAAGTCAGTAGGTCAGTCACTGTCCGACTGTCTCACTGACTATGCCGGTGTCATAGCCGGTCCGTAGTACGATTCACAAACGTTCGTAGAGTACCCGTCAAGGAGAAATTGTCGATATGGCAAAGCAGCTCGTTTTTCAAGAAGATGCACGACGCGCCCTGAAAAAGGGCGTTGATGTTCTGGCCAATGCGGTCAAGACCACCCTCGGACCGAAGGGGCGCAATGTGGCCCTGGACAAAAAATGGGGCAGCCCCACCGTCACCCACGACGGCGTGACTGTGGCCAAAGAGATTGAACTGGAAGATCCTTTCCAAAATATGGGTGCCCAGCTTCTCAAAGAAGCCGCCACCAAGACCAACGATGTGGCCGGCGATGGCACCACCACTGCCACGGTTCTGGCCCAGGCCATTGTGACCGAAGGTCTGAAGAATGTCACCGCTGGTGCCAACCCGATGCTGTTGAAGCGGGGCATTGAAGCCGGTCGCGACGCGATTGTTGCCGCCCTGCGCGAGATGGCTACCCCGGTTGCGGGCAAGGCCGAGATTTCCCAGGTTGCCAGCATCTCCGCCGCCGACAAAGTCATCGGCGATCTGATCGCCGAAGTGATGGACAAGGTGGGCAAGGACGGCGTGATTACCGTCGAAGAGAGCAAGGGCCTGCAATTCGAGACCGAGTATGTGGAAGGTATGCAGCTTGACCGCGGCTACCTCAGCCCCTACTTCGTCACCAATTCCGAACGCATGGAAGCCTCGATTGACAACCCCTACGTTCTGATCACCGACAAGAAGATCAGCAGCGCCCAGGACATCGTGCCTGTGCTGGAGAAGCTGGTGCAGTTGGGCAAGCGCGAGATGGTCATCATCGCCGAAGATGTAGACGGCGAAGCCCTGGCCACCCTTGTTCTGAACAAACTGCGCGGTATGTTCAATGTGCTCGCCATCAAAGCCCCTGGCTTTGGCGACCGCCGCAAAGCAATGCTGCGCGACATCGCCACCCTGACCGGTGGACAGGTGATCACCGAAGAGCTGGGCCGCAAGCTGGAAACCACCCAATTGGCCGATCTGGGCCAGGCCGATAAGATCGTCAGCACCAAAGACACCACCACCTTCATCGGCGGCGCAGGCGACACCGAAGCCATCAAGGGCCGTATCAACGAGATCCGGGCCGAGATTGAAGCCAGCACCAGCGACTACGACAAGGAAAAGTTGCAAGAACGTCTGGCCAAACTGGCCGGTGGCGTGGCGATCATCCGCGTGGGCGCTGCTACCGAGACCGAACTGAAAGAGAAGAAGCACCGGGTCGAGGATGCTCTGAGCGCCACCCGTGCGGCTGTGGAAGAGGGCATTGTCCCCGGCGGCGGTGTGGCTCTGATCAACGCCGTGCCTTCTCTGGACGGTGTACATCTGGAAGGCGACGCTGGCACTGGTGTGCGTATCCTGCGCCGCGCTTTGGAAGAACCCATGCGTATGATTGCCACCAACGCCGGTCTGGATGGCGCAGTGGTTGTCGAAAAGGTGCGCGGTCTGCACTTGGAAGGCAAGAAGACCACCGGCTACGACGTGATCGCCAACGACTACGTGGATATGCTGTTGGCCGGTATCATTGACCCGGTGAAGGTCACGCGCAGCGCGGTGGAGAATGCCTGTTCCATCGCCGCGATGATCCTGACCACCGAAGCCCTGGTCACCGACATCCCAGAGGCTGAGAAGCCGATGGCTGGTGGCGGCGGCGATATGGGCGGTATGGGCGGCATGATGTAATCCCCACCGGGATTTCATCGCTGCGCAAACAGCGTGCAAAGACGCCGGGGGCTTTTGTCCTCCGGCGTCTTTTGTTTTTGAAGTACACTCCCATTCCCGGAATCGCTATGGCGGCAGGCGGCAGGTGTGGTAAAATGCGTTGACATTCGTTTGTTTGCGTGGTTTGTCGGGGGTCGCGTATGTCAATTGTTCAAGACTCAACTGTTCTGCGTGGCAAACTGCTCCGAGAACAGTTACGCGCAGACCTGCTCGCGTTTGAACAGATGTATGGCATCGATTCGGATACCTTCTACCGCCAGTATGAAGAGGGCAAACTTGGAGACGCAGTTGATTTTGTGGAGTGGTCCTCGACTGTCGAAATGATGAACAACATTGAAAAGCAGCTAAAATAGTGAGCAACCAGACCCTTTCCCCCAACGAAACAACCGTCGTCGTCGCTATGAGCGGCGGCGTGGACAGTTCTGTGGCCGCGGCTCTGCTCGTGGAACAGGGCTACAACTGCATTGGGGTGATGATGCGTCTGTGGGCCGAGGTGGGCGCGGGCGAAGTCTCCACCAACAAATGTTGCAGCCTGGAGAGCGTCAACGATGCGCGGCGGGTGGCGGATCAGTTGGGCATTCCCTTCTATCTGATCAATGTGGAGCAGCCCTTCAAACAGAATGTTGTGGATTTTTTCATTGACGGCTACGCCGCGGGGTTGACACCCAACCCCTGTCTGGCCTGCAACCGCCACATCCGTTTCGATTATCTCCTCAACTACGCGCGGCGGATGGGCGCGGACTATTTGGCCACCGGCCACTACGCCCGTCTGCGCCGCCAGCCGGACGGGACTGTGTACCTGCTGGCTGGGGTAGACGCGGGCAAGGATCAGAGCTACGTCCTCAGTGTAATGGGCCAGGACGAGCTGCGCGATGTCCTCTTTCCCATCGGCGACTACCCCAAGTCCGAAGTACGGCGGATGGCCGCTGCCCAGGGGTTGCCCATCGCCAGCAAGCACGACTCGATGGATCTCTGCTTCCTGGCCGACGACGACTATCGCCGTTTTTTACAGGACTGGGCACCCGCAGCCATGCAGCCGGGGCAGATTGTGGATCGCACAGGACAGGTGCTGGGCGTACACAATGGCCTGCCCAACTACACCATCGGCCAGCGCAAGGGGCTGGGCATCGGCGGTGTGGCCGAGCCGCTTTACGTGCTGGAACTGGACTCGGCGCGCAACGCGCTGGTGGTGGGTACGCTGGACGAGTTGGGCCAGCGCGAGCTGCTGGCAACCGGCGTCAACTGGACGCTGGACACCCCCGTGGCCGACGGCTATCGCGGCCAGTGCAAAATTCGTTACCGCAGTGCAGCCGCGGATTGCACGCTCTATCCCCAACCCAACGGCGATGTGCGGGTGATCTTTGACGCGCCCCTGCGCGACATCACACCCGGTCAGGGCGCGGTCTTCTACGACGGCGACCACTGCCTGGGCGGGGGGATTATTGCGAGAGAAAAGGCAACTATACAGGACTAGCGCCGGTTGAGTAGGCGTCGCATAGGAATGCGGGTGCTGTTTCCCGCCGTATCGAAACCTTTATGTTGAGCCTGTCGAAACCAAGCGGATGAAAAGATCAGGCTCGTCACCCGTTCGCTCGGTTTCGATACGCCTCGAAGACTCGGCTACTCAACCAGCGCTCACTGGTCCAATACGCTTGTACAAAAAGAAGTACCTGAATTCTTCCGACATTCTTGTCGCCACTGCCTGAGACCGCCCAATGGCCGCCCTGCTCAACCCGACACTTCTGCTGGCTGTGCTTCTGGCGATTGGCTACGCCAGCCTTTTTCACCTGTGGACAGGGCGCAGTCTGCGCGATCTCTTTGTCTATTTGGCGGCTGCCGGCGTCGGGGTGATTGTGGGCCAGTGGATTGGCGGCACAATTGCATTGGATCTGCTTCGTATCGGCCAACTGCACACAATAGAAGTAACTGTGGGCGCATTTTTGGCCCTGCTTATTGTCCGTACCTTCGAGCTATAGTCAGTAGACCGCAGCGTGTTGGGTTCTCCCGGCACAGGCAGGTCTGGTAGATGGCGCTCTCTTGCCGGGAGAACCCAACCTACGACGACCAGCGCGGTCTGCTGTCTGCGGTCTACCGATAGTAGGAGATTTTTATGATTAGTGGTGCAATCCGTGACATCGCCATTATTGTCGTAGCCCTGGAAATCCTCATCCTCAACGCCCTGCTGATCGTGCTGGTCTGGCAGGTCTGGCGGCTGGTGAAGATGATCCAGACCGAAGTCAAACCGATCATCCAGGACACCCAGGAAACCCTCGGCACAGTGCGCGGCACAGCGGATTTCGTCTCCGCCAATCTGGTGGACCCGGTGGTGAAGACAAGCAGCAAACTGGCTGGTTGGCGGCGTTCGGTCAGCGTCCTGCGCGAGGAGGTGCGGGCGACCGCGCGGCGCGGCGGTGCGCCGCCGCCCGTCTCTTGAAAAAGAACACCGATTACGGAATTCACGGATTTGACCCGCACCGCGGGGATAAAATCTGCGCAATCTGCTCTTTCTGCGTCATCTGCGTCCCTCTCTTCGGCTCAGGTCAGCTATGGCAATCCCATCCCTGGAACAGGAAATCCGCACACTCTTTGCGCAGCGACAAATGAGCTACGACGACCACTCCGGCTCCTTCACCCAGCTGGATTTCGGTTTTGGGGAACGCGCGGCCAAGCGCTACTTCGCCTTTGACGCAAAAGAAAAACTCCAATCCTACAATCTGCGCAACTGGCAGACAGCCATCCCCGAAGCCCACTTATTCATTTTGGACGACCTGGCCTGCCGCAAAGTTCTGCTCTACGCACCCAACGCCGGGCTGCTTGTGCGCGACACGCCCCAGCAACGCTACCTCTTTTTCACTGTCGTCGATCTCTTTCTGATGCCCAAAACGCGGGTGAACCGGCCAATCCACCGCACGCAACTGGAATTGAAGGGCAAATGGCTGATCGATCTGCGCAATGGCCGCCCCTTCTCCCATCTGGACGAACTGTTCGGCGTTATCAACGACTATCTCAACCGGCGCAAGGCCATCTTCCACGAAATCCACGCCTGTTACGGCGACTACGTGGGCGAGGAGATCGGCGCGGGCGGGATTGAGCGGCGGCCCGAACACTGGGACAAAGACTACGGAGCCACCCGATGAACTATTGGCAGAATGCGCAGATTCGTCTGCGCGGTGTGGAAGCCGGGGACGCGCCCACCTTTTGGGGCTGGAATCAGGACAGTGAGATGGCGCGCCATCTGGAATTTGTCTGGCCGCCAGCCTCTCTGGACTCCGTGCGCGCCTGGACTGAGAAGCAGGCCCAGCACCTGCTGGAGGAAGACCGTTTCCATTGGGTCATCGAAAACCCGGCCGGGGTGGCCGTGGGAGCCATCAACACCCACCACTGCGAACCGCGCAACGGCACTTTCTGCTATGGCATCAACATTGCCAGCGAACACCGGGATCGGGGCTACGCCTCCGCCGCCATCCAACTGGTCCTGCGCTACTATTTCCACGAGCTGCGCTACCAGAAGGTGACGGTCAGCGTACACGCCGACAACCTGCCCTCCATCGCCCTGCACGAAAAGCTGGGCTTTGTGCGCGAGGGCACTTTGCGCCGGATGCTCTACACCGGCGGCGGCTATGTGGATGTCCATTGGTACGGGATGACCCGCGAGGAGTGGGAGGAGAGAGGCGGTTACCAGACGGTCTCGACTTCAGAGAGTTGAATGATGCGGTCGCGGCTGATGAGGGGGACGCCCAAATGGAGGGCCGTGGCAGCGATAATGCGGTCGGGCATGTCGGGGACGGCTGCGCGAGGAATCTGCGCCAATGCCGCAGCAATTTCATGTGTCAGATCGGCGATCCGAAGACCGAATCTATCAGAATTTATGACCAGAGTGAATTGAGCGTGCAGATTCTCGGGTATCTTGCGCTTTTCCTGCAAGTAGATGATCTCAACCAGCGAGATTGTAGGTACAAATATAAGCACCTCACCGCGTTCACAGGCAGCAAAAATTACTTTCGCCTCTCGTCCAAGACGCGCATCGGAAGTCAAATACCAGACCAAACCGTGTGTGTCTGTCACGTAGTTGGGCATCACACATCATCCCTGGGAAAATTTCCCCACATTTCTTGGCGGGCTTCGGCGATGTCCTCTTCGCTGATGGAAACACCTTTCCAAAGCCCGTGGAGTGAAACCGGTGCTTCCCGCGGGAGGAGTTCAGAGCGAATCAGGGCAACGAGTGATTCCATCAACTGTAGTTTGTCTGTCGCTGCTAATTGGGAAACCAGTTTGAGGATAGATTCTACAGTCGGCACGCTGCTCTGTTGGGTCGCGTAAAGAATCCCAGATTCCCGTATTGTCTCTTTGTTCTGCGAAGGAACGTTGCTTTCCATTCTATACTCCTTTCGCCCAGAATGGCCTGACGGTGTTCTGCACCAATTTACTTTACGGCACAACTTCCAAAGGTGCGTTTCCAAGCATCTCGCGACGACACTCATCAATTTCCTCTGCTGTCGGCCCTGGTCCCAAATCGGCCCACAAGCCACGGAGAGAACGACTCTTTTGCGGTTGACTCTGTGGTGTTGTCAGTGTTCGCGCCGTTTCAGACAATTGCGCTGCAAGAAATTGAATCACCCGCAATTGTTCTGTGAGTGCCAGTCGAGAGGCCATTGCCATCACAAATTCAAGGCTTGGCTGTTCAGGCGACACCGCAGCGTAAGTCGCTGCAGATTCCTGTATATGCACCGTTTTCACCTGCGTTGCACTCTGTTCCATTCCATCCTCCCTTCGATCAAAAAGCCCTGGGATTATTTTACACCAATCTGACTTACGGTGCAACCAATTGTTAAGCCTCACTCTGCATCGAATCGAGACCGGCGATTGGACTTCTTTTGTGGACGAGAGCCGCGCCCAGCTAGGCGGCGCGGCCAACCCGACGCTGATGCCCGCCTATTACCTCTACGCTGTCCTGCCCAAAATCGGCGGCTGCGGGCTGACTGTACAGCGCAATGGGCAGACCTGCGGTTACGGTTTTCTCTTTCCCCGCCAGATGGAGGGGGATACGCCGGTCTACACCCTGCGCTATCACAGGCTGGCCGCTGCGCCACCGGTTGACGCGGACGAATTGACCCGCCAGACAGCCCGCCTGCTCGCCCTGCGCAGTCGGGTCATTTTTTACGATCCGCTCACGCCAAAAAGCTACGCGGCCAGCCACCGGATCATCGGCGAGCTGGACCTGGGCCGCCCGGATGAGAGCGAAGCGGCTGCTATACGCGCCATCCACCGCACGGTCTGGAACAACCCGCCGGAGATTCTCTATCCTGTGGACATGCACAGCACGGAGTTTGCCCTGCCCACCTCTCTGGTGGCCCGCGCCGATGGGCAGAGCGCAGGCTTTCTCTTTGGCATGACCAAATTTGGCGGCACAGCGTTGCCCGCGCCCTGGCAAGAGCGGCTGCGTCACGGGCTGCGGCTGGAATCCCAGACGATGGGTGTGCTGCCTGCGTTTCGAGGACGCCACATCGCCTTTCTGCTCAAAAAAGCGCAGGCGCAAGATGCCCTGGCGCTGGGCATTGAGATCATCAACTGGACCGCGGACCCGCTCCAGTTTGCCAACGCCAGCCTCAACTTTACCCGTCTGGGCGCGCTGGCTTACGAGTTCCAACCGGACCTCTACGTCTTCCGCAATGAACTCAACCGGGTGGCGGCCTCCCGTCTCAACCTGACCTGGCTGGTGGGCAGCCAGCGCGTGCAGGAACGGCTCTCCGCCGCGCAGAGTGTGGCCGTCGTCGCTCTGGCGGGACGACCGGAGGTTGTCCGGGTGAATGACGGCCACGGCGCGGCCCGTTTCGATGCGGACGCGGCAACAATTGCCTTCGAGATTCCCGCCGATTGGACCGCTCTACAACGGGACGATTTGCTCCTGGCCCAACGCTGGCGGGAGACAACCGACCGGCTCTTTCTCCACTATCTGGGCAAGGAGGAGGGGCGCTATATCATCACCAGCGCGGGCGTGGACGGGGAGCGGCGCTATCTGCTGGGCGAGCGGGTGGATGAGAGGCTGTTGGAGAGTTTGTGCCCACCAGTGATCCCGAAGATGTGGGAAGTGTGAGGTTTGCCCAGATAGGACCGCTTCCCGGAAGGTAGATCAGCAACTGATTTGAGCGCCGATCTTTACCGGCACAACGCCGGGAAGCTATACCCCTCCGCCGTCAGCGTCGCCAAAATCGTGCGCAGGGCCGCGACTGTCCCGGCCCGGTCGCCGCCGCCGTCGTGCAGCAGGACAATCGCGCCGGGACGGGCGCGGGCCAGCACCCGGTTGGCGATGGTCTCCGGGTTTTGGTTCAACCAATCCAGCGGGTCAACGCTCCAATAGATGATGCGATAGCCCGCCTGCTTGGCGTTGGCGTAGAGTTGTGGACCCACATTCCCGTAGGGCGGGCGCAGACACCGGCTGCCATAGCCGCCCAGCAGCGCGGCGGTGGCCCCCACCTCCTCGTCGAAGCTCTCCCAATCCAGTGTGTCCAGCTTGCGATGGCTCCAGGAGTGGTTGCCGATGGCGTGGCCTGCCTCGTACATCTCTTTGAGCAGCGCCTCCTGCC
>CAMDEX010000168.1 GCA_945897075.1 Litorilinea aerophila
CTAACCACAGAATACACGAAACACACGGAAGGGAATACAAAAGAAAATTTTCCGTGTGTTTCGTGTATTCCGTGGTTGTTGGTTTGCGTCGCTCGTGTCTGAATTATTCAACAGCCTCTAAGACATGAGAACACGGATTCCAGAATTTACCGATTTTTGATCCGCGAATTCTGTAATCCGTGTTCTTAATATAAAGACACAAAGACACGAAGAAAAGCCGATTTTTGATCCGCGAATTCTGTAATCCGTGTTCTCAATATAAAAGGTACAAAGACACAAAGAAAAGCCAATGAATCCACGTATCGCAACGGTTTCTCCAAACTCGCAAAACTATACTGTCACCATCCGTTTCACAAACCGGGAACTTCTTCAGTTTGACGTTAATCCCTATCTTACGAAGGGCTTCTTTCGGGAACTACAGGACCGAGCCTATTTCAACGCTGTTCGTGTGGCGTTGGGAAGCATCAAATGGCCGCACGGACAGGACTTTTGCCCGGACACACTCTATGAACTCAGTGAACCGGTGACCGAATACGGCGTGGGCACAATGATCGATTCTCTTTGAGAGGTTTTATGCCTGATTTTGAATTGTCTGCGCACGCGAAAGAGATGCTCACAGAGCGCAGTATCGCCGAAGAGTGGTTTTGGCGTGTACTCAATACGCCAGATAGAAAACGACGGGGGGAGGACGGCAATATGCACTAGAGTTTATCGGCAATAGGGTTTTGGACAGGATTTACAAGCTAAATAGGAGGGTCACTACTCCTGTAAATCCCGTAAATCTTGTTCATCCTATCTTTTGCCGATAATGTCTACTATACTAAAGCTATCCGGGAACGTGGCGGACGAATACTACGCGTTGTAGTCAATACAGATGCGCAACCGAATCGTGTAATCACCGTGTTTTTTGACCGTCGTTTGGGGCAGAAGGTAGGCAAAGCAAAATGAGACTAAAGGTAGATAACGAAAACGATGCGCTCTATTTTCGTTTGGACGAAACCTCCATTGTGGAGTCCGAAGAAGTCCAACCAGGCGTCATTCTGGACTTTGACGCCAATGGACGGGTGGTGGGTATCGAGCTGCTTACACTGAGTTTGCGTACTGCGCCAGAGAAGTTGCGGGTATTGCAATTTGAGACGGTTGGATAAAGAGTAATGGATCAATCCTCCTCCTCTCCCTCGTGGACA
Organism: Litorilinea aerophila; assembly: GCA_945897075.1. GTDB lineage: Bacteria > Chloroflexota > Anaerolineae > Caldilineales > Caldilineaceae > JACQGT01. The sequence continues at coordinate 1,188 of CAMDEX010000168.1, forward strand.
ACTGCAACCAAAGCAATCGTCGCGGTGAGCAGCCTGGCCCTGGCCGTGCTGGTGATCTGGCGCTTCCAGGAGCTGATCCAGCCGCTGGTGCTGGCCCTGCTGCTGGCCTATCTTTTGAACCCGGTGATCAGCCTGATCAGCAACCGGCTGGGACTGCCACGCGGCACGACTGTTCTGGCTGTCTACGCGATTCTGGCTGTGGCTGTCGTCGTTACCCTCTCCTTTGTGGGCATTACCACCTTCCAACAGGCCGTGACCGTCGCCAAAAATCTGCCCCGTTGGTTCGATCAGGCCGTGGATTTGGTGAGTACACTGCCCGCGCGCCTGCCAGAGAGCTTCGCCATCGGCCCGCTGCTGCTGGAGCGGGACGCCATCCTGCCCCAACTGCCCGGCTGGGATGAGGTAGCGCGACAGCTTTTTGGTCTGGTGCAACCGATCTTCAGCCGGGGCGGGAGCATTGCCACAAGCGTCGTCAGCGCAACGGTCAATGTCTTGGGGCTGATCTTTCTGGTCTTTATCGTCTCGATTTATATCGCCAACGACATTCCACGCATCGGGCGCGGCATCAGCAACTTTGCCCACGATGCCGACTACCGGGCCGACGCCGACCGGTTGATGGTGGATGTAAGCCGGGTCTGGGGGGCCTATCTGCGCGGACAGGTGGTGTTGGGGCTGGTCATCTTTTTTGTCGTCAGCATTGTCCTTGCCATTCTGGGCGTGGACAACGCGCTGGGGCTGGGGCTGCTCTCCGGCACAATGGAGTTCCTACCTGTCATCGGCCCGTTGCTCGGCGCGGGCGCGGCAGTGGTGGTGGCCCTGACCCAGGAAACAGCGAGCTTTGGCCTTTCCAGCTTTGAATTCGCGCTGGTTGTGCTGGTGGCAATGGTGCTGATCCAACAGGTGGAAAACAATCTGCTTGTGCCGCGCATTGTGGGCGACGCGCTCAACCTGCACCCGCTGCTGGTGATGGTCAGTGTGGTGATGGGTGCGTCGTTGGCCGGTCTGCTGGGGGCTGTGCTGGCCGCGCCGGTGGTGGCCTCGCTCAAAATTCTGGGCTTCTACGCCTGGCGCAAAATGCTCGATCTGCCCCCCTTCCCGGAAAAAACGTCCCCGTCAGGCGAGACACCCCCGACCCGTTCCCTGTTGGATCGTCTGCGCGCCCGCTGGCCTCGCTCGAAAAACCAGGCTTCCCTTCCTCCCTTCCTCCCTTCCTCCCCTCCCACGCCCTACCCCCTCCAGTTCACCCCCCTTTTCAAAGACTATCTTTGGGGTGGACGCACGCTGGAAACGGTTCTGGGGCGGACGCTCCCCGCGGGGAAGGTAGCGGAAAGTTGGGAGATCGCCGCCCATCCCAACGGACAGACGCGCATCGCCGCCGGTCCATTGACCGGGCAGACACTTTCGTCTGTCCAGCAGATGTGGGGCGAAAAACTGCTGGGCAGCCGCAACCGGCAATTCGTAGAGTCGGGCAGATTTCCTCTGCTCATCAAACTGCTGGACGCCAACGATTGGCTCTCTGTCCAGGTTCACCCGGACGACGCCTACGCACTGGCGCACGAAGGCGAATACGGCAAGACGGAGATGTGGGTGGTTCTCCACGCCCAGCCGGGGGCCGAACTGATCTATGGGCTGAAGGCGGGCGTCACCCACGCGCAGTTTGCCCAGGCAGTGGACGAAAAGCGGGTGGAAGAGCTACTGCACCGGGTCGCGGTTGGCAAAGGCGATGTGGTCTTTGTGCCCGCGGGCACAGTCCACGCGCTGGGGCCGGGTATCGTTGTGGCCGAGATTCAGCAGAACAGCGACGCCACCTACCGCATCTATGACTGGGGGCGAACGGGGACAGACGGCCGGCCACGTCCGCTGCACGTGGACAAAGCGCTGGAAGTCATCGACTGGGAGCAGATTGAGCCATTGCTGGTTGCCCCCCGGATTGCGCCTGCGGGACAAAAAGGCGTGGGTGTCGAGGAGATCGCCCATTGCGCCTACTTCCACACAGAGCGAATTTTGATTGGTGCAGGCCGGGTCTATGCCGGGGAATGCGCGGGGGAGAGCTTCGAAATTTGGGCCATCCTCTCCGGCTCGGCTCGGCTGGAGTGGGGCGGCAGCGGGATCGATTTGGCCGGTGTTTCGTGGGTGTTGCTCCCCGCGTCCCTGGGCAATTATCGAATAAAAGCGTTATCAAGCAGCCTGCTCTTGCGGGTGTTCACTCCCTGACCTGAGAATGAGAACATGAGAACACGGATCACAGAATTTACGGATTCGATCTGTGAAAATCTGTTGTTTCTGCGTCATCTGCGTCCCGCTTTTCATCTAATCCGTCAATTCCGTAATCCGTGTTCTATCATCCACAGGAAAACTTATGCAAACCCCTCTGAGCAAAATAGCCAATACCCAATATCCCATTCACCCTCTCCTGGCCGAACGCTGGAGTCCGCGCGCCTTTGCCGAACGGCCTATCCCCGCCGATGTGCTGGGCAGCCTGTTGGAGGCGGCGCGCTGGGCACCCTCCTCTAGCAACGAACAGCCGTGGCGTTTCGTCGTCATTCACCGGGAGGATGAGGCAGCTCACAGCCGGATGGTGGAATGCTTAACCGGCAACAACCGACTGTGGGCACACCGCGCGCCAGTACTGATTGTGGGTGTCGCCGCCATGCTGAGAAGCCGCAACGACACGCCCAACAGCCATGCCTGGTACGATCTGGGCCAATCCGTCGCCCATCTCTCTGTGCAGGCCAGCGCAGCCGGGCTATATCTGCACCAGATGGGGGGTTTTGACAAAGACAAGACCCGCGTTGCCCTGGAAATCCCCGCCAATTTCGAGCCAGCAGTGACGATTGCCGTCGGTTATCTGGGCGATGTGGCAGATTTGCCGGAAGATTTGCAGGCCAGAGAGAGCAATCCCCGTAGCCGTCGCCCCTTACAGGAGAGCGTCTTCAACGGCAAATGGGGCGAAGCCGCGGATATTTAGAAAACCACAAAGGCACAAAGTCACAAAGGAAGAAAGAAAGTTTACTGCTGTTCTTCGTGCCTTTGTGTCTTTGTGGTTGATTTGAAAACGACAGGAGTCTCCTTTGTACGATTGTACGGTTGTCGGCGGGCAAATTATCACCCCAAATGGCCCGGTTATGGCGGACTTGGCCCTGGCCGGTGGTTCTATCGCGGCCATCGGCCACGGATTGACCGCGCAGCGGGTGATTGACGCCACCGGCTGCTACGTCATCCCCGGCGGCGTAGACCCCCACGTCCATCTGCAACTGGCGCTGGGCGGGCTGGTCAGCAGCGACAGCTTTGCCTCTGGCACAATCGCCGCGGCCTGTGGCGGCACGACGACGGTTATTGATTTTGCCGATCCCCAGCCGGGCCAGTCGCTGGCCGACGCCCTGGCCGTGCGCCAGGCCGAGGCCGATGGACAGGTGGCGGTGGATTATGGCCTGCACATGACCATCCCCACCTGGCATGCGCAGTCGGCGCAACGGCTGGCCGAACTCCCCGCCATCGTGGCCGCGGGCTGCGCCACTTTCAAACTCTACCAGGCCTACGCCCGTATGGAGCTGGACGACGTGGCGCTGCACCGGGCGATGGCTGCGGTGGCGAAGGCTGGCGGCGCTGTCGTTCTGCACAGCGAGACCGGCCCGCTGCTGGATCACCTGCGCGCCGAAGCCGTGGCCGCTGGTCATAGCGCGGCCATCTGGCACGAACGCACCCGTCCCGCCCGATTGGAGGCGACAGCCATCCACCGCGCCGCCGAGATCGCCCATCTGACTGGCTGCCCGTTGCATATCTTCCACGTAGACTGCGCCGAAGGGGTGGCCGAGATTGTGGCGGCCCGCGTGCGGGGCATTGCCATCAGCGGCGAAAGCTGCCCCCACTATCTGCTGCTCACCGCTGATGAGCATCTGGGCAGCGCGGATGGGAATCTTTTCATCTGCGCGCCGCCCCTGCGTTCCGCGGCGGATCAGACCGCACTCTGGCGTGCCCTGGCCGACGGCGGGCTGGATTTGATCAGTACGGATCACTGCCCGTGGACGCGCAGCGAGAAAAGCCAGCGTTCCTTTGCCCAGGTGCCTGGCGGCGTGCCGGGCATCGAAGCGCGTCTCTCCCTTCTCCATCACTTCGGCGTGGGCCGCGGCCGTCTTTCTTTGGCCCGTTGGGTGGAACTCTGCGCCACCGCCCCGGCCCGGCTGATGGGGCTGGCGCGCAAAGGCAGCCTGCTGCCCGGCTACGACGCGGATCTGGTCATCTTCGATCCCAAGCGGGAAAAGACGATCTCCACGGACACACTCCACGAAGCCGCCGACTGGACGCCCTACGCGGGGATGACTGTCAGCGGTTGGCCGCGTACCGTCCTGCTGCGCGGGCGGGTGATAGTGGAGGACGAGGAATATGTGGGGCATCTGGGGGATGGGCGGTTTGTGGCAAGAAAAATGAAGCGGGAAATGTGAGATCGCTATTCCGATCCGTGCAGATCCTTCTTATCCGTGTCAATCCGTGTCCTTATTTTTCAAGGCAGGTGCAAAATGCTGGACGAACAGACACTCCAACAGGCCGTAGACCGCATTGTGGCCGCGGCCCAACCCAGCCGGGTGATCGTTTTCGGCTCCTATGGCCGGGGTGAGGCCACCGAAGATTCAGACCTGGACCTGATGGTCATCGCGCCGGAAGTGGAAGACAAATACGCGGAGATGATCCGGCTGCAGCGGGTCGTCGGGCGGGTTGGAACCGGCGTCGATCTGCTAGTCTACTCCGAGGCAGAGATTGAAGAACGTCGCGATTGGTGTACCAGCCCGATTTATTGGGCGTTGCGCGAAGGGAAAACAATGTATGTCCGGAAATAAACGGAGGGTGGCGACTCTGGAAGCCCAAATGTTGTTGCGCGCCGCCCAACGGGACCGCAAGACCATCGAATTGCTCCTGCAGCACTCTGATGCACCCTTTACGAGCATCGGATTTCATGCCCAGCAATATGTCGAAAAGCTGATGAAAGCGGTTCTCGTCTCAAACTCCGTTATCTTTCGTCGCACCCATAATCTCGAAGAATTAGCGGATCTACTTAGCGAACATCAAATTGACCTGCCATTGCCCCGCAGCCGCTTGGGCGATCTCAACCCATTTGCTGTGACGATTCGATATGAGGAAATTGAGATTGATATCGTTGACACAGCCGAGCTATCTGGAATGCTTCATCGCGTCAATGTCTGGCTCGAGCAATCGCTTTGGACCGATCTCAAACCTCTCGATACGGATATCTTGCGCTTCGCCGTAGACACCCTCGCCGCCCAGGACCCAGACCTGGCCGCTGTCGTCGCCCGTTTTGGCTATCCACCCCTCTGGCCGCGTGAACCCGGCTTCCCGACGCTCCTCAAACTGATTCTGGAACAGCAGGTTTCGCTGGCTTCGGCCCAGGCTGCCTATGACCGGCTGCTGGCAGTGGTGGGCGAACTGACGCCGCAAAGTCTGCTGGCCCTGGACGACGACAGTCTGCGCGCGGTGGGTTTCAGCCCCCAGAAGGCGCGCTACGGGCGTCTGCTGGCCGAAGCCGTGCGTAGCGGCAGCCTGGACGTGGACAGGCTGGCGCAACTCGACGACGAAAGCGTGCGTATAGAACTCCAGCGGATCACCGGCATTGGCCCGTGGACCGCAGAGGTCTATCTGCTGATGGCGCTGCTACGCCCGGACGTCTGGCCGCGCGGCGACATCGCCCTGGCCAGCGCGGCCCAACAGGTGAAAGGCTTGCCCACTCGCCCTTCCCAAAGCGAATTGCACGAACTGGCCGAGCAGTGGCGGCCCTGGCGTGCAGTGGCGGCGCGGCTGTTGTGGCATCACTATTTGAGTAGTTGAGATTTTCTCTACCACAAAGACACAAAGACATGAAGGAAGAACGAAAACCTCTTACTGTTCTTTGTGTCTTCGTGACTTTGTGGCTCTAACGCTGGAAAGGGAGCTATCTATGCGCGTTCTGATTATGGCCGATATGGAGGGCGTCAGCGGTATCGTCGTCTGGGAGCAGGTGAACGGTGGCGCGGCGATGTACGAGGAGGGGCGGCGGCTCTACACCGAGGAGATCAACGCCGCGGTGCGCGGGGCGAAAGCGGCCGGCGCAACGGAGATTGTGGCCGTGGACTGTCACGGCGCGGGCGGGCCGTGGAGCTTCAACTCCTTCATCCCCGAATTGCTCCATCCCGACTGCGATTGGGTGGCCCATCACGCCTGGGGACGCTACACCGAACTGCTGGAGCAGGGCTGCGATGCGGTGCTGCTGGTGGGGATGCACGCCCGCGCCGGCACGCCAGACGGCGTTCTCTGCCACACAATTTCGACGGTTAAATGGCGTGACCTCTGGTTCAACGACGATCTGGTGGGCGAAGTGGGCGTCAACGCCGCGCTCTGCGGTCATTACGGCGCGCGGGTGCTGCTGGTTACGGGTGATGAGGCGGTCTGCCGCGAGTCACGGGAGCTTTTGGGCGACGGGCTGACGACCGTCGCGGTCAAACGGGGGCTGACGCGCTACTCGGCGCGGCAGATTCCCCCCGTGCGCGCCCGCCAGATGATCGAGGAGGGCGCGTTCCGCGCTTTGCAAAACCGCAAAGCCGTAGAGCCGTATGTGCCTGCCCAGCCGACGACGATCCACTTCACCGTCGGCAACCCGGAAAATCTCAACGACTTCAAAGGCCGCCCCGGTCTCACCTTGACTGAACCCTATGGGGTGGTCAGCCAGGGCGAGGATTGGATGACCGCCTGGAATCAGGTCTGGCATTGGTAGGATTGGGTTGTATATACGGATAGAAAAGAACACGGATCGCTTTTTATCTGTGTTCTTTTCTATCCGTGTATACAAAAGGATTTACAAAACTTACACGGACACCTATTGATGGCTCCCACACTTCTGATTACAGGCGCAACCGGTTTTTTGGGACAATATCTGATCGCCGCGGCCCGTAAACGCTGGCGGGTGGCGGGTACTTTTCACCGCACCCGCCGCGAGGATGCCGAACGGCTGCTGACCGGGGTTGACAGCGGGAAGATCGATCTGACCGACTTCCGGGATGTACGGGATATGCTGGACGCAGTGCGCCCGAAAGCGGTCATCCACACGGCGGCCCTGGCCGACCCCAACTATTGCGAGCAGCACCCGGAAGAATCTCTACGCGTCAACTTGCAGGCGACGCTCAATCTGGCCGGGCTGTGCGGCGACCGGGGCATTCCCTTCGTCTTCACCTCCACCGATCTGGTCTTCGACGGCACGCGCGCCCCCTACGCCGAGGACGGCCCGGTCTCGCCCCTCAATCTTTACGGTGAACACAAAGCCCTGGCCGAACAGGCCGCCTTAGACCGCTACGGCGAGGCGGCTATCTGTCGGATGCCGCTGCTATTCGGCTTTTCGGCCAATGGACGCGTCCCTTTCTTCCAGCGCATGGCCGGCGAGTTCCAGGCCGGGCGACCGATGACCCTCTTTGGCGACGAACTGCGCACGCCCGTCTCTGGCGCAGTGGCCGCGGCTGGTCTGCTGCTGGTGGCCGCCAGCGGGATGGACGACACGACGCTCAACCCGCGCGAGATTGAGCGGGTGCGGGGAATTCTCCATCTGGGCGGGCGGGAGAGCCTCAGCCGCTACGCAATGGGCTTGCAGATGCTCGACATTCTGGGCCTGCCGCCTACGCTGGCCGAACCCATCAGCTTTCGGGATGTGCCCGCTGTGGCCGCCCGCGCCGCCGATGTCTCCCTGGACAGCAGCCGTGCCTACGCGCTCGGCTACGATCCGCCGACTGTGCGCGTGCAGATCGAGTGGTTGTTGGGCAAAAGTCAGCCACGAATGAATACTGATGAAAGAGAGATAGAACGCGGATGACGCTGAAAGGGCGGATGTACGCGGATTCAATTCTGAAAATTCTGTTTTTCTCTTATCCGCTTTTATCCGCCCCATCCGCGTCGTCCGCGTTCCATTCTTCAGGAGCATAGGGTGCAGACAGTTTTGGAAGTATCCCATCTGTTCAAGAGTTACGGCGATTTTACCGCCGTCAACGATCTCTCCTTTGCTGCCCAGTCCGGCGAGATATTTGGACTGCTTGGACCCAACGGTGCGGGCAAGACGACGACGATCCGTATTCTGATGGATATCTTCAAAGCCGACAGCGGCGAAGTGCGGGTGTTGGGCGAGCGGCCCGCGGCTGTGCGGGCGCGGGTGGGCTATCTGCCCGAAGAACGCGGTCTGTACAAGGATTTGAAGGTAATCGAGGCGCTGGTCTATCTGGCCCGGCTGAAGGGAACGGACGAAACGACCGCCCGCCGCAGCGCGACTGCCTGGCTGGAACGGGTGGAATTGCAAGATTGGGGCAAACACAAAGTCAAAGACCTCAGCCGGGGGATGCAGCAGAAGGTGCAGTTTGTGGCTGGGCTGGTACACGACCCGGACCTGCTGATTCTGGATGAGCCGTTTCAGGGACTCGACCCGTTGAATGTGGAGATGATCAAAGGACTGATCCGGGAGTTGCAGGCCGCGGGCAAAACGATTGTTCTCAGCGCCCACCAGATGAATCTGGTGGAAGAACTCTGCGACCGCATTGTGCTGATCCACCGAGGCAAGGCTGTCCTCTACGGCGCGCTCTCGGACATCAAACGGGAGTTTGCGCCCCATTCTGTGCGGGTGAAGACCGACGGCGACGTGACCGGCATCCCCGGTGTGCGCGAGATCAGAGCCAGCGGCGCGGCTCTGCTCCTGGAACTGGAGGGCACGACACCCCAGGCCGTCTTGGCCGAACTGGTGCGCCGGGGCGTGGATGTGCAGAGTTTTGAGGTGGCCTCGGTGCCCCTCAACGATATTTTTGTGCAGGTGGTGGGGCAGGGAGCGGATGTCACGTAACACCGCTTCAACCACAAAGACACAAAGTCACAAAGGAAGAAGGGAAATCTACTGCTGTTCTTCGTGTCTTTGTGACTTTGTGGTTAGATTCACCCCGCGCCCCATTTCTCCTGAGAGGAACTCCCCGTGGACAAAATCTGGCTCATCGCTTGGCACGAGTACCGCGTGAATGTGCGGCGGCCCGGCTTTATTGTTATGACACTGCTGATTCCCCTGTTGGGGCTGATTGCGCTACTCGTCGGCACATTTTTCGGCGGGCAGGCGGGCGCGGCCATGACCGAAATTTTTGCGGGCAGCAATCGCGCCGTGGCGGTAGTGGACCAGTCCGGGCGTTTTACGCCGCTACTGCCTGCCTACGCCGAGAGCTATCGCCTGTTCGCCAGCGAAGAAGAAGGGGTGGCGGCCGTCCAGGTGGAGACGGCGCGGCGGCTGATCGTCATTCCCGCCGATTATGTGGTGACGGGGCGCATCCGGGTGGTGAGCAGTGAGGGCGCTTTCTCCGCGCTGGACATCGAAGATTCCGGCTCAGTGCGCGGCTTCTTCATCGAGCATCTGGCGCGTGACCTGCCCGACGCGGCCTTGCGCGTCCGCCTGGCCGATCCTTTCCGGGCACAGGTGGTCAACCTGGCCGGCGAGGAGCAGTCCGCAGGTGGGGTGCTGGCCTCGGTTCTCGGCTTTGTCGTGCCCTATCTGCTCAGTATTTTGCTGATCGTAACGATTTTTGTCTCCTCCGGTTATCTCCTGCGCAGCATATCAGAAGAGAAGACCAACCGGGTGATCGAAATCGTCCTCTCGTCGGTGACGGCCCAACAATTGCTGGCGGGCAAAGTCATCGGTCTGGGCGCGCTGGGCTTGACACAGGTGGTCGTCTGGATCGGCTCGACCCTCGCTCTGAGCGGCGGCATCGTCGGGCTGCTGGGCGTGGCCGTGCCCCTCTTTGCCCGCCCCGAAGTCTTTGTGCTGGCGGTGGTCTACTACCTGCTCGGTTTCGTCGTCTACGCGGTGATGATGGGGTCGGTGGGTGCGCTGGGCGCTGATTTCCAGGAATCCCAGCAGTTGGCGGGCGTCTTTTCGCTGCTGGCCAGCGTGCCGCTGATGCTGGCGGGCCTCTTCTTCGCCAACCCCAACAGCGGCATCATCCGTTTCATCTCCTGGTTTCCCCTCACCGCGCCCACGGCGATGATGCTGCGTCTGCCCATGAGCGAAGTGCCGGTCGTGGATATTGTGGGCAGCATCGCCACACTCCTGATTACAATTCCGCTGATCGTTTGGCTGGGGGCAAAGGTCTTCCGCCTGGGGCTGTTGATGTATGGCAAACGCCCGAAGATCGGGGAGATTTGGCGGCTGCTGCGCGAGGCGTAAAACGGATCGCCCCTGCGCCAGATGCTTTTCGGCCCCCTCACGCCCCGCCTGCTGCTGGATTTGGCCGTGTTGCTCGCTGTCATCGCGGCCAGTTTCTGGCTGGTCAACCGCAAGATGGATTGGCGGGGGCGCTGATTTTCCCTTGACTGTCAATGGTGTAAAATAGAGAGAAGATTTGACACTATGACAGATGACAACGTATTCCATCTTTTTAACACGAAAACGATGTCGGGGATTCACCCTGGCAGCCGCACGGCACGGGTTCACATTGTCCGTTTGCAGACAGTGCCCCATCTTCTGGCGAGTGCCGCGGGGGGCAAAGAAGTCCCCGGCACTGTCTGTCCCAGCGGGTCTGTAGATGAAGTTCCCGCCATCGAAACCCGTGAAGTGCCGGGGACTTTACAACTGCACGGCTGGGCCAGGATTCTCTGGCCGGGTGAGACAGAAGGCTGCGCCATTTATCTACAAAAAAGTGACGGCGCTTGGGAAGATCAGCCCTTTCTGTCGCTTGCGGGGGGGGATGGCACGCAGATCGTCCCGGCGCTGCTAGAGGCGTTGGCTGCGACAGGCCACAGAGCGCTGGTCTGCGGCAGTTGTCGCTGGTGGCAGCCGCTGCTGGCAACCGCCAACGAAGAGGGCATCCCGCTTGGGCTATGCCGCTGGGTGGGTAATGACCCCACCCCAGCGCCGTCGGTTATGGGCCGGGAACAGTCCGCGTTGGCGATGGAGTGTCCGCATTGGCAGGTTGTCGAATTGTCCGCTCTGGCGGCGATTGAACCAATCCCGGCAGAGAGATCCCCCCAATCGCCCGGTTGGTGGTCTGCCCTGAAAATGCGGGTCGGGTTGGGGACAAAACGGTTCGGCCATGCGACAATCGGCGAAGTTGTGGAGCGCAGCGGTGTGGGCGCAGGCACAGAACGCTGTCTGGCCTGCCACGGACGCATCGCCAATCTGGGCGCGCTGACCGTCGCCACCGAGACGGACGACAAGCGCACCTTCAGTCTCTGGCGCTGCCGTCTCTGCTACACCTTTTATCTGAACGATTGGATTGACCGCTGGGAGAGGCTGGACAGTCTGGAAACCGAGGAAAGCTACTACCGGATTGCGCCGGACGAGGCGCTCGCGCTGTTATCTCTGTTTCGAGAGACGAGAGGGGGCGAACATCCGAAGGAGCGCCACAGCCGCACAGCGCAGCGGGCGCAGATGGATGCTTTTCTGGTCAACCGCCCCCGTCTGCTCCACCAGATCAAACAGGGGCGTTGAAAGGCCAATTTTGACGACTATCACAGAACTGCACTTCGCAGACGATGCGCAGCAAGCAAGCCTGGAAATCGAGAGCCGCCCTAGTACGCTGGTGGCCGCCGTCTACGACAAACTGCCCTTTCCGACGATTGGCCCCGTGCAGGAGATTGCGCTGGATTTGGGCATTACCGCCAAAAACGGTGGCGTCACCCTCAAAGGGCTGGTCTTTCAGGGCTACAACGGCCACCAGTTGCTCTTTGAGCAGCGCTGGCCCGCCCGCATCATCAGCCAGCGCACGGGCGAGAGCGATTTGACGATTGGCGCGGGCACGGGGCTGGCCTTGCGCAGCCTGCAATTTCTGCTCCACGCCTACGAGACGCACACCCATTTGGATGTAACAGCCGTGGCCCAGGCGTTGACGGGCGGGCAAAATGTGCGGGCGTTTCTGCAAATTCCTGTCATCACCCACGCCCAGCAGAGCGATCTGTACTTCCCGTTGGCGGGCGCGTGGTGGGCCATCCAGGCCGGGGATTGGAGCGACTTTCACAAATCAGAGGTCTACAGCCAGCCCTTTGCCATTGATTTTGTCAAACTGGGGCCGGACAACTGCACCTTCGCTGGCAACGGGCGTTCGCTCACCGACCACTACAGTTGGGATCAGCCGGTCTACGCCACTGCGGGCGGCAAAGTGGCCTACGCCAGTTACGATATGCCCGATATGTTGCCCGGTGCGATACCGGATCAGGCGATTCTGCGCGGCGATATGCGCCGCATTTTGGGCAATGCGGTCGCCATCAGCCACGCCAACGGCGAGTTCAGCTACTACGGCCACTTGCAGCAATTGAGCTTGGCCGTCAATGAAGGCGAAATGGTCCGGCGGGGCGCGCTGATTGGGCGCGTGGGCAACAGCGGCAATACACCCGGCCCTCATCTGCATTTTCATGTGATGAATGGCCCCAATCTTTTTATTGACCAGGGGCTGCCTATGCTGTTCAGCCATTTCTGGGCCGGTGGGCAATTTTATGAAGAACCGACGACTATCCCAACGCGGATGATTGTAGTCGGCCCAGAACGCAGCCAGCAGTAAACAGTCAGCAGTAAACAGTCAGCAGTCGTCAGTACTTCATGCGCTGTCGAGTGCAGCGGGGGATGAAAAAGCAAATCCGGGCTTGTTCATCGTGCGGGCCAGAGCTGTCAGGGGCGCAGGTGGAGCAGTCTGGAAATCCGCGGGAACTTTATCTGCGCACCTGACAGCTCTGGCGAGTGGCCGCAACGATGACCGAGGCCGCAAATCCGCAAATTCTGTCATCCGTGTTCTGTTTTTCAAAGCAGTAATCACTTTTTTTGAACGGAGAACCCAATGCAAGCGAACGGTATGGAGTCGGAGGACGACAGCGCAGGCTTCGAGATGAACAGTCGGTTGACTGACGAACTCTATGCACAGTTAGAAGATGAAGTGCTGGGGGAAAAGGTTGTCGGATTGGCGCTCTGGGAAGAGTCCCTGGCCGACGAAGAGGGCAATCCACCCGCAGAAGACGAGCGCCAGGTCTTTGATCTGGACCTCTACCTGGAGAACAATATCTACTTTGAACTCTACGGTGCGATCTTCTTTGCCGATCTGGATGGAGAGCCTTTGCAAGGCTTGAACCACATTGGTACAATAGTGGCAGCCTTGACCGAAACGGGCGTCTGGTTGGACGACATCGCCGCTACAGAAGAAGACGAGTTGGTGCTGGTCCTCAGCCAGAACCACGAACCCAAACTCTATCTCAGCGTGGGTGGCTGGACGCTCAACGAGTGGGACACCCTGCCGGATGAGGAGGAGTAATCAGTGACCTGTGAAGAGTGAACAGTAATCAGTAATCAGTATGTAAAATCTCACTATCTCGTACCTGGAGAATTCTTATAAAATCATACCGATACGAGTGCCAAAAGGCGGTGAGCGGGTAAAGGTAGGGCAATTTCAGCGGGGACATACCCGATAATAGCAGCTTGCTCTAAGCCCTTGGCTGGCAGTTGGGCAATGAGGGTAGCATCCTGCAAAGTGAAGCGAAAGAGACGCAGACCAGGGATGAACTGGACGGTAACTGT
>CAMDEX010000169.1 GCA_945897075.1 Litorilinea aerophila
ACAATAATTGGAGTCCAGACCGCTCCCATACAGTACCTGCTCTTGTAAAAGGTGGTGATGCTCAATCTCTCTGCTATTCAGTTGTTAATCTGCAAAAAAGCATCGACTGTTGGACCCTGCATGACTATTTTTTCAAGACTCTCTATAGCGTTCGACACCAATACAGGCGTAGCCAAGCGATTCCGCCGCCGCCACAGTCGATCCCGAACCCATAAATGGATCCAGCACAATACCCTCGCCCAGAGGCAGCGCGGCATAGACGATTTGGCGCAGGAAGGATTGGGGTTTCAGACTCGGATGATCGGCGATTGCTCGTTCACGACGGGGCGTGCGTTCGCTCTGGATGATATCCTCGAAGGGGTTGCCGTCGGGTTTGCGACGTAGACCACCAGTCTGGTATTGATTGAGACAGTCGCTGACCCGCATCCCTTTGGGCAGCGGCTTGCGAAAAAGCCCCCACGGCTCGTAACCGCCGCGCGGCATAGAGCAGACGCCGGGGAATTCTTCTTCCGCGTTTTTTGGGTCTGTCTCCCCCGCGCAGAGTGCGCACAGTCCGAATGATTTGCCCGCGGAATTCAAACCCTGCCTCTGTAATGGAGGCGAAGACGATTTGGGAGAGGAAAGAATTGGAAGCGAGGAAGAGATGACCCCCAGGCCGGAGTACGCGTAAAACAGTTTCGCCCCATTCATTAAAATAGGTGTAGACCCGTTCCCGTTCTTCCTGGGAAAGGGCGGTGAAACGGGGCAACGGGGCGCGCTGATTGCCGTCAAAGGCAGGGGGAATACGCCAGATGCCGCCATTGCCATTGGCCCGTTTGTCCAATTGGTCAAAATCGTATTCTTTGACCCCATAAGGCGGGTCCGTCACCACCGCGTGAATGCTTTCCGCAGGAATCGAACGCATCCACGCAAAGCAGTCGGCGTGGATGGCGAGTGACCGGTGGAAGCGGTGAAAGTCGTAGTTTTGCGTAAATTGAGGTTGCAGCACTGGATTGCCCATTCTCTGTCGTTCCTTCTGCTATTCGAGTGTGCGCCCCAAATCGTAGAGCGGTGACTGCTCACGCACCAATCGCCCGAACTCCTGTCTTGTGCTTTCGTTGGCGGCCAAGAGCGCTTCAAAATCAGACAGACTCAGCAGAATCGCCTGGGAGGCGTGACGACGTTTAATAATATAGCGCACATCGTTTTGCACCACATCGTCCAAGATACGCCCAAAGTTGTTTTGCGCTTCGGTGGAAGCAATTGCCTTTGTCGTCACGGGAATTTCCTGAATTACACATTTTGGCTAAGTTAGCTAAATTATACATCTAGTTTTATCCACTGTCAACGAAAGGATGCAAGTCAAGATGCAATTCGGCGTCTGTACCGGCATAGAAAATGCCGAAACCGCCCGGACCGCGGGCTTTGCGTTCATTGAGCCGACCGTGCGTTCTCTACATAGCGGCAAAGATTTCACTGTCATCCAGGCCGCCTACGCGGCGGCAGGCTTGCCCACCCCCACCTTTAACGTCTTTGTCCCCGGCGAACTGAAGATCACCGGCCCCGCTGTGGATATGGCAAAGTTGCAGGCGTATGTGGCCGAGAGCCTTGGACGAGTGAAATCCGTGGGCGGGGAACTGGTCGTCTTTGGCAGCGGTGGCGCGCGTAACATCCCCGACGGTTTCGACCGGGACACAGCCTGGCAACAATTGATTGACTTCCTACAAATGGTGGCTGTGGAAGCCGACAAGACAGGCATTTCGATAACCATCGAACCTCTCAACCGCAAGGAGAGCAATGTGATCAACAGCGTGGCGGAGGGCGTGGCATTGGCGCAGGCTGTGGCTCGCCCGTCCATCCGCGTCCTGGCCGACCTCTACCACATGCAAGAGGAGAACGAAGCGCTGGCTACCGTTGTGGAAAATGCGCCGTGGCTGGCCCACGTCCACGTAGCGGACAGCGGGCGGCTGGCCCCCGGCACGGGCAGCTACCCCTATCCCGAATTCTTCGGCCATCTGAAATCCACAGGCTACGCCGGACGCATTGCCGTCGAATGCAAGTGGCAGGATTTTGAAGAGGAGGCCGGGGCAGCGGTGGCCTTCCTGCGTAAGACGTGGGATAATGTGGAAAATGGTGAATTGTGAATGGTGAATGGTGAATAACCACTTACTATCTCTGTGAGACCCTTGATTTCTTCGTGTACCTTCGTCCCTTCGTGATCATCCACCCGCCATGCCCACACTTCTCTTTCTCACCGATCGCAGCGAACGCCACCAGCAGGCAGCCCGGGAGGCCGCGCCGCCTGATATCGATCGCATTGACTTTCTGCGCGCCCCGACCAAAGCCGAGATTTTGGTCGCAATTCCCAGCGCCGACTTTTTGATCAGCGAGCGGGCCGGGGTGATCGACGGGGAGATCATCCGCGCCGGGAAACGTCTACGCCTGATTCAACGCCTGGGCAGCCTGACCTATGACATTGACCTGGACGCGGCCAGGGCAGCGGGCGTGCCAGTCTGTGATTTCCCCATCCCCGGCGTGGTGGCCGTGGCCGAGCATCTGATCTGGCAGATATTGGCCGTGCTGCGCCGCGCCCACGACGGCGAGGCGGCTATTCTTTCCCCCTCCCCTGGAACGGGGGAGGGGGTTCCGAGCCAGCGCACGGACGAAAACATCTTCGCCACCAATTGGTCCCGGCGCACAGGCATCCGCTCCCTGTTGGGGATGACAGTGGGCGTTGTGGGTTTTGGCGAGATCGGCGTGGAGGCTGTACGGCGGCTGCGCGCCTTTGGCTGTCGGATGCTCTACCACAAACGCAGCCCGCTGCCGCGCCACGTGGAAGAAGCGCTGGGGATCGATTACCGCACCGAGGATGAACTCTACCGGCAGAGCGATGTGCTGTGCAACCTGCTGCCCTACGGCCCGGCCACAGATGGGCTGATCGGGGAGGCCGTCTTTGCCCGGATGCAGCCGGGCAGTTACCTGGTCAACTGCGGCAGCGGCAGCGTCATCAACGAGACAGCCCTGGCCGCTGCGCTCCTCTCCGGCCATCTGGCCGGGGCCGCGCTGGACACCTTCGAGTGGGAGCCGATCCGCCCGGACAATCCGCTGCTGGCGTTGGCGCGCGACCCAAGCCAGAATGTCGTCCTCACACCGCATACCGCTTTTCTGGGCGGCGCAGGGGATCGGAGTGAGGAGTACGACAACATTCGTCGTCTGTTGGTTGGTGAGCCGCTGCGCAACCGGGTTGTTTAGGTAAAAATCGGCAATTCCCTCGTAAGATACCCGACTTTTCTCCTGTTAGTGTCATTTGACAGAAGATTTTGCTTATGGCAGAATAGTACCCAAGTACATAGAGGCCACATCGCAGCACTACACCATTCTTCAGTGCCTCTCCAAATACCATCTCAAAAATGGCTTGATTGTCATTAGAGATGGACACTTCTTTCGCGTAAAGAGCGCTATTTGGCGCAAAACTGCTCAAGTCTGCGCCATCCAATTGACGTAACCTGGACATCGTTGTCGGTGGCAAGGTAGTCAATTCGACGCGCTTTACTCGAAGGCCGAGGGATTCTGCGATGATCCATTGGCATCTTCTCTATACAAAACCGCATAAAGAGCCTCAAGTCAACCGCCTGTTGCAAGAGCGCGAGATGGAAACCTTTTTTCCTATCGTACAATTGGAGCGGGGCTATGGGCGGGGGATTCGGGTTCAGCCATTTTTTCCGCATTACCTGATTTTCCACGCTGACCTGTTAGAAGCCAATGCCTCTGGACTGCAATGGCTGGCTGGCGTCCGCACGCTTGTCCACTTCGGCGGTCGTCCGGCCATTGTGCCGGATGAGGTAGTGGCGGCGTTGCAGAAGCGGCTGGAACCTTACGGAGATCAGGTGTTGCATCCGGGCGAGTGGCGTTTTCGACCCGGTGAGGAAGTAGAGATCGTCGCCGGCCCCTTTGCCGGGCTGGATGCGATTTTCCAGAAGGGCTTGAACGGCAAGGACCGCGTGCAGGTGTTGTTACACATACTCGGTGCGTGGAATCGTGTGGAATTGGGGACGAATGAAATCGCCCCCATCGATCAGCGGAAGCGTTAATGACCGCAGGCGCAATGCGTCGGTCTCTGACAAGTAAACAGGTTGAGAAACGCAACTTGCCATCTCTTTTTTACAAAAAAGAGACGCGCAGGAACGGCGGAGCTTTGCCAGGAGAGGGTGCATAAGCCGTGGAATTCAACCAGTATCTGCGCATCGTCTTCAAACGCTGGTGGCTGCTCCTGCTGCTCGTCATGGTGGGCGTCTCCAGCGCGGTCTACTACACCAGCCGTCAGCCAGCCGTCTACAGCAGCACAGTCACTCTGCTGCTCAGCCCAGCCGCCGGCCAGGATTCGCTGCTGCCCCAATACCTCTCGGATCGCACCGGCCAACTGGCCCAAACCTATATCCGCTATCTGCGCACCAGCACCTTTGCCGAACTGGTGATCAAACGCGAAGAGTTGAATATCAGCGCCGGTGAACTGGTGGCGTCGGTGTCGGCCCGGGTGGTGGAAGGCACCCAATTCTTTGAGATCACCGCCAGCGGTTCCACGGCCGAGCGGGCGCAATTGCTGGCGACGGTGATTGCCAACAATTTCATTGACGAAAATCTGGCCCAACAGGCGCAGCAGTTGGCAGCCCGCCAGTCGGCCAGCGAGAGCGGGGCCATGCAATCTCTGCTGCGCGAGAAACTGGAGCGGGAACGCCAGTATTACGAGCAGCAGGTGGCTGGTCTGCGCCAACAGGTGGAGCAGATTCGCAGCCAGCCCCCTTCTACAGCCAGGGATGAGACGCTGGGACTGGTGCAGGAGCAGTTGAGCAGCTACGAAGATCGTCTGCTCGCGATTATGTCGGATCAGATTAGCCTACAGCCTGTGGCGCAGAGCAATCTGATCAATACGGTCACAGTCATCGAGCCGGCACCGCTGCCCACCAGTCCTGTCAGCACACGCCAGACGCAGGACATTCTGTTTGCCTTTCTGGCCTCTCTGCTCGTCGGCGTCATCCTGGCCTTTGCCCTGGAATATCTGGACTATACGGTCAAAGGCCCGGACGATCTGGAGGTCGTCTTCGGCCAACCCGCGCTGGGCGTTTTGAGTGATGCGGTCGGGGATAACAGCCAGCCAGACGAACTGGTGGTCCTGTCCAAGCCCCAATCCTCAACGTCCGAAGCCTTTCGCGCCCTGCGCACAAACATCCGTTTCAGCCGGGTGGGGCAAGAGTTGCGCAGTCTGGTGGTGACGAGCGCCGGGCCAGGCGAAGGCAAGACGACTGTAGCTGCCAATCTGGCGGTTGTCCTGGCCCAGTCCGGCCAGCGGGTGCTACTGATTGATGCGGATATGCGTCGCCCCACCGTCCACAAACGCTTTCAACTGGTCAACAATTTGGGGTTGAGCAGTCTGATGTTGGCCGAAGACCCGACCAATCCGCTGGTTTTGGAGCGCTATTTGCAGCCGGGGCCGGTAGAAAATCTGCGTATTCTCACCTGTGGACCGATTCCCCCCAACCCCGCCGAACTTCTCAGCACCGAGTTTGCCCGCTCTCTGTTCACCCATCTGGAACAGAGCGTGGATATTGTCATCTACGACAGCCCGCCGGCGCTGACTGTGACCGACGCCGTGATTCTCTCCAGCCGGGCAGACGCGGTCTTGCAGGTGGTGCGGGCCGGTGTCACCCGACGGGATGTGGCCCTGCGCTGCCGAGAGGTCTTGCAGCGGGTGGGGGCGAATGCGCTGGCTCCGCTGCTCAACCGGGTGAAGGCCAACGACGTGGGTTACTATCATTACTACTATTATAGCAAGTATGGCTACACCGACGACGAGAAGCGCAGCGGCAACGGCCACGGCAAACCGGCGCGTGTGGAAAAACGGCGCAAGGAAAAGAGCGGGTGAACGTACTCCCTTTGCGCCGCAATCCGTCTGTGCTGGAACAGGACTTGGGCGACGAATTGCTGCTCTACAGCGCGGGTGGGCAGGACGTTCACGTACTCAACGCCACAGGCCGGGCAGTCTGGCGGCTGTGCGATGGGCAACGTAGCCCGCAAGAGATCGCCGCCCAGTTGCAGACTCAGTTTTCCCAAACCGATGAACGGAATGTTATGGCGGATGTGCAGCGGATGATCGCAGATCTGACGGAGCGCCAACTGTTGGCGGGATAGAAGATCAATGAAACGCCTTTTTCGACCGACACGCACAATTGGCATTGCGCTGCTACTGGCCGTTTTGACGGTCGTGCTGCCCGGCGCGGCCTGGGCCGCCACTTGTACATCCACCAGCAGCGGTACGTGGGGCGGGACGAACACGGCCACATGGAGTTGTGGAACACCGGCTGCGACGGACGATATTGTCATTGCCAGCGGCCACACGATTACGCTGGGCGCTGACAAGACGACGGCAGCCTTGACGATCCAAAGCGGGGGGACTCTGGTTGGGGCTAACGGTTTTGACCTGCTGGTGACTGGCAACTGGAGCAACAGCGGCACATTTACGCACAATAATTCAATTGTCACTCTGGATGCTCCATCGGGAACTCAGACGGTCAGCGGCAGTACAGTCTTCGATAAACTCACTTTGGACGCATCCGGGGCAACCATCAACTTCGGCTCCAGCGTCATTACGATTCAAGATCGATTACAGCACGACGCTGGCACGATGCAGGGCGGGACCAGTACTTTCACTTTCGAGAATGGCACATTCATCGGCGGCAGCAACCTGAAACCGTTCCATCATCTGATCATCAACGGCGCAAGCGTGACTAACTCATCGGGTGAGATGCGTATCAGTGGAGATTTGACGGTGCAGAGTGGTAAGACCCTTACCTTTTCTGGTTCTCGCACAGCCAGCTTCAACGGTTCGTCCTTGCAGACAGTAACGCTTAACGGCACGGGTATTGCGCGTTTCGATACGCTTTCCGTCGAAAGCAGCGCAATCGT
The DNA here is from genome assembly GCA_945897075.1 of Litorilinea aerophila. Classification (GTDB taxonomy): domain Bacteria; phylum Chloroflexota; class Anaerolineae; order Caldilineales; family Caldilineaceae; genus JACQGT01. The sequence goes on from CAMDEX010000169.1 coordinate 6,940, forward strand.
GCGTCTGCCCGCTGCAGCGGATTCTCAGTTCAGCGCCGAAACCTTCACCAACAACGGCGCGCTGCAACAGGTGAAAACCAGCGTCTCCGGCGCAACCACTTTCCTGACGATCAAAAACCAATCGGCAGTAGCTGTCTATCGCGGGCTGGACGTCACCCCCGGTTCCGGCACACCAAACATTACCGTCTCGATCGCCGGCAACAAATCCGTCTGCAACAACCCCAACGGCGGCAGCTACCGCAACCGCTGTTTCCGGTTGGAATCTTCGGCGGCCGCGGCCAATTCCAGCGTCACTCTTTATACAACAACCGACGAAGACGATATCAACAACGACGCCTTCTACCAGTACATCGCCGGCGTGTGGACTAACAAAGGCAGTTGTAGTGATACCGACGGCAGTAGCTGCATGAAGACAGTGGACTTGGCCGCGGGCGACAATTACTTTCTGATCGGCGACTCTACCAGCGCGCCGACGCCGGTGGTTCTGACGGAGTTCGGGGCAACGGCCAGGGAGGACGAGGTGGATGTCTACTGGCAGACGGCGGTGGAGATTGACTTTGCCGGTTTCTACGTCTGGCGCTCCATCCAGCCGAGCGATCCCTTCGAGAAGGTCAGCCCCTTCATCATCGCCACGGGTGGCTCCGTGACAGGCGCATCCTATCGTTTCGTGGACGACAACGCGCACGATCCCGGAAGCTATACCTATCGCCTGCAAGCGGTTGATCTGGACAACAGCAGCGAATTCTTCGCCCCCACAGTGACCGCGCTGATCAACGAGCCGGGCGCTTTGTCAACGAAACTATTTCTTCCCATCACAAGCCGCTGACAGGAAATAGCCTATGACGCTTCATGATTCTTCGTCATCGCTGCCAGCCGAGAAAGATTTTGAGAACGTCGCGACGGAGCTTCCGCCCTACGCAGTGCCCACTGTGCGTACTTTCAGCGCCGATGAACTTCTGGCCGCGCTGGGTCCTGCCCAAGCTGGATCTGTCGGCGGGGACAATGTGTTCGGCCCATAGACAATCCTTTCATTTCTACGACGTGGAACTGCGTCTATCTGGCGATGTGGGAGCGGTGCTGACCTGTCTGCACCGCTCCTACCGCTCTTTTCAAGTTGTGGCAGCGGCAGAGTCTGTGCGCCGCCTGGATGTTACGATCTTCTCTGATGCAAAAGACGACGGGACATTTTCGATCCATCTCGACAACGGCGTCGTGTGGAGGCTGCCCCCTTTGCGGCCCGCAGAGTTGGCCGAGCTGCTTGTGCGTTATGCCCTGGCCCAGGTGTGCAGCCACTTCCTGCTCCACGCCGGTGCCCTCAGTTGGCAAGAGCAGGGGATTCTGCTGGCGGGTGATTCCGGCGCAGGCAAAACGACGTTGACGTTGGCCCTGCAGCAGCAGGGCTTTGCCTTCCTCTCCGACGAGACCGGCGCAGTGGAGCGGGAAGGCGGCAGACTCCACCCGTTTCCCCGTCTTCCCCAGCGGCGCGGTGGTGTGGAGGCCGCGGGTGTGCAGGCGAGTTCCCCAGAGTGGATGCCGCCGGTCGGCGAAGCCGTTGCGTTGCGCCATCTCTTTCTTCTCGATCATTCTATGGTGGGAATAGCCCAGGAAAGGCGCGTGGTGGTTCTGTGTGATCGGCTGAACCCCGCCCTCTTGCCCATTTTGGAAAGCGTCGCCGGTCTGCGCGGTGCGCGGGCCACCACCTGCCGGGGTCTTCCGGCCTTCACCTATTCGTCCAGTTTTGCAACGCTCCCTTTCTCCCCAATCGAACGTCTCTGTCTGGCGCACGGCTCGACTGTCCTCGATGTCGTCGAGTCATCCGCTTTTGCCGATTTTACCCGCCCGCCTCGCCTGCAACACTTGCCGCGCAGCCAGACTGCCCTGGCTCTGTTGGGCCATCTGCAAAACGGCTATCGTTCGCGGCTCTTTCGCACGGCGCATGCAGGCGACCCGATCAGCTTTTTGGCTGAACTCGTTGGTCTACTGCGCGGTGTTGCCTGCTACCGGCTGCAACCGGGCGGTCTCCAGGAGACTGTCGATCTGATATGCGCCGCGGTTGGTTGAGTCCCATCCTACAATCTGGCAGCGCGCTGGCTCTTGCCATTGCCTCTCTTTTCTCGCTGCTCTCCGGCGTCGGGGCCGCGCAATCCGCAGCCGCCCAGCCGGCCCTGAAGCTTTTTGTCGAACAGAGTGGCTTCTACCGTCTGACCCACGACGAACTCGTCCAGGCTGGCTTTGTTGTGGATGGTATGGATCCACGAATGCTTACACTCGCTGTGGGCGGGGTGGAGACGGCGCTCTGGGGGGCGGGTGAGGAGGACGGCGTTTTTGACGCGGGCGACTGGCTGCTTTTCTATGGCGAGGGATTGGACACTCTCTATACCGGCACGAACGTCTACTGGCTGCGGGTGGGCGAGCAGCCGGGTAAGCGCATGGCAACACGCCAGGCTGCCCCCAGCGGTCTCGCGCCGCTGGCCGAGAGTTTCACAGCCACAATTCACGCCGAAGTGAACAGCTACTACTGGCAAACAGTCCCCAATGGACAAGGCCAGGAACATTGGTTTTGGGGTGACAAACTCACTGCCCCGACCAGCCAAGCCAGAAACATTGAACTCTCGCTTCTTGGCGCTGACGCTCTGATCAACCGGGAAAAAGATGACGACATGCCCGCTCTTGTGGCAGACGCACTGACCAGCCGTACTGAAGCTGTAGAACTGCCCGGTCTTGTGGCGGGCAGCCCGGCTCTGCTGCGCGCCCGTCTGCAGGGCAGAACGTCGGCCCCCCAACAGCCCAACCACAGAACCCAACTGCGCGTGAACGGAACGACCGTCGGCGCAGAGTCATGGGACGGTCAAGTGGCGATTACCGTCACGGCTGCTCTGGCGGGCGGCGTGGCCCAGGCAGGCACAAATGTCGTGGGCGTGGATGCGCTCTCCATCACCCAATATATCAGTCAATTCTTTCTGGACTGGATTGAGTTCGATTACCAGCGGACCTACACAGCGCAAAACAACCAACTGACCTTTTCTGGGCCGGGTGACGGCGCGTATGCCTTTCAGATCGCCGGTTTTGCCAGCGCTGACCCGCTTGTCTTTGATGTGACCACTCCGCTCCAGCCTGTGCGCCTGACCGGTGTGGTGACAGAAACAGTGGGCGACGGCTACGAAGCCCAGTTTGAGGAGACGACCTCCGCCGATACCCGCTACCTGGCCTTGACACCCACCCAATACCGTACCCCAGCCAGCGAGATCGATACGCCGTCCGCCTGGCGCACAGCCAGCCAGAGGGCCGACTACATTCTGATTACCCACCGCGACTATCTGACCGCAGTGGCCCCTCTGGCGGCCCAGCGCCAAGCCCAGGGGCTGCGCGTGGCGGTGGTGGACGTGGCCGATGTCTACGACGAATTCAGCCAGGGCATCTTTACCCCGCAGGCCATCCGCGATTTTCTGGCCTACGCCTGGGACAACTGGCAAGCGCCCCGCCCGCGCTATGTGCTGCTGGTGGGCGACGCCAACATTGACTACCGGGACTATCTGGGCACGGGCACTCCCAATACAGCGCCCACCCAACTGGTGCAAACGGCGATTCTGGGCGACACACCCTCGGACAATTGGTTTGTAGCCGTGGCTGGCGACGATCCCGTGCCGGAGATCTCCATCGGACGGTTGAGCGCCCAGAGTGTGGCTGACGTGGAGACAATTGTCGGGAAAATTTTGGCATACGAGAGTGGCACGCCGACACCCGATTGGGGACGGCGAGCGCTGCTGGTGGCCGACGATGATTCGATGACGTTTGAGGTGATGTCGGACAAGCTGGCCGATCTGCTGCCTGCCGGCTTCAGCATCGAACGTATCTATGCCCGCCAGATTCCAGAAGGGGAGCGAGCTGCCCGCATTGCCGCCAGCTTCGACAGGGGCGCGCTGTTGGTCAACTACAGCGGTCACGGCGCGGTCAACCAGTGGGGCGGCAACAATGCGCCGGCGCTGCTGGGACCCCAGGAGATCGCGGGGCTGACAAACAAGCAACGGCTGCCGGTGGTGACGGTCGCCAATTGTCTGAGCGGCTTCTTTGCAGGACCCCTGCCCCAGATTTCTCTGGCCGAACGCTTGCAACGGCTGCCCAACGGGGGCGCAATTGCAGTATTTGCCCCCACTGCGCTCCACTACCCTGCCGGCCACGAAGAACTTTTCAAAGCCTTTTATCGGACGCTCTTTGCCGGGGCGGGCGTGACGCTGGGGGAAGCGATGGATAGAGCCAAAGCAGAACTCTACGCCCAGAGCGATTTTTGGGGCGAGATGGTGGAGATGTACGTACTCTTTGGCGACCCGGCTATGCCTGTGCGTGTGCCAGCAGCAGAGATGCTCTATTTGCCAATTCTGACGGCAGGAGAATAGCCGATTGTCTGCCGATGTGTTGGAAGCGGCGCTGGAGGTCTGGACGCTGATGGGCAGCCAGCACGCCATCCCGGTCTCCGGCCAGAGTATGTGGCCGACGATCCGGGACGGGGATCGGGTATGGATGGCGCACGGCTACGACCGGGTAGACCGAGGCGATGTGATCGTCTACCGCACAGCAGCACGGCTGGTCGTGCATCGGGTGGTCGCCATCCATTCCAGCGCCGAGCGGCGTCAATTCATCACTCGCGGGGACAATAGCACGCGCACAGATGCGCCGGTGGAAAGCGGCCAGGTTATCGGGCAGGTGATTGCCGTGGAGCGCAAGGGGCGTACCTGGCAGATACCCACAGGCAGACGGGGCTGGCTGGGTTGGGGCTTTGCCTGGGCTGTTGCCCGCCTCTACAGGTTCTGGGGGAGATTGCATTGATCGCGTCAGATTCCAGCCAACCGGAGTGGGAGATTCTCTGTCTGTCTACCCGCACGGCGCTCGATGCGGCGGGGGCGGAACATCTGCGCCTTCTGCTTGGAGGGGAGGTCAAGTGGGACTTACTCTACCGACTGGCGCGCAGACACGGGGTGATCGCCCTGCTCTATCGCACGCTTTCCGTATACGTATCGGCTCTGCCCCCGGCCGCATGGATGGAGAAGTTGCGCCGAGAAGCCCTGACCCACGGCAAGCGTAATCTACTGACCGCCCAAGAGCTTGTGCGGCTGCTGGCGCTCTTGGCGAGGAAGGGCATTCCCGCCCTGGCCCTCAAAGGTCCTGCGCTGGCCGCCATTGCCTACGGTGATCTGGCCTTGCGCCAATACGGGGATTTGGACATTTTGGTCCACCCCCAAGACGTTACGCTGGCGAGCGAAGTGCTACTCAACGACGCCTATTTCACCGATGGCACAATCCTGGAAAGCGAGCGTCCCTTTGGGCGCAGGGATGGCTGGGTGGTGGTGGATCTGCACTGGGGTGTCACCGTCCCCCACTTTGCTTCTCTGTTGGACGAGGTGGGAATGTGGGAGCGGGCGCAAACCATTTCCCTGGCGGGTGGGCAGGTGCGGACGCTGGCGTTGGAAGATCATCTGCTGGCGCTGGCCGTACACGGCTGCAAAGACGGGTGGAGCCGGCTGAAGTGGGTCTGCGATGTGGCAGAATTGGTGGACCGTCATCCGCTGTTGGACTGGGAGAGTATACAAGCAACGGCCAAAGCGCGAGGCAGTCTGCGGCTGCTTTGGGTGGCGTTGGCGCTGGCCGAGGGGCTTTTGGGCGTGACACTGCCCGACCCGCTGCGGCGGCGGATGGCAGATGACGCAGCAGTGGCCCGGCTGGCCAATCAGTTGGCAGCCAACCTGCAGCGAGAGGAAGAGCCGGGTGTGCTGGCGCGGGCGCTGGAGGAGTTCACCATTCAGATCCGAACGCTTACGGGTATACGGCAACGGTCTGCGTATATCGGTTACCGGCTACGTCTTCTCTTGACACCCACCGCTGAGGATCGCTCCCATTTGCTTTTGCCGGGTAGGTTGGGCGCTCTGTACTACGTCACGAGACCTTTTCGATTGGTGTGGAGCTATGGGCTGTCGTGGCTGCGCGCATGAGTAGCCGACATCTAACAGGTGCGCAAGGAGAGAATTTTTGCCGTGCAATTGGCCTCTGTCTGCGTACCTGTCAGATGTGGACGAGTCCATAGACGATTGCCCTGCGCGTATGAGGGGCTTTCCCTATGCGGCTGCTAAATTTTGTTCTGGCCCTATTGGTGGTTGCTTTGCTGGTGTGGCCTTCTCTGCACGGCGCGGTTCTGCTCAATGGTGGCTATATTGATCTGTTGCAGGCCGGTCTGGTGACGGCCTCTGCTGCGCCCGCCGCGCTGGGTTCTCTTGAAAAGGCCGTCGCCGCCGGGCAGTCATCGGGGCTGTGGGGGCTGGGGTTGTTGGCCCGTTGGCAAGGCGACGAAGCCCGCAGCCGGAAAATTTGGGAGCGCGAGTTGGCGCTTACGCCCCGCTCAATTCCCCTGCTGCGCATCTTTCACCCGCAGGACGAAGCGCTGGCCCAGCAAAGTCGCCTGCGCTATCCCCAATATTCTTTGACCGGGTTTTGGCTGGGCGAAGCGCTGGCAGACAAAGATGTAGCGGCCGCGCTTGCTGTGTATGAGGAGACCATCGCCCAAGACCCCGCCGACGGCGTGCGCTGGGTGGAGTTGGGTATACTCTACTTGCGCCATGGAGAAAGCGACAAGGCGCTGGCTGCTTACGACAGAGGTTGCCGCTTGCGCGATATAGGCGGCAACGGCTGTTGGCGGGCGGGTCTGTTGTCTGAGGAGTTGGGGCAGAATGCAGAGGCCATTCACTACTACCAACTGACACTGCGCCAGATTCCCAACTATGCCCCGGCGTTGGAGCGGTTGGTTGGGCTGGAAGAAGAAGCAAAAAGGGACACGGATTGACACGGATTGGTAGGATTTTAAAGAAATGACGACAGAGAGACTCCTTCCTCCAGGCTCCGTTTTTGAGACAGGTGACGAAAACGCATGGACGACGGTCATCCGCCCCCACCGGGGCTGGCTGGACCTGCGTCTGGGCGAGCTATGGCAGGCCCGGGAACTGGTGGGCATCTTCGTCTGGCGGGATTTTGTTTCGATCTACAAGCAGACGATTCTTGGCCCGCTCTGGCACATCATCCAACCGCTGTTGACGACGCTTGTCTTTACAGTCATCTTCGGTAATGTGGCCCGCCTGCCCACAGACGGGCTGCCACCCTTTCTCTTTTATCTATCGGGTACAGTCATCTGGGGCTACTTTGCCCGCTGTGTAACCAGCACCTCCAGCACCTTTACGGCCAATGCGGGGCTTTTCGGCAAGGTCTACTTTCCCCGGCTGGCCGTGCCCGTGGCGATTCTCCTCTCCAATCTGATCAGCTTTGCCATCCAATTCGCCACCTTTCTCGGCTTTCTGGCCTTCTTCTGGTTTGTCGGGGCAGATGCGCAACCCAACGGATCAATTGTGTTGATCCCCCTGCTGCTCTTTCTGATGGCGGGCTTTGGCCTGGCCTTGGGACTGATCGTCTCATCCTTGACTACCCGCTACCGCGACCTGCAACAGTTGGTGGGTTTCGGCGTGCAATTGTTGATGTACGCCACGCCGGTACTCTATCCCATCTCCTTTGTGCCGGATCGCTACCGGCTGCTGATCCAGGCCAACCCGCTGACGCCGATTATTGAGGCTTTCCGTTACGCCTTTCTGGGCGCTGGGAGCATGAGCACTAGCAGCCTGTCGGAGAAAGCCAGTGGAGCAGTGGAGAGATTGGTTGTCAAGGCAAAGGCAGATAGAATAGAATAGAAGAGACGAGAGAGTCGTGTAGGGAGCAGTGAAAGGAAAAAGAGAGATGGCCCGCCACTTTATAGAAGTTGACC
>CAMDEX010000170.1 GCA_945897075.1 Litorilinea aerophila
AGCAAGCAGCGCCCCTACAGAGAAAATCTTTACCTGAAAGCTATAGACGCCTTAGCGCAACAGACGCCGAGCCAGGGCAGGAAGAGCCAGCCAGAACCGGCGCACGGGATTGAAGCCAGCGGCGCGGGCGTCGTCCAACAGCGCGTCCAGCATATGCAGCCGGGTGTAGACGGTGTGGCGGGCGGCCTGACAGTCGGCTGCCGATGCGCGGCGCAGAGAGGCAATCTGCCGAAAATCGGCTGTGCCAACGATCTGCGCCAGCCGATCCACCCGGTGGGCGTAGGTGTGCTCGGACAGCGCCCGGCGTTGACCCGCGGCAGCGATGGCTTCTCGCTCCTGCGGATGGGCCAGAAAGTAATCCACTTTGGCGAGCAGATCGGTGTCGTCGTCGAATACGACGAGTTCTTGACCGACGCTGAACAATTCGGCCAATCCATTGGCAACCGCATCGGTCAGGACGAGCGCGCCGGCGGCTGTGCCTTCAAAGATACGCATTGTCACGTCGCCCGCAATGCTGGTGTTGAAGACAATCCGGCTACGGCTGTAGACCTCGCCCACCTCGGCGGGCGGGTAGTGGCGGTAGAAATCGTTGGTACGGTAGCGTTCTGCCAGCAGAGCCAGACGGCGGGCGCGGGCTGTCGCGCGGTGGGCTGCGGCCAGATTGCCCACAAAACCCACATCGAAAGTGCGCTCCAACCGCTGATCCCTGTGTACATCAGACGCGGCGGCCAGGGGCAGCCAGTATACCTGGCGGTGGCCGACGGCCTGGGCATACTCCTGTACAAAGTCCTTCTGCGCCACGAAGACTGCATCAAAGAAGCGGGCCGCGGCTTTGCGCCAGCCGCCGATGTGGACGTCGATGAGGTAGCAGGCCGTGGGGATGGAGAGTCGCTCGATGCCCGGTGGAAAATAGCGGTCGGCCGGGTCAATCCAGAGGAAGAGATCGGGCGGGTCGGGCAGCCGCTCGACGATCTGGTCAATAGGCGTCGCGCCCGCATAGCCGGGCCGTTGCGCGCCACCCAGACCGACATACGTCACCCGATGACCCCGCTCCAGCAGCGCCCGCTCCCAGTGGTAGCCCGCCGCGGTGGGAAACCAGCTATAGCCAAGCGCTACGTACATTTTGCATCTCACTTCCCCCAGCGAGTATAATCAGTAGACCGCAGACAGCAGACGAGCGACCGGAGCGGTAGTCGTAGGTTGGGTTCTCCCGGCAAGAGAGCAACCTCTACGCGACCCGCCTGTGCCGGGAGAACCCAACACGTTGCGGTCTACTGATAATCCAAGAGAAACCAAAACCCAGACGCGGCAAGCCTGTACGGTGGCCGCTTTTTTCACAAAAGGATAGACCCGATGGCAAAGCAGACAAAGAACCGCCGACCAGCCGGTATGAGCAATGCCCAGCCGCGCAGCTATAGCGAACTCTACGGCACGCGGGATGCCCGTTCAACGACCGCTGTGGCTGCACCCGTCCGTCGCAAAACCCAAGCCGAAGAACCCACTCCCCAGCGCGGCTCCGACACGGTGGACTGGAAAAACGAGTACGACCACATTTTTGGCGATCTGCGCCAGCTTCTGATCATCTCTGTACTTCTCTTTGCGTTGATGGTTGTGCTGGGATTTGTGATGTAGAAAGCAGCAGTTCAACGCTGGCGTGCAGAAGCCAACAGAGAAAAAAGTTGCGGGTGTAGAAAAAGAGTATCGCGCTGGTAATCAGCAACATCCCGGCGCTAAAACGCTGGGAGATATGCCGGTACTGGACAAATATCCCCGGCAAGGCCAGGGCAGAAGCCAGCCAGATGGCCCAGTACGCCGGTACTGTGGGTGGTGTGGGCAGGGCCAGCAGCATCTCCCAGACAGCCCCGCGCAAAAAGACCCAATGCAGCTCCTGTGCGCCTGCCCATACAACGCGTGCGAACAGCGGGCGTGCCGCCGGTAGAGGGGTGTCGGACGGCGTGGCTTCCCGGTACAGGCTTGTTCGCACCAGAGCCAGCAGCAACCAGATGGCGAAGATCAGCCCCACACCCAGCTCTAGCCCGGCCACCCAGTCGAGATCGCTCAGACCGAGCAGCCGGGGCGAGAGTCCGCCCACCAGCAGCCCCAGATAGGGCGTCAGCAGCCAGCGACCCACGCGTAAGCGCCAAACGACCTTTTCCGGCAGGAAACGCGCCGCCATCAGCGCCAGCCCACTCAAGCCAAAGCTCAACATCAGCCAAAAGCCGGGGCGCAGGGGGGAGAGTTGGCCGGTCAACCAGTCTAAAGAGAGACCAGAGTTTGTCATGCGGCGCATTGTAGCAGAAAAGACGATTCCCGGAAAACCGCTGTGAGTCTACGACGCCTTCTTTTCGTTCTCCTTATCCTCGTCGTTTTGGTCGTGCTGCGTCCCAGCGCGGTCAAGTCCGAGGTGCAACGCATTTACACCCAGCGCGAGACGATCTGGCGTCTGCTTTCGCTGGTTGTCATCGTCTATCTTCTGTACGGACTCTATACGATCTGGAGCGGCGGCTATGAGTGGTAGTGAACTGCTCGAAATCGCCGTAGACGTGGACGGCGAAGCCGCCGAAGCCGTCAGCGAACTTTTCAACCGCTACAACGGGGGCGGTTGGGAGGAGGACAGCGCCAGCGGCGAAGCCTCCGGCGGTGGCGCTGTCATCGAAGCCACCGGCTTTGACGATCTCAACCAGCCCATTGACGGCGAATACCGGCTGGTGGTGAAAACCTATCTGAAGCCCGGTCGCCGGGGCGCAGAGATTCGTCGTCTGATCGAAGAAGGGTTGTGGCGGCTGAGCCTGCTCTACCCCATCCCCGAACCGGCCATCCGCATTGTGCGCGAAGAGGATTGGGCGCACGCCTGGAAGCGATTCTACAAACCCATGCGCATCGGCCAACGGGTGATTTTGGCCCCGGCCTGGGAAACGGTGGAGAGCCGTCCGGGGGATATTGTGGTGGCGCTGGAGCCGGGCATGGCTTTTGGCACAGGGATGCACCCCACCACCCGTCTCTGCGTGGCCGCGCTGGAAGAACTGGTGCAGCCGGGCATGGCCGTGCTGGATGTGGGCACAGGCAGCGGTGTACTCTCGATTGTAGCGGCCAAACTGGGCGCGGCCCCGGTCCACGCCACCGACATAGACACGTTGGCCGTGGCCGCCGCCCACGACAACGCCCAGCGCAACGGTCTGTCCGAAGGGCCGGCTTCGCTGGTCGTGGAGCAGGGCAGTATCCCCGCGGGGATGGCCGGGCGTTTTTCCCTGCTCGTCGCCAACATTCTGGCCGAGATTCTGGCCGGGCTGTTTGACGGCATCTATGGCAACCCACCCCTGGCCGAACCCCTCGCCCCCGATGGGCGGATGATTCTCTCCGGCATCATCGAAGAAAAGGTACAAATTGTGCTTGACGCAGCAACCCGTCACGGCTTTGTCGAAGAATCGCGCAAGCAGGAAGGCGATTGGCTGGCGCTGGTCATAAAACGTGAGGCGTGAGGCGTGAAACGTGAGATCGCCGGCGTTTTTCACGTTTCGCGGGATGAATCCCCAATCCCCAATCCCCAATCCCCAATCCCCAATCCCCAATCCCATGCACCGCTTCTTCCTCACCCACACCCCTATCACCCCCGGCCAGCCGGTTGACCTGACGCCCCTGCTCCATCAGTTGGGGGCGGTGCTTCGTCTTGCGCCTGGCGACCAGATTTTGCTTCTGGACAACGCCGGCTCTCTCTATCCCACCGAGATTTTACGGCTGGACAGGAATGGCGGCGAAGGTATTGTGTTGGGCCAGAAAGCCGCGCTGGGCGAACCGCCCATTTCGCTGTCGCTCTATCTCTGCGCGCTGAAGGCTGATAAATTTGAGTGGGTTCTGCAAAAAGGGGTAGAGATCGGCGTCAACCGCTTTGTACCGGTGATCAGCAGCCGGACGATTGTGCGCCCGGCCCAGAAGATCACCGGCAAGTACGAACGCTGGCGGGCGATCATCCGCGAAGCCGCGGAGCAGTGCGGGCGGGGGCGCTTGCCCGAATTGGCTGCGCCGCTGGGTTGGTCCGCGGCGGTGAAGCAGTCATCGGGTCTGCGCTTGATGCCCTGGGAAGAGAGGGGGGCAGACGCAATGACGTTGGGTGCGGCGCTGGCGGTGGCGGATGTAGCGGCAGCGTGCAGCCTGCTTATCGGCCCGGAAGGGGGGATTGACGACGCAGAAGCGGCGCAAGCCGTGGCCGCAGGCTGGCAGGCCGTCAGCCTCGGCCCGCGCATCCTGCGCGCCGAAACCGCCGCGCTTACCGCCGCTGGGTTGATTTTGCACCGGTTGGGAGATTTGGGGTAGGAGTCAAAAACCGGGGTAAAAGCCTTGACAAAAGATATGATATCCTGTATTCTGTAATGGAAGAATACAATTCTACCATTACAGAATGGAGGTATGCAATGAGCCTGAACATTAAAAACAAAGAGGTCTTTACTCTGGCAAGTGATCTAGCCCAATTAACAGGCCAAAGTATGACGGCAGTAGTACTCGATGCTTTGCGGAAGCAACGAAAAAGCCTACTGCATCAGGATAGCACAGAGGCGCGGGTTCAAAAGTTGATGGCAATTGCCGAACGCTGTGCCAAACACATCCGTCAGCCAGTCAGTGCCGTTGAACACGGCGATATGCTCTACAACGAGAGCGGGATGCCGCAATGATCATTGACACATCAGCTTTGCTTGCCATTCTCTATCGGGAAGAAGACGCTGAACGATTTGTCAGGGCAATCGCAACGGAAATGGTATGCCGTATGTCTGCGGCGAATTTTCTGGAAGCGGCGATTAATATTGACAGCCGGGGTGACGCTGAGGCCAGCCGACAATTGGATTTTTTTATCAGTCAAACGGGAATTGAAATTACTGACGTCACGGCTGCTCAAGTCCAGATCGCCCGACAAGCCTATCAGGATTTTGGGAAGGGCCGGCACAAAGCGGGTCTTAATTTCGGTGATTGCTTTGCCTATGCGCTTGCCAGGGAGACAGATGAACCGTTACTGTTCAAAGGAAACGATTTCGTCCATACAGATATTACGAACTACGCCGCGGCATAATCGGCGCAACTTGCTAGCGCACTACTTCTTATGGCTTGAAATGGCGTGACGACATCTGCATAGATCGCCAGCATTTTCTCCGCGATGCGCCGCCAACTGTATTGTTGCGCCTCTTTGCGGGCCGCCCGGCCCATCTGCCAGCGCAGGAGTTCATCCGACAGCAACAGATCCATCCGCTCCGCCACTGCCTCCGGCGCGCGCGGCGCAACCAGAAAACCCGTCAACCCATCCTTGACCAGATGGGCCAATCCCCCCACATTGGCCGCGATCAGCGGCGCACCGCAGGCCATCGCCTCCAACCCCACCATCCCAAAACTCTCGTAGTGGGAGGGCATCAGCACCAGATCGGCCGCGGAATAGAAGTCGGGCAGCACAGACTGTTGGCGGGCACCCACAAAGCGCACGATGCGTTCCAGCCCCAATTCGGTACGCATCTTCTGCAAGCGGGCCATCTCCGCGTCCAACTGCGCGGCCCAGGGGCTTCCCCCCACGATGGCTACGGTCAACTGGTCGGCCAATGCAGGATTTTTGTCGCAGAGCAGGCGGGTGGCCTGCAAAATTGTGTCGATCCCCTTCAGCGCTTCAATGCGCCCGACAAAGAGAGCGATCTTTCTGTCCAGCGGCAGGCCCAGATGGCGGCGCGCGTCGAGGCGCGGCTGGGGATGGAAATGGCAGAGGTCTACCCCCGGCGGGAGGATGGCGACTTTGTCCGGGTGTGCGCCGTAGAGCAGACAGAGTTGCTCCTCCTCTGTCGGGGTAGCGGCCACCAGACGGTCAGCCATGCCGACGATGCGCTGCTCGCCCTCAATGCGCGCCCGGCTCGCCTTCTGCGCCTCGTCCTGGGCAATCTGGTTTTTCATATAGCCCAGCGTGTGAAACATCTGCACAATGGGGATGGGACCGCCCATCTGACGCAGCCGCTCGGCTACCAGGCCGGAAAGCCAGTAGTGGCTGTGCAGCAAGTCGTAGCGGATGGCCTGCTCGTGGGCAAAATGGCAAACACCCAGCGCGAAATCATCCAGATAGGGGAGAAGTGCGTCGGGGGAAGAGGTGTGGCTGGGGCCGGCGGGCACGTAAATGACCCGCACATTCGGGCCCAAGTCTGTGCGGATGCGCGGTTCTTCGTCCTCCCCGGCGCGGGTAAAGACGTCCACGAGCAGACCGCGACGACCCAATGCCCGGCTCAGTTCCCGCACATAGACATTCATCCCGCCGGTTTTGCTCCCGCCCAACTGGGCCAGGGGGCCGGTGTGTACGCTGAGCATCGCCACCCGACTGAGCGGCGGTCGTCCGAATTGCATGGAATCGCTCATTGATGGACAATTCACCTTTCTCCACAGATTTCGTTGTCACGCAACCGCATTCTCAGCAGTGTGTTGGGTTCTCCTGGCACAGTCAGGTCTCGTAGAGGGCGATCTCTTGCCGGGAGAACCCAACCTACGACTACCACCGCGGTCGGTGGTCTGCTGTCTGCGGTCTACTGATTCTACACTACACTTTTCATAGTACCCAACGACGGGGATCGCTCTTATGGCTCAAAAGAAGACTGACACAATTGTGCTTGCCGCCCATTTGGACGACGGCGTTCTCTCCTGCGGCGGGCAAATCTACCAGCGCACCCAATCCGGGGCAGGGGTGCTGGTGGCAACAGTCATGGCGGGCGATGCGAGGCGTGGAGCTTCGGACTACGCGCAGAGCCTGCGCGACCGCTGGCAACTGGACAGCAGCGCCGAGGCTGTGCGTCGGGCCGAGGACGCGGCCGCCTGTGCGCTTCTGGGCGCGGACTTTCTGCACTGGCCCATCCCTGACTGCATCTACCGGGGCGGCGCGGCGGGAACGATGTATTACCAGTCGGATGACGAGATTTTCGGCCCGGTTCATCCCGGCGAGGCGGGGCTGGTGGCGGATGTGGTTGCCTTGCTGCGCGCGCTGCCAGCCGCAGAACAGATAGTCGCGCCGTTGACTGTGGGCAATCATGTGGATCACATCTTCGTGCGCCAGGCCGCCGAGCAGGTTTTTGGAGATCGTCTTTTCTATTACGAAGATTATCCCTACGCGCAGAAAGAGGGCAGCGTGCAGGGGGTGTTGGATCGCACAGGGAGCGGCTGGCAGGCGACAGTCTATCCCCTTTCCGAAGCCGCGCTACGGGCCAAAATTGCGGCGATCCTGGCCTACCGCTCCCAGTTCAGCACCTTTTGGAGCGATCAGACCGATTTGGAGCAACAGGTGCGGGGCTACGCAGAACGGGTGGGCGGGGAGCGGGTGTGGAGCAGAGGGCAAAAGATGTAGACGAGAGTCCGCCCTACGTCAAAATTGTCTGTTGGCTTTCTATCGCCTGCCCCCTTTCGTGGTAGAATAGACCCGGACAAATCTGTATTTGACTGGCCCGCTGTGCGCCGGTTTCCGCACCCGTAGCGTCAGCGCCGGGCATCCTGCAACGATAAGGATATAGAATGATAAAACGACTCTACAATGCGATCGTCGGTGATCCCAACGAGAAGGAGATCAAACGGCTGTGGCCCAATGTGGACCGCATTAACGAACTGGAAAAAGAGTTCAAGGACAAGAGCGACGATGAATTGCGGGCCATGACCGACGAATTCAAAGGCACAATCGCCGAAGCAACCGCCGAACTGCGCGCCCTGCTGGATCACGCACAAGACGAGTACATCGCCGTGGCGGGCACCGATGAGCAGCGCTTTGCCCGATTGGAGGTAGAACGGCTGCGCAAGGAGCTGCTCCAACAGGAAAACGCATTGCTGGACGAGATTCTGCCCGAAGCCTTTGCCGCTGTGCGCGAAGCGAGTAAACGCACCACCGGTCTGCGCCACTACGACGTGCAGCTCATTGGCGGGATGGTGCTGCACCGGGGCAAGATCGCCGAGATGCGCACGGGCGAAGGCAAGACGCTTGTGGCAACGCTCCCCCTCTATCTCAACGCGCTCACCGGACGCGGCGTCCATCTGGTCACACCCAACGACTACCTCTCCAAAGTCGGTCTGCAATTGATGGGACCCATCTACCGGCTGCTGGGGCTAAACGCGGCGGTGATCCAGAACAGCGCGGGCAACCCAGATATGGGCAGCTTTGTCTTCGATCCCGATTTCCCCGCCGAAGACGACCGCTTTCAGACCCTGCGCCCCATCTCGCGCCCGGAAGCCTACCAGGCCGACGTTCTCTATGGCACCAACAACGAATTCGGCTTCGACTATCTGCGTGACAATATGGTAATGGAGAAAGAACGGCGCGCCCAGCGCGAACTCCACTACGCGATTGTGGACGAGGTGGACAATATCCTGATTGACGAGGCGCGCACCCCGCTGATCATCTCCGGCGAATCCCAGGACAGCAGCGACTATTACCGGCGCTTTGCCGAGATGGTGCGCAGCCTGCGCGCCGAAGAAGACTACGAAATCAACGAAAAGGAGCGCACCGCCACCCTGACCGAAGAGGGCATCGCCCGCATCGAGAGCCGTCTGGGCATTGACAACCTCTACGATTCCGAACACTTCGATATGCTGCCCTATCTGGACAACGCGCTGCGGGCAAAGGCGCTCTATGCCAAAGACCGCGACTACATCGTGCGCCAGGACGAAGTGGTGATCGTGGACGAATTTACCGGGCGGCTGATGGAGGGGCGGCGCTACGGCGAAGGGCTGCACCAGGCCATCGAAGCCAAAGAGGGGGTGAAGGTCAAAAAAGAGTCAATGACGTTGGCGACCATCACCTTCCAGAACTTCTTCCGTATGTTCAACAAACTGGCCGGGATGACCGGCACAGCCAAGACCGAGGAGGAAGAATTCCAGAGCATCTACAACCTGGACGTAATCGCCATCCCCACCTACAAACCGGTCATCCGCGACGACCGGGCTGATGTGGTCTACAAATCCCAGAAGTCCAAATTCGAAGCGGTGATGAAAGAGATCGAAGAAGCCCACAAACGGGAACAACCGATCCTTTTGGGTACGGTCGCCATTGAGACCAGCGAACTGGTGAGCCGGATGCTCGAGCGCAAGGGCATCCCACACGAAGTGCTCAACGCCAAAAATCACGAACGGGAAGCAACGATCATCGCCCAGGCCGGGCAGCCCGGCGCGGTGACGATTGCCACCAATATGGCTGGCCGCGGTGTGGACATTCTGCTCGGCGGCAACTACGAAGGCATGGCGCGTGACCAGCTACGCAAGGAAGGCGTCGAGCTGACCGAAATCCCCACCCGGGCCTGGAATGCTTGTCTGGATATGGTCAAGAAAGGCGAAGACCCAACGCAGAAATACCAGACCCGCTGGGCCGAAGTGATCAAAGAAAGGTATGACGAGACCCGCCGTGATCAGAAGAAGGTCATTGCCGCGGGTGGGCTGCATGTGGTGGGCACAGAGCGCCACGAGGCCCGGCGCATAGACAACCAGCTACGTGGCCGTTCCGGGCGCTTGGGTGATCCGGGCAGCAGCCGCTTCTTTCTCAGCCTGGAGGATGATCTGGTGCGGCGCTTTGGCGGCGACCGTATCACCGGGATTATGGAGCGGCTGGGGCTGGAAGACGACATCCCCATCGAGGCTGGGATGATCAGCAAGGCCATTGAAAGTGCCCAGACCCGTGTGGAAGGCCACAACTTTGACATCCGCAAACACGTACTCAAGTACGACGGAGTGGTGAATGAGCAACGGGAGACAATCTATGCCGAGCGGCGGCGGATTCTGCTCGATCCTTCGCTGAAAAACACCATCTCCGATATGATCGAGCAGGAGATCGAGCAGGTGGTGCGCCACTACACGTCCAGCCCCCACAGCGAAGAGTGGGAACTGGATGAGATGGTGCTGGCCCTGCGTCTGGTCTTTCCCTTCCCCGATTCTTTCTCTCTCGACGAATGGGATGGGCTGAACGCCGACGAAATCACCGAGCGGGCTGTGGAGCTGGCCCTGGCCTTCTACGCCCACAAGGAAGAGGAGATCGGTGCCGATCTTCTGCGCGACGCCGAGCGCCAGGTGATGCTGCACGCCGTGGACCACCGCTGGGTGCGCCACCTGACCGATCTGGACCGGCTGCGCGAGGGGATCGGCTTGCAGGCCCTCGCCCAGGTGGATCCGCTGGTCGCCTACAAGCGCCAGGCGTTTGGGATGTACCAGGAGTTGATGGGCGACATCCGCAGCGACATTGTGAAGTCGGTAATGGCCCTGCGTGTGGAGAAGCGGGAGCCTGTGATCCAAAAGCCTATCGCCGCCAACATCCGCACCAACCGGGACGGGGAGAGCGGTGCTGTGCGCCAGCAGACTGTGCGCAACACCAATAACAAGCCGGGGCGCAATGATCCCTGCTGGTGTGGCAGCGGCAAGAAGTACAAACAGTGCCATATGCAGGAAGATTCGCGCAAAACCCTTACGCCGGCGCGCTAGTCTGCGCGCAGACAGACGAGAACGGGGGGCGAAAGAAGTCCGGCTTTTTGAAAAAGTCGGACTTCTTTCTTTGATCTGACAAAATGTAAGATAATTTACGTACTAAGAACTATACCCATTCTGACCGATCAACAGTATACTCGAAAACAGCCCTCGTCACTGAGCGGTGATTCCAGTGCAAAAAGGCTAAAAACCGAGTTTTTGAGACCGGCTCACTCCTGGGAATCACAGATTTTCGCAAAAAACTCGGTTTTTCACTGGAGTCAGCGGTCATCTCTACACTTGACACGGGCATACGTCGCGAATGCTTACCAGAGCCGCACTACTCGAATCGGAACAACGGCAACGCCACTTCGCCGAAAGCCAATTGGCTTTTTCCTATCGCTTGCTACAGACCACCACCGTTGACGCCGCCGTTGAGGCCCTGCTCGCCACCATTGCCGAAAATACCCCCTACGACGCCGGATCGGTGACGCTGTGGACAGCAGAGAAACCCCTGCGCGCAGAAATTGTGGCTGCGCATCGCTTTGCGTTGTTGACCCCATTGGTCGAAGAACGCCAGCCCATCTACCTGCCGGATGTGCGCCAAGAAGCCCGTTGGCTGCCGGACACCCAGCCCGACGCCCAAGAGGTGCGCTCGGTTCTGCTCGTCCCCCTGCTCGACGATCCCCAATCCGAGCCGTTCGGCTATCTCAGCCTGAAAAGTTACCGGCCCAACGCCTTTTCCCAGCCGGTGGTAAACAATATCGTTCTGCTCTGCAACCAGACCGCCGCGGCGCTGCGTACAGTGCGCTTGCTGGAGGAGACGCGGCGGCGGCTCAGCGAAGTCTCGGTTTTGGCCGAGATGAGCGCGCATCTAAACCGATCCTACGATCTGCCCGAGACTCTGCGCTTTGTGTTGGATCGGGTCGTCTCTGTGATCAGCCAGGGGGAGAAGGTTTCCGACATACGCGCTGCCATCATTTTGCGCCGGCCAGCGAGCAATCTTTTGTATCTGGCCGTCGGTCACAATTTGAGTAATGAGGAGATCGAGCGCTTCAACAACCGCCCCTATACCGTTCACGAAGGCACATTTGCCCGCTCGATTGGAAAGGGCGAATGGGTTGAGATCAGAGATGAAGCTGGGGTTTCCCAAGCGATAGCCGAACAATTTTCCCAGGTTGCTCCCCGCCAGTTGCTCGACATTCCCCTCAGCGTCGGCTCCGAAACCATTGGGATCATTTCCATCGATCACGTCGTGCGTGATCCGACCACCCGTCAGCTTTTGCGCGCCATGTCTGATCTGGCCGGTTCAGCCATTCAAAAAACCCAAGTCCTGGCCGCATCCCAGAAACAGGCCGCCGAGTTGGTGGAGACCTACGAACACTTACAGGTGATGGACCAGGAACGGGATGAGTTTATCCAGAACATTACCCACGACCTGAAAGCGCCGTTGACTTTTATCCGGGGCTACGCCGAGTTGATGGCCGAGGGTGCGTTTGGCGCGATTACGCCGGAGCAGAGCGAAGCCCTGGAGGTGATTCAGGAGCGGACAGATGCGGTCAACCAATTGATTTCCAATATCCTGACGCTCAAACAGGTGGAGTCCCACCCCCTGCAAGAAATTCCCTTCAATCTGGATGAAGTGGCGCGCAAGACAGTGCGCAATGCGCGCATGGCTGCACGCATTGCCGGGTTGGAGATCAGCGTACCCACCGAACAGACAAACGTGATCGTCAAAGGGGATGCGGCCCGTATGGAGCAGGTCTTTGAAAATCTGCTCAGCAATTCGATCAAATATAGCCCAGAAGGAGGGGAAATCAGCGTTTCGGTGGGGACGCGCCAGGACAGAGCGCAGGTCTCTGTGACCGATCAGGGCATTGGCATCCCCGAAACAGAGATCGAGAATATCTGGAATCGCTACTACCGCGTATCCGGGATGAGCGCCAAAGGCAGTGGGCTGGGGTTGAGCAATGTACGCCGGATCATCGAAGCCCACGGCGGGCGCATTTGGGTACACAGCAACGGCCAGGGGACGACATTCACCTTTGAAGTGCCGTTGTACGAGGGGATTAGGGATTAGGGACTGGGGATTGGGGAGCGGGGACTGGCGACTGGGGAGCGGGGACTGGCGACTGGGGACTGGGGATTGGGGATTGGGGACTGGCGACTAGCTGAAAACATCTACCGATCCCCAATCCCCGATCCCCGATCCCTAATCCCCGCTCCCCGCTCCCTAATCCCCAACCCCCCTTACCAGCGCGGTGCGGCTGCGCCACTGGACACGCTGCTGCAGAAGCTGGCGGCGCACCAGTTGCTCCACAGCCTCCACTTCGGCTTTGCTCAGCTTCTCGGCCAGACGCTGGGCGTAGGAGGGGCGCTCGCCTGTGGCTGCGCCAAACCAGCGCCCCAACAGCGCAGGCGTCACCTGCAATTCCAGCACAGAATCAACCACCAGCGCCTCCCCGTTTTCCCCCCACAGTTCCGCCAGCGCAGCCCGCAACGTAGCCTCGTCCCAATTGACCAGCGTGTCCGTCGCATCGCTATAGATGGCTTCCTCCGCGGCTCGGTAACGCGCGGCCAGATCGTCGCCCAGCGCCGCGCAATCCAGCAGGGCGTAGATGCGCTGGGTGTGGCGCGGAATGCGCTCGGCCAGGGCCAGCCAGCCGGTGTCGGTGAGCAGCGCCTTCAGTTGTCGCAACGCCTGGGCTTTGTCTGCCAAACGCAACAGCGCGTTGCGCCCCACAATCGCATCGAAACGCAGCCTCGGCTCAGCCGCCAACAGAACGGGCAGCTCGTCAATCTCCCCTTCCAGAATCAGCGGGCGTTCCGCCGCGGACAAAAACGCTGCCTGTTCAGCCAGTGCCTGGGCATCGGCCGGGGTGGGCGTCAAGACATAGACGCCCCCTTCGGGCAGACGGCGCACCGCCTCCCACGTGAGCAGACCGCTGCCCGCGTTCAGATCCAACAACAGACTGTGGCGGTGCAGCGGCCCGGTCGCCAGGAGTCTGTCGCGCAGCGCGGCCAGTTCGTCGCCGGCGTTGGAGATCGTCCGTTGCAGCCAGCGGTCGCGCGCCGTGTCCTGCGGCGAGAAGGTCAGAATCTCCGGCGGCGCACCGGTCTGGTCCACCATCGCGGCCAGTTGGGCCTCGCGGCGGCGCGTCACCTGGTGCTGCACGCGCGCCTCGTCGCCCCGCTCCGACGGCTGGTAGAATACTTTGCCCTGCATCGAATCGGGCAAATACTGCTGGGCCACCCAATGCTCCCGGTAGGCGTGGGGGTAGAGATAGCCCTCGCCGTGGCCGAAGCCCTCTTTGTCGCGGCTGGCGTCGCGCAGGTGGTTGGGCACGTCGCTTTCCGGTTCGCTGCGGATGGCGTCCAGTGCGGCGAAGAACCCCAGCGTCGAATTGGATTTTTGCGCGGTGGCCAGGTAGATAGCCGCGTGGGCCAGGGGAAAGTTGCCCTCCGGCAGCCCCACCCGGTCGAAGGCGGCGGCGCAGGCGGTAACCACCTGAATGGCCTGCGGGTCGGCCATCCCCACATCCTCGCCGGCAAAGATGAGCATCCGGCGGAAGATAAAGCGGGGTTCTTCGCCGGCGTAGATCATCTTGGCCAGCCAGTAGAGCGCGGCGTCCGGGTCGCTGCCGCGCAGACTTTTGATGAAGGCGGAGATCGTGTCGAAGTGGTAGTCGCCCTCTTTGTCGTAAAGCACAGCCCGGCGCTGGATTGACTCTTCGGCAATCGCCATTGTGATGCGGATGTGGGGCGGGTCGCCCGTGGCTTGGGTTGCCTGGGTTGAGCTTGTCGAAACCATTGTCGAAACCGGGGTGGTCTCGGCGGCCAGTTCCAACGCGTTGAGCAGGGCGCGGGCGTCGCCGTTGGAGACACCGACCAGATGATCGAGTGCGTCTTCGTCAATGGTCACGTTGCGCTTGCCATAGCCCCGTTCCGGGTCGGTCAACGCATGGCGGGCGATCCGGCGCAGATGTTCTTCGTTGAGGGGTTTGAGTTGGAAGATGCGGCTGCGGCTGACCAGTGCTTTGTTGACTTCAAAATAGGGGTTTTCGGTGGTGGCGCCAACAAAAATGACCGTCCCGTTCTCCACCCAGGGCAAAAGCGCGTCCTGCTGGGCTTTGTTGAAACGGTGTACCTCGTCCACAAAGAGAATTGTGCGCTGGCTGTGCAGGGCCATGCGTTCCTGGGCTTCGTCAATCGCGGCGCGAATATCCTTCACCCCGGCCAGCACCGCGTTG
>CAMDEX010000171.1 GCA_945897075.1 Litorilinea aerophila
GATGTTTCGTTGGAAGTCTTCCAGCAAAGCGGGATGGGCTGGTATCTGTGGGAGTTGATGATCGGCGTGAGCCGCTGGCGCGACATTCACGGCGTTGTCTACCCCGACGGCACCGTGCGCGACCCCAGCATTGTGGCGGCCATTCAGGGCTTCTTCCGCAAACGCAGCGGTGAAATCGTGCCGCCCAATGTGGACAAAGAGGGCGCGGCCACGCGCGTCCTGGCCCAAGCCCAAAGCTGGCTGGGGGGCGGTGCCACCGACTACGCCGAAGGTCTGCGCCTCATAGAAACCACGGCCAATCTGCTGGAAACCGGTGAATTGGTGCCCATGGCCGAGCCGCCCAGCGTCAAAGTTTTGGCCCTGGGCGCGGAGAACAGTGCTAATCGCGCTGAACTGTGCAAGCTGTTGGTGCTGTGGAGCGAAATTCTGCAACGACATAGCCAATCACAACAAGCATAAAAGACGAGGGAGCGTGTACCCATGATCTTCAAACCAGCCATCGTCGCCCGCATGTGGGATACCTGGCTCTATTACCATGAGGGCAAACATTATCTCTTTTACCTGCACAACTCGCGTGCCGATGTGCGCTGGGATGGCATGAGTGTGGCCGTGTCGGAGGATGGCGTGCATTTTGTCGATCAGGGCCCGATCCTCCACAAAGCGCCCGATGCGGTTTGGCTGGGCACGGGGATGGTCTGGCGCGTTGGCGAGCATTTTATGCTCAACTTCTCGGAAGAGCGAAATGGCGACCAGTCGATCTCCTTTGCCGAATCCGACGATCTGCTCCATTGGCGTCGTCTGCCCGATGATGACTATCTCTCGCTGGCTGACCCGCGCTGGTATGCAGGGACGACGCGCTTTGGCAGCCAGCGCTGGGATTGCATCTGGGTATTGCCACGCGCCGACGGTCCCGGCTATATTGGCTTTTTGACCGCGGTCGCCAAAGAAGGCCCACCCGGTCTCTGTGGCACCGCCGGTTGCGTCGTCTCGGACGATGGCCGTCATTTTCGCGCCGCGCCGCCCGTGATCGAAACCGGGCTGTGGGGCGATCATGTGGAGGTGGGCGCAGTCGAGCCAATCGGCGACCGTTATTACATGCTCTTGGGCGTGGGGTCGATGCCGCTGGGCACCCGCCACCTCTCCCGGCTGCCCGCTGGTGAAGGGGGCATGTTTGTTCTCACCGCCGATCTGCAAACTGGCCCCTACCGGCTGGAGCCGCGCCAACCGCTCTTGCTGGGCAGCAGCCCCAACCTGCACACCTATTTTGCCCGCTTCTACCGCTGTGGCGATACGCTACTGCTCAACCACCACACTGTGCCGCGCACATGGGATGTGAACAGCCCGCGCGATATCTATTTTGCCCCACTCAAAGTGGTGCAGTGCGACGCCGACGGCGTCCTCTCCTTGCATTGGTGGCCGGGCAATGCGGCGCTCAAAGGCCCCACCCAGCCGGTGGCGCTGGAACACTCTCAACTGCACCGGCTCTTGCCCGAAGATTGCAAATTGCAGGCCGAAACGCTCCAGTTGCAGGCCGCTGCTGGTGGCGTGGCGATCTTGCCGATTAAATACAACGCAGCGCGCGGGGTGATCCTGGAAGCGGATATCACCCTGACTGCCGCCGATGGCCTGCGCTGTGGCGCGGGGTTGTTTATTGAGGGTGAGACAGCCAATCGTGGCACGATCTTGCTCGGTCAAGATGATGGCCGTTTGCAGGTCGGCCCCTACGACGGCTACGCCTTCCGCCCTGAAGACGGCAAGCCGCTGCCCTTTGCGCCCAACCAGCCAAGCCGCTGGCGGTTGCTGCTGCGCACAGGCCACGTCGAGTTGTATGTGAACGACGAACTCATTCAATGTTACACCCTCGCCCACGCGCCGGGTGGCCGCTTGGGCTTTGTGATCGAGGCCGGCGCGGCCACGGTGGCTAACGTGCGTGCATGGGAGATGTCGCTTTAGATCGCGTGTTGCAGCGCAGACAAATGCATCTTTGGCAGCCAAAGCCGCTTCATGATGAAATTCCTCTTCTGCGGCACGGAAGAGCCGCAAGACCCCATATGGCAAACGCGCGGCACGCTCTGGCGCTCTCCGACCGGCGTGGGCGCACCCAGTCGCTACCAGCCCCAGCTTTGGCAATATCGGTTCCCGCGCCCCCGGTGGCCGGTACCGGAATTTGACGACTTGATGGCAGGGTGAAGTTGTGGTATTGTCCAGATGTCCGACAGTAGATATGCGGTCTCTGCTGTCGACACCCGTCTCCTTCGTGTGATTTCATAATTTCATAACACTCATGTCTATGCAATCTGTAGTGGCTGTACTGTTCGGCATTGGCAATCTGTTGGTGTACCGACAAAAATCTTTTCCAAGTTGCCCTAAGGAGGCAATCACATGACCAAAGTGCAAATCCGTTTTCTAGCAACAGTTGTTCTATTGTGTGCAGTTCTGGCCGGCTGTGGTGGCGCACCGGTTGCACCTGCCCCACAGGAACCTACCGCGCAAGCGCAGGCTCCTGCGGCGGAGGGCGCGGCCGCAGCGGCAGTGCCTAATGTCGAATTCACCCATCAGGTCGTGCGCTATAACACGATCGCCGACTACGAGGCCGCCACAGGGAACAAGATCACAGAATTCCACCAGGCCCCGATGCTCGACGCACTGGTTGCCGCCGGTACGTTGCCCCCGGTCGAGGAACGCCTGCCTACCGAACCATTGGTACTTCAGCCCGCTGATCAGATCGGTGAGTACGGCGGCACGATGGTGAGCGGCAGCGATGGCGAGGCGTGGGCGCAAGAGGATCTGCTGCGTGAATTTCCCAACGTCTATGGCTCGGATATGGAAGGCGTATGGCCCAACGTCTTCTTGAGTTGGGAAGTCAGCGCCGATGGCAAAAGCACCACCTTCAAGACCCGTCCCGGCATGAAATGGTCAGATGGTCAGCCCTTTGGAGCCGCAGACTTCGTCTTCTGGTATGAAGCAGTCGCCATGAACAAAGAGTTGAGCCCCAATGGCATCAACGAAATGTTGGTTGGCGGCGAGATGGGCAAGATGACCAAGGTCGATGACACCACGCTCCTCATGGAGTTTTCGTCGCCCTACGGCATCCTGACCCAGCGTTTCAACCGCTGGCGCGAGATGCCATACTTACCCGCCCACTACATGAAGCAGTTCCACCCCGACTACACCGACAAGGCAGCACTCGATGCCCTTGTCAAAGAGCGTGGCTACACCAACTGGACCGAACTCTTCGAGGCAGAGCGATACTGGTACAACAATCCAAACATCCCAACAATCTTCGCATGGAAGGCCACGACCTCCAGCGCTAGCTCTCCCCTGTTGGAGTACGAACGCAATCCCTACTATTGGAAGGTTGATATCGCTGGTAATCAGTTGCCCTACATCGACAAGGAAAGTTTGATCAACCTTGGCAACCAGGAGGGCATTGTGCTGAAGGCCATCGCTGGCGAGCTCGACTACCAGCATCAGGAGTGGCTTGGCGGACCGGTAAACTTCCCGGTGCTGAAACAGGGAGAGCAGGCCGGTGGCTACAAACTCTACCTGCAAAAGGGCTGGTCCGACACGGCCGGCACCGTCAATTTTAATATGTCCAGCGATGACCCAGTACTGCGCGATCTGTTCAACAACAAGGATTTCCGCATCGCGCTTTCGCTTGGCTTTGACCGCGCTGAAATCAACGAGGTGGTCTATAACGGCACCTTCACCCCCTCGCAACCGGCGCCACCGGATGGCGGCACCTATCACGGTGAGGACCCCGCCTTCTTGCAGTACATTGAGCACGACGTGGATCGGGCCAACGAGATCCTGGATGGCTTGGGGCTGACCTGGAACAGCGACCGCACGCAGCGCCTCCTGCCCGATGGTCGCCCCTTCGAGCTGACCGCACAGGCGGATTCCGACGGCGTTGGCAGCCCGATGGCGGTTGCAGAGCTAATGGCGCAAGGTTGGAAGGATATCGGTCTGACATGCACTATTAAGCCCCAACCTGGCGAACTTCAGCGCGAGCGACGTTTGGCCGGCGACTACCAGATCCAGATTGGCCCGGCGAATGTGGGCGGCCAAAACCCCATCATCACTGCCCTGCGCGGCGTACCGATGCCCATCAGCCCGGATTGGATCGTCAATCCGTCGTGGGCACAGTGGGTCATGACAGACGGCACTGAGGGCGAGGAGCCCCCAGCGGACGTCAAACGGCTCTACGAAATTCACGAGGAGTTCGTGGCTGAACCGGACCTGCAGAAGCGCATCGAGCTTGAGAAGGAGGTATTCGCTATCCACAACCGCAATCTGTGGATCATCAGTGCACTCAAGGCACCGGCGGACTTGGAATCGGTCTGGTATGCCTACTTCTCGAACCGCATGTACAACATCCCGAACCCCGTGGCTGGCGAATTCTACTACGCCGTTCCCTCTACATGGTCCAAACATTCTGAGTAGCCTAACCGCTACTGCTCGCATCTAAAAGAGGAGGCCCCAAGAACTGGGGCCTCCCAACTTCCTCGGTGAGCTTTATGTTGCCCTTCATCGCGAAACGACTGCTCTTGATGTTGCCGACGCTGATCATCATCAGCCTTGTCGGCTTCATCATCATCCAGGCACCCCCCGGCGACTTCGTCTCTTCCTACGTGGCTGCACTGCAGAAGCAGGGCGACGTCATCGATCCGGAGCTGATCGTAGGACTGCGCTCGCGTTTCGGGCTCGACCAACCCATCCACATCCAGTACTGGCGCTGGGTGAGCAACTTCGCCCAGGGCAACCTCGGCTATTCCATGTCGCTGCGCCAGCCGGTAGCGGACATCATCTTGGAACGCTTGCCCTTCAGCGTCACCATCTCACTGCTCTCTCTGGTCCTCGTCTACCTGATCGGTATTCCCGTCGGTATCCTGTCGGCTACCAGACAGTATTCATTGGCCGATTATGTGGCTACAGTCATTGGCTTCCTGGGTGTGGCGACGCCTAGCTTTCTGCTCGCCCTGGTAATGCTGTGGCTGCTTTTTGTGTGGACAGGCAACGCCCAGTTGGGCCTCTTCTCGCAAGAAATGCAGAATGCCCCACTTAGCTGGGCGAAAGCACTCGACCTGCTCAGCCACATCTGGTTGCCGGCCTTGATCGTCGGCATCGGGGGCACGGCAGGGCTGATCCGAACCATGCGCGCCAACCTGCTGGACGAGCTGCCCAAGCCCTATGTGACCGTCGCCCGCGCCCGCGGCGTCGGTGCGACCAAGCTGCTCTACAAATATCCGTTGCGCATCGCCATCAACCCCGTAATCAGCACGGTTGGCTACACACTTCCTGATCTGATCGAAGGGGAGGTGTTGGTCTCCATGGTCTTGGGGCTGCCAACCTTGGCACCAATCCTGTTAAAGGCGTTATTACAACAGGACATGTTCCTGGCCTCCAGCGTCATCATGATCCAGGCGATCCTGGTCCTGATCGGCACGCTTCTATCGGATATCCTGCTGGCTATCGTTGATCCGCGCATCCGGGGGTCGGTATGAGCAACAGCCACCCAACAGGCGCGCCAGTCCAGGCTCTGGCGTTCCCTTCCGATACCCTCTTGTCCGTGCGCAACCTGCAAACCCACTTCTTGTCGCGCGAGGGGACTGTGAAGGCCGTTGACGGCGTGACCTTTGATGTCAAGCAGGGGGAGATCCTTGGCATTGCCGGGGAGAGCGGCTGCGGCAAGAGCGTAACCAGCCAGTCGATCATGCGCATCTTACCCAAGCATGCCAAGATCGTCGGCGGTGAAATCCTCTATAATCATCAAGGGCAGATCATTGACCTGACTGCTGGGGATCCAGACAGTCGGGTGATCAGAGATATCCGTGGCAAAGAGATCGCCATGATATTCCAAGAGCCCATGTCCGCCTTCAGTCCGGTGCATACCATTGGCAACCAGATCATCGAGACGATTCGCATTCACCAGCCTGTGAGTAAGGAGGAGGCGCGTGGGCAGGCCATCGAGATGCTGCATCGGGTAGGTATGCCGAATCCGGGCCGCAACATCGACCAGTACACCTTCAATCTCAGCGGCGGCATGCGCCAGCGCGCCATGGTGGCGCTGGCGCTCTCATGCCGGCCCAAACTACTCATTGCCGACGAACCGACTACCGCCGTGGACGTCACCATTCAGGCTCAAATTCTGAGGCTTCTGCGCGAGATTCAGGCTGACCTGGGGATGGCGATCATCATGATCACCCATGACCTGGGGGTCATTGCTGAGTTGACCGATCGCGTGTTGATCATGTACCTGGGCAAGGAAGTAGAGTACGGATCCGTTGAGCACGTCTTCCACCGGCCCAAGCACCCCTACACGCGCGGCCTGCTGGCCTCGATCCCGAAGATGGTGCCTGGGCGCATCGAGATTGAACCGATTGAGGGGTCGGTGCCCAGCCCGTATGCGATGCCCACGGGGTGCAAGTTCCACCCGCGCTGTCATGACTTTATTCCCGGTGTGTGCGAAGTGCGTGATCCGCCGCTGATCCCCATTGCTCCCGACCACGAAGTAAGCTGCTACCTGTACGGTGGTAGGGAGGCGCGGCCATGACAGCCCCAAACATCCCGCTCGGGAATGCTGGCAATCGAAGTGAACGAGCGATCATCTCGGTGCGCAATTTGGTCAAGTACTTCCCGATAGAGGCAGGCTTTCTGCGCCGCCAGGTAGGTCTCGTCAAGGCCGTGGACGGTGTCAGCTTCGACTTGGTGGAGGGTGAGACCCTAGCCTTGGTGGGCGAGAGTGGCTGTGGCAAGACGACCACCAGTCGCTGTGTGATCCAGGCAATTCGGCCTACGTCCGGGCAGGTACTCTTCCAGATGGACGGCACGCCCGCCGTGGATCTCACGCAGATCGATAAGAAGGCACTCAAGGTAGCCCGACGCAACATCCGCATGATCTACCAGGATCCCTACTCATCGTTGAATCCACGTATGACCCTGTTGCAGATCATCGGCGAGCCGCTAGTGATCAATCGCGCGGTAAAAGGGCGAGCCGAATTAGAGGAACGAGTGGCGGAGTTGCTGCGTATGGTGCGCCTCGATCCGGGTGCCATGAACCGCTATCCCCACGCCTTTAGCGGGGGACAGCGCCAGCGCATTGCCATCGCCCGCGCCTTGTCGCTCTCCCCCAAGGTAGTGATTGCAGACGAGGCGGTGTCGGCCCTCGACGTCTCCGTGCAGGCGCAGATCCTCAACCTGCTCAAGGAGTTGCAGAAGGAGTTGGGACTCACCTACCTCTTTGTGGCCCACAATCTGGCGGTGGTGAAGTACGAGGCCGACCGGGTGGCAGTGATGTACGCGGGCAAGATCGTGGAGACTGCCGAGACCGAGGCGCTCTATATCAGCCCCAAGCATCCCTACACAGAGGCACTGCTCTCGGCTGCACCAAATCCCGATCCCGATACCCGAAACCGTCCGCGTATCGTGTTGACGGGAGATGTAGCCGATGCCGGTAACCTGCCGAGCGGCTGTGCCTTCCATCCGCGCTGTCAATACGCGCAGGACCGCTGTCGGCGAGAGACGCCGGAGTTGGTCAATATTGCCACCGCTGGTGAGCCTGCACACCTATCGGCCTGCCACTTTGCCAAGGAGTTGGAACTTGTGGGAATTGACGTAGCGGTGCGGGAGGTGAGCAATGGCTAAAGTCATCGAAAGGCAACCGTTCGAGAGTGGCCCTGACATCCCTTTGGACCAGAAGGTGCAGGTGGCCTCGCAGTGGCAACTGATACGTTGGCGCTTCATGCAACACAGGCTGGCAGTTGTCTCGTTATTTGTGCTTGGCGTTTTCTACTTCGGGGTCGTTTTTGCTGAATTTGTCGCGCCCTATGATCCAGAACTCTTCATAGCGCGGCTGACGCTGGCACCACCGCACAAGATTCATTTCACCGACGCCGAAGGCAACTTTACGCTGAGGCCCTTCATCTATCGCCAGGTCAAAACCCTGGACAAAGTGACCTATATCGCCTCCTATGCCGAGGACGAAACGGTCGCCTACCCGCTTGGCTTCTTTGTCCACGGCGACTCCTATAAGCTCTGGGGCATATTCGAAAGCGATGTTCACCTTTTTGGGATGGTCGAGCATGACGAGGATATCCGTTTCTCGCTGTTGGGACAGGATACCTATGGGCGTGACCTCTTCTCGCGCATCGTCTATGGCACGCGCATATCGCTCACAATTGGGCTCGTGGGCGTCGCCATGAGTTTCATCCTTGGCGTCACCATCGGTGGGCTTTCAGGCTATCTTGGCGGCACCGTAGACCTGGTAATTCAGCGTGTGCTGGAGTCGCTGCGTGCCATTCCCACCCTGCCGCTGTGGATGGGTTTGAGCGTGGCTCTACCGCCGAACTGGCCACTTCTGAGGACCTACTTCTTTATTGTCATCATCCTCTCCATCGTGGGCTGGACCACGATTGCCCGAGAAGTGCGTGGCCGCTTTCTCTCCCTGCGCGAGGAAGACTTCATCGGCGCGGCTGAGTTGGACGGCGCCAGCAACCTGCGCATCATCTTCCGCTATCTGCTGCCGTCGTTTATGAGTTTCATCATCGCGCGGTTGACGCTGGCGATACCTTCGATGATCCTGGGTGAGACGGCACTTAGCTTTATCGGCCTGGGCTTGCAGCCACCTGCCATCAGTTGGGGTGTCCTGTTACGAGATGCACAGGCGATCCGGGTACTCGCCCTCTCGCCGTGGATTCTGCTGCCAGCACTGTTCGTTGTGATCAGCATTCTGGCCTTCAATTTCGTCGGTGACGGTTTGCGCGACGCCGCTGATCCGTACTCACATGTGTAGTTGGTGCTGTTACAAACAGCACCAACAAATTGTAAACTAGCTGCCTCTGCGTAAATGAACCGCAC
Source organism: Litorilinea aerophila (assembly GCA_945897075.1). GTDB lineage: Bacteria > Chloroflexota > Anaerolineae > Caldilineales > Caldilineaceae > JACQGT01. The sequence continues at coordinate 8,857 of CAMDEX010000171.1, forward strand.
CGAATTCCATGAGTTTTATACTGGGGACTACCATGCTCAACTTAGCCTTCATTGGATCCAGGGCAGATGCTGAACGCTATGGCGCCATCACGAACCGAATTGATGGGGCCAAGTGGTCGGTCTATTTCCTTTTAGACGGCCCCAAACAGACGGCGCATGCGAATGTGTTAGGCTCAGCAATCGAATCTGCATCCATAGCGGATATGCTAAGCAGCCATGCCGGCGACATAGATGCCTTCGTGATCCATGCTCCCCTGGGAACTCTACCGGAATTGGTCAGTGCCGCTGCCCAAAGTACCAGACCGCTGCTGGTCGGTCCCCTTGTTGCCAAGAGCAATGACGACCTCAGTAGTTTGGTTGATTCAGCAGGAAAAAGCACGCTCCTCTCGGCCTGCTCGTGGCGATTCATTCCCGCCATTCAATCGGTCAAGACAACTATAGATGCCGGGAATCTGGGTGACATCGGACTAATCCGCATCCACCGCTGGAATTCGCAAGTGACCGCAACCAGCCATGATCTCGCCAGCAGAATCATTGCCGATATTGACCTTGCGACTTGGTTCTTTGGCAAGCGGCCACAAAAAATCTTTGCCATGAACAGCACGGCTTCGACCGCTTATCTTCAAATACATCTGCATTTCGACAATGGTGGTATGGCTGTGATAGATGAGGCTGGCGCCATGCCCAATGGCGGTGACTACTTCTCGCTTACGGTCATCGGCGGGACTGGCGCCGCCTACGCCGACGACCATCGCAATATGAATCTGATTGTGGATGGCGTCTATCCCCACGCGATTCGAACCGAGCAGGGAGGGGTACACCTTGCCCGGCAACTTCAGTCTTTTGTCGATTCTATACGCACCGAAGCCCCATACCCCATTCGCCAGCAGGATGTAGCCAACGTCCTTCAAATTACGAATGCGGCACTGCAAGCGGCTGCAACCAAACAAGTTCTGACATGGGAGGAGAGCCGCTATGTCTAGGTCAGATGATCCCAGGACCTACAAAGCCCTGGTTCTCGGCGTGGTGAAGCACGGCTACCTGCCTATGGCCGTCGCGGCTCATCCCCGCTTTGAGTTGGTGGCAGTGGCCGATGATGCTGACAATCCCCATTGGGTTCATGAACGCAACCAGGAATTTGCCGATCGGTGCCGCATCCCGTACGTTCAAGACATAGAGAAAGCGCTTGCCGAACATGATTTTGACTTGGCCGTAATCAGCTCTGAGGCTGAGCGGCACTGCGATCTGGCTGTGCGTGCTGCGGATGCTGGTTTACATGTGATTGCGGACAAGCCCATGTCCAATCGGTTGTCTGAGTGCGACCGCTTGGTCGAGGCTATCCAGCGGAACAACGTAAAATTCCTGCTCTGGAACCGGAATTTCCTTCCCGCGTTGATCCAGGCCAAAGAGACCATTGATGCAGGCGCGATTGGCGATCTCTATGCCATTCACGTGGACTTCTACTTCTCCAAAGATGCTGGCCCTCCCAAAGGTTCGCGCAAAGAGGGAGATCCCCCGATCAACTGGCTGGAACGTCAGCTAGAGGCCCATGCAGATGGATCGGATGGCGGCGTGGGCAAGGAACCACTGGGCGAATTGCAGATTGAGGGGATCTACCCTCTGGGCTATGTCCACTTGCTGACGGGGTCCAGAATTGCCTGGGTCTTTGCAACTACGGCTACCCATTTTCACCAAGCAAACGTGGACAACAACGTTGATGATCTGGCTGCGGTCTCGTTTGTGATGGAAGACGGCATCGTTGGTTCATTGTGTGTTGGTCGGATTGGCGCGGCCAGCCATCCCGATATTGGCGAGATTAAGATTCACGCCTTGGGTACCAAAGGCGGGTTGGTGATCAGCGAAGCTCGACCCGAAGTGAGCATCTACTACCGCAACCAGCCACCAACCGAATTTAAGAATAGACGCATCGCAAACGAAAACGATTTTCTGCTCATGGATAATTTTGTCAATGCACTGGATACTGGGAGCGACACCATCCTTGATGAAGAAGATGGCCGCCATATTACGGCTGTTGTTCAGGCCTGCCTAGAATCCAGCCAATCTGGAAAGATGGTAAACATCTGTGACCCTGGATGAGGGTGCCGCTGGCGTGATTGCCCCCTACCTGGAAAGACCAGGCCAAGTGACCCAATTGCGAGGTGCCACCAAGATGCGCCTGGATGGATTCCAATTCAATATCGGCGTGCTCGGCGCCACAGGGTATATCGGCACGCCTTACCGAGAAGAGATACGCCAAGCAACAGGCGCCAAGATCGTTGCCTTATGCGCTCGACGCATGGATCTGCTGGAGGCTGCCCAGAAGCAAGATCAGGCTAGATTGATAACCAATGACTGGCGAGAAGTCGTCGAACATCCCGATGTGAATCTGATTTTGGTGGCCACGCCTGACGCGCTGCACTATGAAGCGGTGATGGCAGCAGCGGAGGCGGGCAAGCATATGATCTGCGATAAGCCGATTGGCATGAATGCCAAAGAAGCGTTCGATATGTGGTCGGCCTATCGTGATGCGGACAAGAAGCTGGTTCATTTTGTCCCTTATTGGACTCGTTATTCTGACATATTTGTGCGCGCCAAAGAGATTGTAGAGTCCGGCGTTCTGGGAGATATTCGCGGCATAATCTACCGTTGGCTCAACCCGCGTCCGCCTGACATGCCCCTCACCTGGCGTGATGACGCATCGTTATCCGCGGGGGGCAGCATCGCGGATGTTGGATCCCACTCCTACGATACCATTCGCTGGCTATTGGGGATTGAGGCCAAACGAGTTCTCGCCCACGCCGACGTGATCAGCGCGCCCAAAGCCGATCTGGGCAGCATCAACCTGGCCGAAGCGCTGGAGTACGGCGCAAAACCTTCCGGTACTAGATCTCAACGCAAGGGAACAGCCTTCGACTATGCCAATATTGCCTGGGAGTTTGAGACAGGTGCAGTTGGTTCCATTATCGTCTCCCACGCGTCGTTTTTGCGAAAAGGACTTGCTCCCGAAGTAGAGCTACACGGCACTGACGCAGCCTTGGGCATAGATCGATTCAACGGCTTGTTGACTCTATGGAGGGAGCAGGGGCAAGTTTCAGAAGTTGTGGATCGCATCCCTGTTTCAGGGCTGGGCAACCGCTTTGAGAAGTTTGTCTTCCCAAGTCTGCGCAAGATGCTCGCTGACGGCGACACCTCTCATCCCAATTTGGAAGATGGTTGGCGGGTGCAGCTCTTTACAGATGCGGCGATTCGGTCAGCGCAAACGGGTCAATGGGCAAATGTAGAAGAATAGAGGAAAAGATATGCCAACTATTTACCGTGCGGGCGTTATCGGCAGAACAGGCAAAGGAGACTACGGTCACGGACTAGATGTTACCTTTGACAAAGTTCCCAATGCCAAATTAGTAGCCATTTCAGATGACAATCCAGATGGACTACTTGCTGCGGGCAAAAAAACAGGTGTAAATCAGCTCTACGCTGACTATCGAGAGATGTTGGCGAAAGAGCAGCTTGATTTGGTTTGCGTAGCCCCCCGTTATGTGGATTGCCACGCCGAAATGATCATGGCGGCTGCTGAAGCTGGTGTCAAAGGTATCTTCTGCGAAAAGCCCCTAGCACGAACGCTGGCAGAAGCCGATGCCATCCTAGCCGCCTGCGAAAAGAGCGGAACCCGCGTTGCGGTTGCCCACCGCCGCGCCAGTCCATATGAGTGGCATGGCAAAAAACTGGTTGATGAAGGACTCATTGGCAAGGTGCAGCGCATGGTTGGCCGCGGCAAGGGTGATCACAGAGCGGGTGGGCAGGACCTCTTTGTCCTTGGCACCCACGTTCTGGACAGCATGCGCTATTTTGCTGACGCGGAGGTTGCCTGGGCAACGGGGCATGTTACCCAAGACGGCCGCGAGGTGACAGCGACCGACGCGCATGAGGGAGACGAAGGTGTGGGTTTACTGGCGGGAAATGCCTTACATGGGTACTACGTTTTTGAAAATGGCATTACTGCTCAGTTTGAATCGACTCCTGTCCCGTCCTCCGGTGGTGATCAGAATTCCCGTTGGTTCGGCTTTGAGGTTCATGGCAGCGCAGGAATCCTCAGCCTGCGCAACTCCCCCGGTGGTGAACTTTATCACTATCCCCACGGCATGTGGATCCCCGGTGAAGACGATCCCAAATGGGAGCGAATTATGCTTGACGAGTGGGAGTTCAAGCCTGACGGCACATTTCGTTCTGGCGCTGAGCGCATGCACGAAAGCAACCGACTTATTGTCGAAGAACTGATGCAGGCCATCGAAGAAGATCGCGATGTCGTTCAGGCCAGCAGCGGTCACGACGCACGTGCCGCTCTCGAAATGATCATGGCCGTTCACGAGTCCCATTGTCTTCAGCAACGCGTCACCTTTCCCCTTAAAAATCGGAAGAATCCGTATCAAGTGTGGTATGAGAGCATAAGGAATAGATGATGGAAATCTTAGACACCTCGGTAACCGAAGCATTTATCCTCAACTACCACCTTATGCACCCCGGTGGTGACAGTGCGCCCGGCGATCCCAATGCAGCCATTTACAGCAATGGTGCCTACCACATGCACTACATCCTGCGTCATCCGTGGCAGGGCGCGAAGAATGGGCAATCTTATTCCTTTGTCCACGTAACCAGCCCAGATATGATCCACTGGGAGTGGCAGACAACCAAGCTTCAGCCCTCCTTTACCGGACACGGAATGTTCAGTGGAACTGGTTTCCTCACCAAAGAAGGCAAAGTTGCAGCCATCTACCACGGGCAGGCGTCGGGTCGCAATCAGATTGCAGTGGCAAAAGATGACCGCCTTTCGGCATGGGAAAAGCCATACCCCGTCGAACCCAAGAATCCTGACGGCAGCGAACCAGAGATGTATCACTGGGATCCAGACTGTTTCCTCATTGGTGACACCTATTATGCCATTTCGGGTGGTCCCAATCCACCGCTGATAAAGTCCGAAGACCTAACGAATTGGACGTATGTCGGGGATTTCCTAAGCCATGAAATGCCTGATGCCATTATCGGCGAGGACATCTCCTGCCCCAATTTTTTCCCGCTCGACGGCAAATGGATGCTGCTTTGTATCAGCCATCCCTTTGGTTGTCGTTACTACCTAGGCGACTGGGATGCGGAAGCCGAGCAATTTGTGCCAGAGTTGCATGGGCGTATGAACTGGCGACGTCCTCACCAACCTATTTACAAAACCCACTATCGGGACTTCTTCGCACCAGAGAGTTTGCTGACGCCGGACGGTCGCCGCGTGATGTGGGCATGGCTCACAACCCTGCACCAAGATGTGGATTTGCGTTCGGTCCAATCTCTGCCCCGCGAGTTGAGCCTGGCCGAAGACGGTACGCTCCGCATCAAGCCCCTGCGCGAGTTGGAGAGCTTGCGCTATGACAAAGTCACCTTCAGTAACATCACCGCCACGCCGCCAAAGGGATCTCACAGTACGATGGCATTCGAGCATATTGCCGAGCTTAAGGGCGATGCTTATGAAATTCGAATCACCGTAGCGAGCGCAGAGATTCAGCGTAAACGGTTCGGGGTCCAGCTCTTTGCGGATAAGGAACAAGAAAATGGCGCCAACCAAGGATTGCCCATTCTCATCCATCCAGAATACTCTACCTTGCGCATCGGTACTACAGAAGCACCATTTGCCGTCACCGATCTGGCAGAAGGAGAAGATCTGGAGATGCGGATTTTTATCGACAAGTACCTGGTCGAGGTTTTCGTCAATGATCGGCAGGCCGTGTTGACAGCGCACATGGAGTACAAGGCAGGGAATGCCCTTAACCTTTA